>JAFSRY010000001.1 GCA_017445845.1 Prevotella sp.
AAAATAAATGTATTTATTCTTCCTCACTTAATCGTTTTTTTCGTACCTTTAGATAAGGTACTCTCGCTTGGCAAAACATAAAAAAACATAAACAAGTTTCTGTTTTCTTTGTTTTGCACTCGCTTATTCGTACCTTTGCAGTCTGTAGAGAAAAAACAGAACGTTATATGTCATTAAAATGTGGTATAGTAGGACTTCCCAATGTGGGTAAGTCAACATTGTTCAACTGCCTGTCGAGTGCAAAGGCACAGGCAGCCAACTTTCCGTTTTGCACGATAGAACCCAACGTCGGCGTCATCACCGTACCCGACGAGCGACTCACACGACTGGCTGAACTCGTTCACCCGGGACGCATCGTGCCCGCCACCTGCGAAATCGTCGACATTGCAGGACTCGTCAAGGGTGCTTCCAAGGGCGAAGGCCTCGGCAACAAATTCCTCGGCAACATCCGTGAGACCGATGCCATCATTCATGTCCTGCGCTGTTTCGAAGACGACAACATCACCCATGTCGACGGAACCATCGACCCCATACGCGACAAGGAAATCATCGACACCGAACTGCAGCTGAAAGACCTCGAGACCATCGAAGGCCGACTGGCAAAGACCGAGAAGGCCGCTGCCGCCGGCAACAAGGAGGCAAAGACTGAGGCCACCGTGCTCCGGGCCTATAAAGAAGCCCTCGACCAGGGAAAGAACGCCCGCGTCGTCACCTTCGAAACGAAAGACGAACAGGATGCCGCCCGCAACCTCTTCCTGCTCACTGCCAAGCCCGTGCTCTACGTCTGCAATGTCGCTGAGGCCGATGCCAAAGACGGCAACGCCATGACACGCCGCGTCGCCGACCTCGCCCGCGAGGAAGGGGCCGAGATGATGGTCATCGCCGCCAAGACCGAAGAAGACATCGCCGAACTCGAGTCCTACGACGACAAGCAGCTCTTCCTCGAAGAACTCGGACTCGAAGAGAGCGGCGTCAACCGACTCATCAAGAAAGCCTACGCCCTGCTCAACCTCGAGACCTTCATCACCGCCGGTGAGATGGAGGTGAAGGCATGGACCTACAAACGCGGCTGGAAGGCACCGCAGTGTGCCGGCGTCATCCACACCGACTTCGAGAAAGGTTTCATCCGCGCCGAAGTCATCAAGTACGACGACTACATCCGCTACGGCTCTGAAGCCGCCGTCAAGGAAGCCGGCAAGATGGGCATCGAAGGAAAAGACTACGTCGTGCAGGACGGCGACATCATGCACTTCCGCTTCAACGTATAAAAAATAGGGATAGTTGACAAGTTAACGAGTTGACAAGTAAACAAGTTATATGCAAAACTTTCAACTCGTCAACTAAAAGCAAATGCGAAACTATGATGAATGAATTAATGTACATTATCTGGAACCCGCAGGAGACCTTCAGCTTAGGCTTCATCCACCTGCGCTGGTACTCCATGTGCTGGCTCATAGGACTCGTCAGCGCCTACTTCGTCGTGCGTTGGCTGTACAAAGATCAGAAAGTGAAAGACGAACTCTTCGAGCCACTCTTCATCTACTGCTTCATCGGCATCCTCGTAGGCGCACGCCTCGGCCACTGCCTGTTCTATGAACCCGGCTACTACCTCAGCAGCTTCCAGCACTTCATGGAGATGCTCCTGCCCTTGAAGAAAACCGCCGAAGGCTGGCACTACACGGGCTACGCAGGACTCGCCTCTCATGGCGGCACCCTCGGCCTGATGATAGCCCTGTGGCTCTACTGCCGGCGCACGAAGATGAACCTCTGGCATGTTCTCGACAACATCGCCATTGCCACAGGCATCACCGCCTGCTTCATCAGACTTGGCAACCTCATGAACTCCGAAATCATCGGAAAACCCACCGACGTGCCCTGGGCATTCATCTTCGAACGTGTTGACCAGCTGCCACGCCATCCAGGACAGCTCTACGAGGCCATTGCCTACGCCCTGCTCTTCACCATCATGCTCCTTATATACAACCACTACAAAAAACAGCCCGCCATCGACGGACAACAGCCGAGAGCCACCGTCGGCACGGGATTCTACTTCGGCCTCTGCCTCACCTATATCTTCACCTTCCGCTTCTTCATAGAATACACGAAGGCCGACCAGGTAGACTTCGAGAGCGGTATGCTCTTCAACATGGGCCAGCTACTCTCCGTGCCCTTCATCATCCTCGGCATCGTCTGCATGATGAAAAGTAAAAAAGGGAAAAGGTAATTGGTCGTTTGGTAGATTGGTCGTTTGGTCGTTTAGGAAAGTAACATACCTGCCAAGGTAATCTCCCTAATCTACCAAACGACCAATTTCCTAAACGACCAATCTACCAAACCACTAATCTACCAAACCACTAATCTACCAAACCACTAATCTACCAAACGACTAAACGACCAATCTACCAAACCACCAAACGCTGTAACATAATCTTAATATTTTCGTATCCATATCGTAATGGTTTTTTCTTGGCTGTGCGGCTGATAAGACGTAATTTTGCAGCAAAAACCAAGACTCATGGAAACAGAACAGAATTATCTGATGATTGCAATGCAGGTGCTGGGAGCCTTAGGTCTGCTCATCTACGGCATGAGGATGATGAGCGAGGCCCTGCAGAAGATGACAGGACCTCAGCTTCGACACATCCTCGCCCGGATGACGACAAACCGCCTGGCGGGTATGCTCACGGGTATGTTTGTCACTTGTGCCGTGCAGTCGTCGTCGGCAACGACGGTGATGACGGTATCCTTTGTGAGCGCCGGTCTGCTGACGCTGGCTCAGGCCATATCCATCATCATGGGTGCCAACATCGGTACCACGCTGACAGCATGGATTATGTCGCTGGGCTACTCGGTAGACCTGACGAACGTCGTCTTCCCGGCCTTCCTCGTGGGCATGATACTTATCTATAAGAAACGCCACCGCTATGTGGGCGACTTCCTCTTCGGCATTGCCTTCCTCTTTCTCTCACTGGTGATGCTGAGCACGGCGGGACGTGCCCTCGACCTGGAACACAACGAGGCTGCCATCAACTTCTTTGCCTCGTTCAACGTCGACAGCCACCTGACCATCCTGGCATTCCTGGGCATCGGCACGCTCATCACCTGCATCGTGCAGTCATCGGCAGCCGTCATGGCCATCACCATCCTGCTCTGCTCGACGGGCGTGCTGCCTATCTACCTGGGCATCGCTCTGGTCATGGGCGAGAACATCGGAACTACCGCCACGGCCAACCTTGCCGCCTTGGGCGAAGGCACCGAGGCCCGGCGGGCTGCACTGGCCCACCTGTTGTTCAACGTGTTCGGCGTCATGTGGGTGCTCATCGTCTTCTATCCCTTCGTCGACATGGTATGCAGGCTGGTGGGCTACGACCCGACGGCGGGTGGCCAGACGGAACGGCTGCCGATGGTACTGGCCATGTTCCATACATGTTTCAACGTGACGAACACCGCCATCCTCATCGGACTGGTGCCGCAGATGGAACGTATCGTGTGCTGGCTCATGCCTGACCGGCAGCAGCCTAAGCACGAGGAGTTCCGCCTGAAATATATCCAAGGCAACCTTGTCCAGACTCCGGAAATATCTATCCTGCAGGCTCAGAAAGAAACGGTGCGCTTTGCCGAGGGGGTAAAGAGGATGTTCGGCATGGTGAAGGAACTGTTGGCAGAGGAGAACGAGAAGCGGTTTGCTGATTGCTTCCGAATGATAGAACATGAAGAGGACATCACCGACCGCATGGAACTGGAGATTGCCCAATACATAGAACAACTGAGCGACGACCACCTGAGCGACGATTCTAAGGAGAAGATACGCCAGATGATGCGCGAGGTGGGCGAACTGGAATCAGTCGGCGATGCCTGCTATAACCTGGCTCATATCCTCAACCGACGCGAACAAAGCGGACTTACTTTCACACCCCAACAGAAAGAAGCCTTGACGGCAATGATGAAACTCTGCGACGATGCCCTCGAACAGATGTGCACCGTACTGAGCGAGCAGCGCAAACAACAGAACCTTCAGGAGTCCCTACGGATAGAAAACGACATCAACTCCATGCGCGACCACCTAAAGAAAAATAATATCATTGCTGTCGACGAACACAAATACGACTATTCGCTCGGCTCTATATTCGGCGACATGGTAAGCGAACTGGAACGACTGGGCGACTATGTCATCAACGTCGTTGAGGCTAAATTCGGAAAGTAAAGCAAAATAACATGTATCCAGCTGTGAAACAGAAAAAAATACTTGTCATTGACGACGAACGAGACTTGTGCGACATCCTGCTCTATAACCTTAATGCTGACGGTCATGCCGCCACGGCCTGCCACTCGTCGGAGGAAGCCATGAAACTTGACATCGCCTCCTTCGACCTCTTGCTGCTCGACGTGATGCTGCCGGGTATGTCGGGCTTCGAACTGGCTGAACAACTGAAGGCTGACAGGCTGACTGCCGCTATCCCCATCATCTTCCTGACGGCAAAGGACAAGGAGGAAGACACCCTGAAAGGGTTCGGCATCGGGGCTGACGACTACATCACCAAGCCGTTCTCTACACGAGAGGTGCTGGCAAGGGTGAAGGCTGTGCTCAGCCGCAGCAGAACGGAAGAGGCAACAAAAAAACTGGTCTACAAAGGGCTTACAATAGACCAAAGACAAAAGTCGGTCACCGTCGACGGGACTACGGCAGAACTCACTAAAACGGAATATGAACTGCTTCGACTGCTGATGACAAACAGAGGGCGTGTGCTCAGCCGACAGGAACTCATAGAAAGGATGTGGCCGGGCGATGTCGTCGTGACCCATCGGGCCGTCGATGTGAACATCACGCGCATACGCAAAAAGATAGGACCCTACTCTTCATGCATCGTATCGCGCCAGGGCTTCGGCTATTTATTCGAAGGCTGAACCCACGGGGTGAAGCAAAATAAATGGTTCCGCTCCTTCTGTGGGCGGAACCATTCATCTTACGAAAGTTGTCCAAGGCGGATTCGAACCACCACAAACAGAACCAAAACCTGTTGTGCTACCATTACACCATTGGACAATCCGACGCTCAAGGCGCTAAATCGGGTGCAAAGTTAGTTGTTTTTTTTCCTACTACCAAACTTTTTCCCTACTTTTTTTCTTTTTTCTAAAAGACCAAACCCTTTTCACCGCCCTCTCGGGCAGGAGCCGTTCAGTGTTTCTGCCACCCTGGTTCGTGCCGCTCGCGTAGCTCACCGACGACATCTTCGATGCGCAGGTGTTTTGACGAAAGGAGGACGATAAGGTGATAGAAGAGGTCGGAGCACTCATAGATGAAGCGTTCGTCGGTGCCTCCTACGGCTTCGATGACGGCTTCGAGGGCTTCTTCACCCACCTTCTGTGCCATTCGGTTCAGTCCGTCGCGGAAGAGGCTGGTGGTATAGCTGCCTTCGGGCATCTCTTCGCGCCGCTTGTCGATGAAGTCTTGCAACTCCGTGAGGAACTGTAGCGGCTGTGGGGTGTTGGCGTCGCCCCAACAGGTGTCGGTGCCAGTGTGACAGACGGGTCCGTCGGGACGTGCCAGTACGAGCAGGGTGTCACCGTCGCAATCGGCCGAGATGCTGACGAGGTGGAGCAGGTTGCCCGATGTCTCGCCTTTTGTCCATAGGCACTGCCGCGAACGGCTCCAGAAGGTGACAAGGCCTTTCTGCAGCGTCAGCTCATAGGCTTCACGGTTCATATATCCCAGCATCAACACCTTTCGGGTGTCGGCATCCTGTACGATGGCAGGAATCAGACCTTGCCCGAAAGAGAGAGAAGCCTCACCTCCGACCAACTTCTCTCTTGTCCCTTCGTTTACCGAGGAGCTGAAACTCCGTGGGGAGAGGGGAGTGGTCACTCTTTCTGATTGCTCGTTTTTCATTCCTCATTCCTCATTGCTCATTCCTCATTTTTCATTTATCATTTAATCGTGATGAGGAAATAGTTTTTCTTTCCGCGCTGCACGAGGAGGTATTTGCCGTCGATGAGGTCGTCGGCAGTGACGGGCCGCTGCTGGTCATCGAGTTTCTCCTTGTTCAGCGATACACCGCCACCCTGCACCATTTTGCGCATCTCACCCTTCGAGGGGAAGACGGGCACATCGGGACGTGTGAAGAGTTCGATAGCGGGCTGTCCGAGCTCACTCTTGTCGAGGGTATAGTGTGGCACGCCGTCGAAGACATCGAGCAGTGTCTGCTCGTCGAGTCGGAGCAGGCTCTCTTTGGTGGCTTTACCGAAGAGAATGTTAGAGGCTTCCTGTGCCATTTCGAGGTCCTCGCGGGAGTGCACCATGACGGTGACTTCCTCGGCGAGTCGCTTCTGGAGGATGCGTCGTCCCGGGTCCTGACGATGCTCTTCGATGAGGGCATCGATGGTGGGTTTGTCGAGCGACGTAAAGATTTTGATATAGCGCTCGGCATCGTCGTCGCTGACGTTAAGCCAGAACTGATAGAAGGCATAGGGAGTGGTGCGGTTGCGGTCGAGCCAAACGTTGCCCGACTCGGTCTTTCCGAACTTCTTTCCGTCGGCCTTGGTGATGAGGGGGCAGGTTAGCGCGAAGGTTTCGACTTCATTGCCGAGGGTGCGTCGGATGAGCTCCGTTCCTGTGGTCATGTTGCCCCACTGGTCGTTGCCACCGAGCTGAAGCTTCACACCGTAGTGCTGATAGAGGTACAGGAAGTCGTAGCCTTGCAGCAGCTGATAGGTGAACTCGGTGAAAGAGAGTCCGTCGCGTGCCGTACCGTTGAGTCGTTGCTGCACAGACTCTTTGGCCATCATGTAGTTGACGGTGATATGCTTACCCACCTCGCGGGCAAAGTCGAGGAAGGTGAAATTCTTCATCCAGTCGTAGTTGTTCACCATCAGGGCGGCATTGTCCTCCTGACTGTCGAAGTCGAGGAATTTGGCTACCTGAGCCTTTATGCACTCTTGGTTGTGGCGCAGGGTTTCGTCGTTGAGGAGATTACGCTCCTGTGACTTTCCGCTGGGGTCACCAATCATTCCCGTGGCACCGCCGACGAGGATGACAGGCCGGTGGCCGCAGCGCTGCAGGTGGCGCAGCATCATGATGCCACAAAGGTGACCGATGTGGAGGCTGTCGGCTGTGGGGTCAGTGCCGAGATAGGCTGTTACCATTTCGCGTTGCAGCAGTTCTTCGGTGCCCGGCATTATCTGTGCGAGCATTCCGCGCCAACGCAGTTCTTCAACAAAATTCTTTCTCATATCTTTCTTATTGTTTTGGGGCTTATTGGATTTATGGGGCCTATGAAACCTATGGGGCTTATGGGGAGACCTACGGCACCGGGTCATAGCCGGAACCGCCCCAGGGATGACACCGGAGGATACGGCGCAGGGCGAGCCACGAGCCTTTCAGAGGTCCATGTTTGACGATGGCCTGTCGGGCATACTCGGAACACGTTGGGGTGAAGCGGCAGGAGGGTGGTGTGAAGGGGCTGATGCACCGCTGATAGAAGAGGATGGGCAATAGCAACAACCACGAGAACAACTTCCGAAGAATACGACGAAGGGTGTTGAAAAACGTTCTCATAGCTTCTCTCCTATTCGCGTGAGTAGCTGTACCACTTTCCGTTCCACCCATTCGGTGGAGTGCTCTTTGGCATCTATCCACACGAAGGCCATGCAGAGTGTTTCTCCTGGATGGCGACTCTCCATCGGTTGTACGACGAGGTGTTTGTTTTTACGATAGGCTTCTCGCACCTGTCTTTTGATGCGGTTGCGATGGACGGCACGCTTGAAGTATCGCTTGGGAACACTCACCATAACCTGTACGGCAACACCCTCGACAACGCCCTCTGCCGGCAGAGCCACAGCCCGCAGGGGGAACGCCGTAGCGGAATGGCTTTTGGCGCTGGCGAAGAGTTGCTCTATGAGTTTCTTACTGCAGAGCCGCTCTTCCTTGGGGAGGGTGAGTGGCATCATCATCAGGAAGCAACCTTCTTGGTGGTCTTCTTGACGGCCTTTGTCGTGGCCTTCTGGGCCGTTGTGGTTTTCTTGGCAGCAGCGACCTTCGCCGTCGTGGCCTTCTTAGGCGTTGCCGTTTTCTTGGCTGTTGAGGTTTTTTTGGTTGTTGATGCCTTCTTAGCTGCTGTTGTTGATGCCTTCTTGGCCGTTGCGGCAGGGGCTTTCTTGACAGGTTCTTCCTTTTGGTTCTCCTTGAGCCAAGCCTTCAGTGCACTGGGCATGGAAGGATGGTTGGCTGTGGGAGCCTCGATGTCGAGTCGCAGTCCGGCATCGGTGACAGCCTTGCAGGTGGAAGGTCCGAAGGCAGCGATACATATGTCTTTCTGCTTGAACTTCGGGAAGTTCTTCAGCAGCGACTGTATGCCGGAGGGGCTGAAGAAGACGAGCATATCGTAGTCGAAGCTCTTCACTTCTTCCTTGGTCAGGTCGTTGCTGACGGTACGATACATGACGCACTCGGTGTGGTTGAGCTTGCGCTCGTCGAGCAGGTTCTTCAGTTCGTCAGTGTGGACGCTGCTCATGGGGACAAGGTATTTTTCACTCTTGTGCTTGACCATCACGGGCACAAGGTCCTGCACCTTTCCGGTGGTACCATAGAAAACCTTGCGCTTGCGGTATTGCACATATTTCTGTATGTAAAGCGAAACCGTTTCGGTGACACAGAAATACTTCATCGTCTCGGGAATCGTTATCATCATCTCTTTGGCTATGGTGAAGAAATGATCGATGGCATGACGCGAAGTAAAGACAATGGCTGAATAGTCAAGAATGCTTACTTTCTGTTGGCGAAATTCCTTGGCACTGAGGCCTTCCACTTTGACAAAGGGTCGGAAGACACATTGAACCTTAAACTCTGACTCAAGGTCATAGTACGGTGACTTCTCACTCGTAGGCTGAGGTTGTGAAACCAAAATCTTCTTAATCATCAAATAGTATTTTGTCCTAAAAAATTATTTTCAAATTATTGACCACCAGCTCTAAAACTCCGAAAAGTAAAGCCAAGGGCACGATTTCGAGCGCACAAAGGTACAAAATAATTTGGAGAAAACCCTTTTTTTGTCGGAAAAATATGAGGTAATACTTACAAATAGCAAGAATTTTAAACAAAAACACTACCAATATGGCATAAATACATGCTGTTCGGACCGATAGATTGAAGTATGCCTGCAACATGACGAGGGGAAAAAGCACCACACCTTCGGCAGCTGTCAGGAAGAGGAAAGACTTCATCCATTGTTCATTTTTTTTACTATCGAAGAAGGTCCAGTTGACGAGTGCATAGAGGAGGGCTTTGACCGCAAAGTATAGTATCGTGACCGCCGTCAACACCCCTATCACCTGATAGGGTTCGATGACGAAGAGGTCGGCCACATAGTGTTGAACATAAAAGAAGTAGATGATGCCGACGAGGAGGCACGTCTGCAGTCCCATGAAGAACTGGGAGCGCAGTTCCGACGAGGTTTCTGTGATAGAGGTCGTCTTTCCTGCCCGCTCGACGAAGAAGAAGTATTTCAGCTGTCGCTCTATCATCCGCCGCGACTTCTGAAAGGAAATCAGTGCCAGGATGAAACAGGCCAGCAGCAGACCGGTCATGATGTTGTCGCCGGCAATGGTATAGGGCACGGGGTCGCCGGCGCGACCGGTACGTTTGGCCTCCACTTCGGCATGTTCAAAATGTGTCTTAGCGATGTAGATGTCGCGGTAGTTCTCCGACTTGATGAGGTCGTAGAAAGTCTTTTCCCACTCCTGACCGGGCAGTCGCAGCGTCTCGGGCTGTTCGCTCCAATGTATTTCTCCTGGTTTGAAGTAATGTTGTATGACCGAGTCCAGCTGGGCCGGTGTGGCATCACGGGGCATCCAGCTGAGCACTTCGGCGGGTGTCAGCTTATGAGGCTTCACAACCTGTTGGCTGTCGACCGCCTCAAAACTGCTTTGGAAAAGCGTATCGTTCTGATGCAACATCGTGAGGGGTTTTGAATGTTGACTTGTCGGCTCGGACGTTGACGAACTATCAATTCTTAATTCTCAATTGACAAAGTCAACTGTTCATAAATGCGCGTCTGATGTCGTCCACTCGGTCGAGTTTCTCCCATGTGAAGAGTTCCACGTCGATTTCTCGGGTGGGATGATAGTGGCTGGTGAATGTCTTGCGCACTACCTCGTTCTTGCGACCCATGTGGCCATAGGCAGCGGTCTCGAGATACATCGGCTGGCGCAGTTTCAGTGTGCGCTCGATGGCTTTCGGCCGCAGGTCGAACAGCTCTTCTATCTTTCGGGCTATCTCGCCGTCGGTCATGTTGACATGGCTGCGACCGTAGGTGTTGACATAGATGTTGACGGGTCGTGCCACGCCGATGGCATAGCTCACCTGCACCAGCATCTCGTCGCTGACGCCTGCTGCCACCATGTTCTTTGCGATATAGCGGGCGGCATAGGCTGCCGAGCGGTCGACTTTCGACGAGTCCTTACCTGAGAAGGAACCGCCGCCGTGGGCTCCCTTTCCTCCATAGGTGTCGACGATGATTTTGCGGCCTGTCAGTCCAGTGTCGCCGTGAGGTCCTCCGATGACAAACTTTCCCGTTGGGTTGACATGATAGATGATGTCGTCGTTGAACAGTGCCAGCACTTTTTCGCCGCATTCGGCTTTTACGCGCGGAATGAGAATGTTGATGACATCGTGGCGTATCTGCTGCAACATCCGTTCGTCATCGCTGTCGAACTCGTCGTGCTGCGTCGAGACGACGATGGTATGGATGCGCCGGGGTACGTCGTCATCGCTGTATTCAACGGTCACCTGGCTCTTTGAGTCGGGACGAAGGTAGGTCATCACCTTACCTTCCCGGCGGATGTCGGCCAGCACCTTCACCAAGAGGTGCGACAGGTAGAGCGACACGGGCATATAGTCTTCCGTTTCGTTCGTAGCATAGCCGAACATCATGCCTTGGTCGCCGGCACCCTGCTCATCTTCGTCTTCACGGTCGACACCGCGGTTGATGTCGCCGCTCTGTTCGTGAATAGCGGTGAGGATGCCGCATGAGTTTCCGTCGAACATATATTCCGACTTCGTATATCCTATTTTATTGATGGTGCGACGGGCAATCGTCGCCAAGTCGATGTAGGCTTCCGACCGCACTTCGCCCATGATGACCACCTGACCCGTAGTGACAAAAGTCTCGATGGCCGTACGCGCCTTGTCGTCGTAGGCCAGGAACTGGTCGAGCAGGGCGTCGCTGATCTGGTCGCTCACTTTGTCGGGATGTCCTTCTGAAACTGATTCTGATGTGAATAAGTAAGCCATATCTTGTTGTTTTATTATTAAGATGAAAATGATTGAGCCTGCAAAGTTACGAAAAATTTGATTAAGTGAGGAAAATAAATTCATTTATTTTTCCGAGCGTGAGAATTTTATTCAATAAGCGAGCGCAAAACAAAGAAAACAGAAATTTGTTTATGTTTTTTTATGTTTTGCCGAGCGAGAGTAACTTATCTAAAGTTACGAAAAATTTGATTAAGTGAGGAAAATAAATTCATTTATTTTTCCGAGCGTGAGAATTTTATTTAATAAGCGAGCGCAAAACAAAGAAAACAGAAACTTGTTCTGAAGATTTTGTCCTTAAGCGGACAAAATCGTTTTTTATGTTTTGCCAATCCTCCCAAACGACCAATTTAAGACGAACACGAATAATTGATACAATGGTTGTAACAGGCAAAAGGTAAGTATCGTGAAAGTAAATTCAGTTGAATTGGTGACCAAATTCAGTTAATTTACTTTCACGATGCTATGCTTCGTCTGAAAGAGTTGTATTCTTCGTCTGAAAGGGTTCTGTGCTTTATTTATACACTTCCTTCCAATTAAAGATGCGGAAGAAGTAAGGTCTGGTAAAGTCAGCCGAACCGGCATAGGTGAAGTTGTCGGCTGTGGCGTTGGCTTTGGTGCAAGCCGAGATGACGAGTTCACCGTTGCGCGACAGGGCGGGATGGGTGTTCACCTGGCTGATAGTACTGTAGGTGGTGATGCCCACTTTGTCGATGAACGAAGGCAGATTGAAGAGCAACTTCTGGTTGGTGAAGGGTCCTACGGGAGACGCTGCTGTGTAGACATAGACTTCCGTGGAGTTGGTTCCACCCTGTGCCACCATATAGTAGATGCCGTCATCAAAGAAGATGGTGGGCTGTATGGCCACATATCCGTTGTCGATGATGCTCGAACGTGTCAGCTCGACATTAGTCGGGAAGGTTTCCTGCCATTCCATGATGCCTGTCTCTGCATTACGGATGTAGTACTCCCATTGGCTGCCGAGGTCCAGTGTCTTCGTTCGTGCCACATAGATATTGTTGCTTTTGGCAGCATAGAGATATAGATGGCCGTCATTGCCGTTGCAAAGAGCCTGTCCGAAGAATGTGCCGCCTTTCACCAAGTATTCCGTCTTGCTTTCCTGACAGAGGAAGTCGCCTGACTGGGGCAGATAGTCGTTCAGCTGTGCATTGTAGCGATGGGTGGGTATGGCTCCGTCGAGACTGTGGGTGGTCAGCGTCATTCCGTCGATGAGTCCGTTCAACGTTGTCATGCCTTCCCAAATAATCTGAAGCTTTCCGGTTACGGTCGTGGCAGCACCGACACAATAGGCACGGCCGGTGTCTATTTCGCCGTTGGCAATCTGTTCGTCGTTTTTGTTGGCGTTGGGATGCCTCATGTAAGTCCGTCCCCATAGGTATTTGCCTGAGGCGGCATCGCTCCACTCTACATAGTCAGCCAGCGAGATAAGGTCGTCGGAGGTCTCGCCCAGCTTGCCGTTTGTGGCCCGTTGTATGAGCAGGGCGTTCTGCGGCATGTTTCCGCTGACCCTGGCGCGGTCGGCTGCGTCGACAACACCAAAATAGCTGTCGTTGAAAGCCCACAGGATGCTGCCGTCGGGCAGCAGAGTGGATATGCCTCCGATGCCGCCGTTCCAACCTTGTGTGCGGCTGAACATCCGGTTATACTTCTGGTCTTTATAGACAAAGAGATTGTCAGCCTGGCGGCCTACATCGGGAATCAGTTCCAATTGCCAGTCGGCATCGATAGTGGGTGGGGTGGCTCCCTGCCGTTCGGGGTTTACCTGCATGTTCTCATCGTTTTCCGACTCGATGATGTCGTAGTCGTCACAGGAGAAGAGTCCCCAGCATCCACAGATGCAGATGAAGAAGAATAAAAGCTTTTTCATAGGATTATTCATTTTTCACTTTTCACTTTTTTAATTCATTCTCGACATTTCCTCGCGTACCTTGTGCCAAAGTTCATTGCTGCCCGAGCGTTCGGTGGGCATACGATAGCAATAGTTAAGGACAAAGGTCTTGTCGGCAGGATTGAAGTATGATACCAGTTCTTCGCCTGTCACACTGTCAAAAGCCTTTGTGACCTGCACGCAGGTGCTGCCTTCGTTTTTCGGTTCTACCTTCACTACCTGCACGGGAATGGTCTTTCCTGTGGGCAGTCCGTCGTCGCCGAGGATAGGATTCTGATAGATTTCGTCCGTGACCGTCATTTTTACATAACGCTGTTCGGTATCAGAAGAAGTCTGCGAAGCACCAGGAATGATGCTCACGGCATTTTCCGAAACAGGCGTCATGCGCTTGGTAGCGTTGAACACCGTCGGCACGGCTGCCGGGTCAATCTGCTCGAAGGTGGTTCCGTTGTTGACAAGGTCAATAGTCGTACCATACATCTGATAGTAGGTGTCGGTCTTTGTCGTGGCATAGGCATTCTTCATATAGATGCGGAACAGGACATAGTTCTTCGTTGCCGAATACTGATAGTCGCTGACGCTGGCTATCTCGAGCGGCAGGTAGTATGTCTTCGAAGTGTTCAACTGGTCGATGTTGACACTGATAGGAAACAGGGTGTAGCTATTCTTTGATGTCACCGTCACCGACCATCCTTCGGGCATCGTATAGCACGACTCAGGAAGTATTTCGGCATAGTTGGCATACGACGTGCCATTGACTCGCTGGTTGTAGGCTTTCAGCAAGTCTTCGGCAGGACGCAGCGTAACGGTCACGTCCTTGTCCACCGGTGTGGAACCGGAGGCATAGATAGAGAGGTAGCCGACGGAGTTTTCGCCAAACGTATATTCCTGTCCGAAGATGTTGTCGTCGTTGCTGACGATATAGCATTCCTTACGATACTGCTCATCGTCGTAGAATTCTTTCTCGCCACAGGCAGCTACAGACAGCAGAATACATCCGCAAGCCAGACCTTTCATCATATTTATCATAACTTTATTCATAATTACTAATTTATAATTACTCATTGCTCATTGTTATTTGTCCCATCCGGGGTTCTGGTCGAGTGTGGGAACCTTACGGAGTTCATCCTTTTGGATTGGCAGGAGTATCATCTTCGAGTTGAAGGTGCGCTCGCGGATGCTGGCATACTGGATGATGGTGGGCGCATAGAAGCCTGCCCACTGGGTAGCATCGGTGTTGCAGCCTGTCAGCGGTTCGCGCTCCAGGTCTTCAACGATGCCCCAACGGCGGATGTCGTAGAAGCGCAGCCCTTCGTGGAAGAATTCTACACAACGTTCACGAACGATGAGTTCCTGAACCTTCTCCGGGTCGGCGAGTTCGGCTTCTGTCAGTCCCGGCAGACCTGCACGATAGCGAACCAGGTTGAAGGCTTTTGCTATCTCCTCGGTGTCGCGGGTGTAAGTTTTTCCGTCAATGGTATAGCTGCCATTCAGGTTGTTCAGTGCCTCGGCATAGTTGAGCAATACTTCGGCATAACGCAGAATAGGATAAACCTTCGGTACGACGAGGGCACCCGAGCCGGTGCGGGCATCACGCGGATGCACCCACTTACGGCAGCTGTAGCCCGTGACATAATAGACTCCCGAGTAGGCGGCGCGTGACTTACCGCTGTTACCTCCGCTGAAATAGTCGGCGGTTACATTCTTCTTATTTGTCTCGGTGCATGAGTTCATGAACCAATAAGAGTGAGAGAAGGCGATGTTGGCATAGAAGCGCGGTTCGCGGTTGTCGTAGGCTTTGAAGGTTCCCGACTTCAGAATGTAGTTGTCAGGCGAGATAATCTTGTCGGCTGTCGTCACACAGTTGTTGTCGTAAGGACGGTTTTCATAAGGATACTGTGAGCTGGCATTGTTGGTTTCGCGACCGTCAACCATATAGTACATGTCGACCATTCGCTGCGGTACGCTGACGGTTCCGTTGCCGCCATACTGCAATGGGAAGCAGTTGCCGGCGTAACCTCCCACATTGCGGTCGGTACCCCAGATGAGTTCAGGATTGGTATAAGCCAAAGCCTCACCATTGAACTGGTCGATATACGAACGGTAGGGATCGATGCCGCCGGGACCTTCGGGATAGTTCTTTACGTCGGCCGGCAGAAACTTAGAGGCATATTCGCCCTCATCTTCGAAGGTATAGAGGCTATAGACATTCATGTCCATCACCCGTTTGGCGGCAGCGGCAGCCTGCGCCCATTTGCTTTCGTCGTATTCCTGAGGGATGTAGTTGACTCCGTCGGACGAACGCTTGAAGTTGCTGTAGTAACGGCGTGCCACATCGCCACCGTTGAACAGTGGGCTGGCAGCCTGCAGACGAATGCGAGCCACCAGTGCCAGTGCGGCGCCACGGGTAGGTGCATAGACCATGTCGGATGAGTTCTTCAGCGGCAGGTCGGCAGCGGCTGTTTCAAGCTCCGAGCAGATGTAGTCTACCGTTTCTTCTAATGTAGCGCGGTAGCGGCGATAGATGGATGCCTCGCCGTTCACCTCCATCACCTCGTCACCCAACAGCAGCACAGGGCCGTAGTTGCGGAAGAGCCAGAAGTAGGCGTATGCTCTCAGGAAGCGCACCTGTGCACGGAACTCTATCTTGTCGAAGGTGTTCATCGGCACTTCGTTGAGTCGCGACAGCATGGTGTTGCACTTGCGGATGACCTTATAGCAGCTGCCCCAGATGTTGAACTCACCGCTGGTAAAGGTGATTTCGTCCATTGTGAGCATCGTGCCGGCATAGCGGATAGGAGCCAGGCCGCCCCATGTGTAGTCGGGAGCCACAGCCTCGTCGGAACCCGTAATGCCCGGCAGGGCACAGTCGGCATAGTTGTGCTCGTAGATTTCAGCCTCGTTGGGCAACATGTTTACGGCACCGTTGTAGTATTGCTTGACGTGGGTCTCGCTGGAGAAGATAGAGTCTTCCTTGAAAGTGTCTTCGAAGTATTCGTCCACATTCAGGTAGTCACAGGCCGTGAAAGCCAGTGGCGAGACCAGCAGCAGGAGCAGATATTTGATGTTCTTCTTCATATTCTCTCTAACTATTAATACTTTTTCCATTGATTCATTCCTTAGAAGGTGAAGTAGAGTTGCAGTGAGTAGCGGGCGGGGATAGGATAGACCTGTCCGCAGTCGCGTGCCTGCTCAGGATCGAATATCTTCACAGAGTTCCAGACGTGCAGGTTCTCGGCCATGAGCATGATGTCGACATATCTGATGGCGAGTGAATTCTGCAGGAATGTGTTCTTCATTCGGTAGTTTAGGCTGACCTCTTGCAGTCGGAGGTAGCGAGCGTTACCCATCCAGAATGTCGACGGCTGGTCGTTGTTGGTGTTATAGCCGTAGTAGAGTCGTGGGAACCGTGCGTTGGGGTTCTCTGTCGAGGGGTCTCCGCTGTATTCTGCCGAAATCCATCGGTTGGCAGGATCGGCAGCCGTCTTGATGACATTTCCGACGGGACCTTGGTTGAAGGCGATATAGCCGTCGAACCTGTTTCCATCACGACCACCATAGAGGAACTTGTTGGTGCCGGTGCCTTTGAGGAGGACATTCAGCGTGAAGTTCTTGTAGGTAAGTTCACCGCCGAAGCCATACATCATCTGTGGTGAGTCGGCATTGGCGAAGAGGGGCACCTTATCGTCGGAAGTGATGCGTCCGTCGCCGTTCACATCTTTATATTTAATATCGCCCGGGCGCACATTACCGAACTGCGAGGGACTCATCTCGATGTCTTGTTCGTCCTTGAAGAGTCCGAGGGCGATGTACCCGCGCTGGACGTTGTTGCCGTAGCCTGCCTGACGCAGGTAGGGGTAAGGTTGTTCGGCCTGTTCCCAGTTTTCAATTTTGTTCTTGGCCAGCGTGAAGTTACCGCGCAGGGTCAGATGCCAGTCTTTGCCGAAGGAGTGCTTGAAGGTGAAGTTGCCGTCACCACCCCAGCTCTTCATCGAACCCACGTTACCATAAGGCATCTGGATGGCTCCGACGTAGTCGGGAATCTGCGTGCGTTGCTGGAAGATGTTGTCGCGGCGGTCGAGGAAGTAGTCAACGGTCATCGAGAAAGCCTCGTCGAAGAGGTGCAGGTCGAGACCGAGGTCGAACTTCTTGGCCTTTTCCCACTCGAGGTTGTCGGCACCGACCTGCGACTCGTTGATAGTTCCCAGTCCGCCCCAGCGGCCTATTGCGGCATCACTCTGGCTGATGAGCGTGAGGTAGGGATAGCGGCGTGAGGAGATTTGGTCGTTACCGACGAGTCCGTAGGAGCCGCGGAACTTCAGGAAGGAGAGCCAGGGCAGCTTTTCCTTCATGAACTTATACTGCGTGGGCACCCATGCCAGGGCTGCAGCGGGGAAGAAGCCGTACTGCTTGCCGGGCTGGAAGTTCTCCGAACCAGTATAGCCGAAGTTGATGTCGGCGAAGTAGGTATCCTGGAAGCCATAGGTGAAGCGTCCGGAGAGGCTTTGGTAGCGGCGTGGTATGGCATCCATGCTGCTTGCGGCTCCAGAGCCGACGGAGTCTTCCATGCGATAGTAGAGGAGTCCTCCCACGCGGTGCACGCCGAAGGCGCGGTCGTAGTTGAGGGTGGCGTCGAGAAGGAGCTTGCGCCACCACCAGGAGGTGCTGGTGTAGTACATCGGTGTCTCGTTGACGCGCTGTGCCAGTCGGAGGGCTCCGTCGGCGGTGCGGCCGGTGGCGATGTAGAGAGCCGGCATCTTGAAGCGCATCTCGCGGAAGTTACCTTTGTTGTTATAGGTGCCTTGCAGCTTGAAGTTCAAGCCCTTCGTAATCATCGAGAGGTCTTGTGTGATGCTCATGGTGACGAGGTTGTCGCTGTTGCGGTCCTTGGCATTGCCGGTGTAGTTGAGCAGGACATAGGGCGAAGTCTGGTCACCGTCGCCTACGGCAGGCAGATAGCCGTTGGAGTAGCGAAGCGGATATTTCAGCGGAGTAGTCTTGGCCTGTGCGCTCCACAGCCAGTCGGTGAGACTGGTGCTGAGGGCGCTGCTGCCCATCGACGGCCGCATGTTGACCGACATGAAGCCGGTGGCTCCGATATAGACCTTTGTGGTCTTCGTCAGGTCGATGTCGAGATTGAGACGGTAGTTGTAGGTGTTGTAGCCTACGCCCTTGTTATACTTCGAGTCGTCGGAAGCCTTGTAGGCCGACGATTCGTTGGACATGCCGAGCGAGGCGAAGTAGCGTGCGATAGAGCTGCCGCCCTGTGCGCTGACGTAGTAGGTTCGCTGCAGCGAGGTGTTGTTGAGGATGGCATCGCGCCAGTCGACATCGGGATAGAGGTCTGGGTCGAGTCCATACTTGATGATGTCGAGTTCGGTCTGGTTGTAGATAGGCTCCATGCCCGAAGCGGCAGCGGCTTCGTTGGCAAGGGTGGCATAGTCGTAGCCGCCCACGAACTCAGGCATGTTCTTCAGTTGGGAAAGGGTGAAGTTGGCGCGGCCTTTGACGACGAGTTTGTTTTCGGAACCATGCTTTGTGGTGATGATGACAACGCCGTTGGCACCTCGGTTACCGTAGATGGCTGTTGCGGCAGCATCTTTCAGTACGGAGAACGACTCAATGTCGGCAGCGTCGATGGAACTGAGCGTTCCCTCGATACCGTCGATGAGTACGAGGGCTCCGGAGTTGTAGCCAAAGGTACCGATACCGCGTACCCAGAATTCAGAGATGTTCTTTCCAGGCTCACCTGAACGTTGTACGGCGATGATGCCCGGCACTCGGCCCGCCAGGGTGTTCTGTATGTTGGTTGAGGGTACTTCGAGTTCTTTCGGGTCGATGGTAGAAATGGCACCGGCGACACTTATTTTTCGCTGCGTACCTTGTCCGACGACGACGACTTCTTCGATGTCGTTGTTGTCGGGTTCGAGGTTGACGGTGAGCGGTTGCGGGTTGTCGCTAGTGATGCGGGTTTCTACGTTTTTGTAGCCGAGGAACGAAGTGACGACGATGTCATATCGTTTTACCTTCAGCTGGAATTGACCGTCGATGTTGGTGACGGTACCAACGCCGGGTTGGTCTTTCACATAGACGCTGGCACCAGGTATGGGTGAGTTTGTCTCGTCATAGACGGTTCCTCGCAGCATGATGGCTTTCTCGTCCTGCGCATTTGCAAGAGGCGCAAAGCAGAGCAGCGCAAACAATAGGCTGATGAATCGATTCATATAAATATATAATTTTAGTATTGTTTCTTTTTATTCAATAGCGATGCGTCGGATGGCACGGTTTTCAGAGTCGCCGACATAGATGGCACCGTCTTTTGAGAGTACGAGCCCATAGGGATGGTCGAACTGTGCAATGTCACCCGTACCATTCGTATAGCCGGGTTTCTGGGGAGTGCCTGCCAGTGTCGAGACGTAACCGGTCTCCATGACAATCTTGCGGATGCAGTTGTTGTCGTAGTCGGCGATATACATGTTGCGTTCGTTGTCGATGGCAATCTGTCGAGGACTGTTGAAGAGGGCTTCGTTGCAGCGGCCGTCGAGATAGCCTGCCTGCCTGGTGTTCGAACCGGCATAGACGCTGAGTATCTCGGTCTCGAAGTCATAGAGCAAGATGGCATTGAGCCCTGTCATCGAGAAGTATAGCTTAGTGTCGTCAGTGGGGTCGAAGGCCATGCCGTCGCATTCGCCGTCGGTACCTGCAAAGCCAGAGCCGTGGTTGTCGTGGCGACGGTCGTAACGGCCCGAGATATCAGTAACCTGACCTGTCGTGGGATTGATTTTTGCAAAATAACCCTGGTCGACACGCATATACCAACAGCCGTCAGAGGGTCTATAGGCCATACTGTGCTTACAGCTGAAGGCGTTCCAACCGTCTATTTCAGGCTGGTCGTTGATGCCGTCGTCCTTTACCCACGACAGGGTGAAGCTTCTTGTCTGGGCAAAGTCGTTGAAGCGGTCGTAGTAGTAGGTCTCGTTGAAACCGATGTTGGTGGCGGTGCGGTAGCAGCGGTCGCCCACGGGGTCGTAGGCCAGGAAATAGGTTGTAAGGAACGAGGAGAGGTCACTGTCGAGCAGACGTATCTTTCCACTTGCCTCATTGATGACATAGACGGAGTAGGGGTCGCTGGTGCCGACATCCATAATGAAATAGATGTTGTTCTCAGAGTCTATGACTAGATTTCGCTCCATTTTATTATTAAACTGCACCTCGGCAAGGTTTTCGCCGCCAAGAGGATAGCTGGTGGCACTCTTGTCGCCGCCCACCACTGTGGTGACGATGGTCTGCACGTTATAGAGGAAGGTTTCCTTCGCTGTAGCCTCCTTGTCGCCAACGACGACGCGAATCTGACAGTTGTTGTCCAGTTCGCCGTTGACATACTTTCCTGGGAGTTTCGGTGCAAGGACAAGGATTTTGTTACCCGACGAGGAGATAATGGGTGCCTCCTTGTCGTTGAAGAACACATGAAGGTTTTCCTTGTCAGTACCGAAATTGCTGCCGGAAATGATGACTTGTGTGGAAAGCATACCTTCAGTCGGGGCAAACGACTCGATGACAACAGGAAGCGACGGGTTGTAGGGCGTACCCTTCTTCTCGTCGTCATCGTTGCACGAGGTCATGCCGAAGGCCAATGTGAGGACTATCATGAGTCCCTTCATCAGCAGTGGTTTTCTTTTTTCCATTCTTTTCATTATTTATTTTTATTTGCTGCTTATTTGGTCTGTCAAAACAGTTTTTTATATTGAGTATAGTCTTCTAAAAGAAGCTAACAAGTACGGTTTTATATAAATAATGACGCATCGAAGGCTTGTTTCCACTAAAAGTTGTTCAACTTTTTGGTCATTTGGTCGTTTGGTCGTTTTTTGGGGTTAGGTTTTTAACATGTAATTACCATGTAATTGACCATTAATTATTTTAGTTGACAAGTTAACGAGTTGACGAGTAAACAAGTTATATGAATCATCAAACACAAATAACTTGTCAACTCGTTTACTTTTCAATTATTCACCTTTTCAATTATTCGTGTTCGTCATAAACCCAAACTAACACGGAGAAGGTCAGCGACCAACGGGAGCCAATAATAAATGGTTAATTACATGGTAATTATATGTGAATAAAGAGATATATTCGTGTTATTAGTGAAATTCGTGTTCGCCTTAAATTGGTAGTATGGGGGATTGGCAAAACTAAAAAAAACATAAACAAATTTCTGTTTTTTTGTTTTGCGCTCACTTATTCGTAACTTTAGATAAGTTACTCTCGCTCGGCAAAACATAAAAAAACATAAACAAGTTTCTGTTTTCTTTGTTTTGCGCTCGCTTAATCGTAACTTTGTACCCGTAAATGGAAAAGAAACTATATATCGAGACCTACGGGTGCCAGATGAATGTGGCTGACTCGGAGGTTGTGGCATCGGTCATGCAGATGGCGGGCTATGAGCCTTGCGACTCGGCAGAAGAGGCTGATGCTGTCTTTCTGAATACTTGCTCCGTTCGCGAGAATGCCGAAAATAAAATCTATCATCGGCTGGCTGAACTGAATGCGCTGAGGAAGAAGAAAACATCGTCAAATGACCTCATCATCGGGGTTCTTGGCTGTATGGCTGAGCGTGTAAAGGAAAACCTTATCACCGACCATCATGTCGACTTGGTGGCAGGACCCGATGCCTATCTCGACCTGCCCAATCTTATTCTCGAGGTGGAAGCTGGAGGAAAGGCCATCAACACCGAACTCTCCACGACAGAGACCTATCGCAACATCGTGCCCCGTCGTGTGGCAGGCAACCGACTGAGCGGATATGTCAGTATCATGCGCGGGTGTAACAACTTCTGCCACTACTGTATCGTGCCTTATACGCGCGGTCGTGAGCGAAGCCGCGACGTGGAGAGCATACTGCGTGAGGTGCGCGACCTTCGTGATCGAGGATATAAAGAGGTGACGCTGCTGGGACAGAATGTGAACAGCTACAAGGCCTCCACTGTGACCGGTGACATCTCGTTTGCCGCACTCCTCCGCCTTGTCGCCCGTGAGGCTCCACAGATGCGTATCCGCTTCACCACGAGTCATCCGAAGGACATGAGCGACGAGACGCTGCATGTCATCGCCGAAGAACCGAACGTTTGCCGGCAGATACACCTGCCCGTTCAGTCTGGGTCGGACAAAATACTGAAACTGATGAACCGAAAATATACCCGAGAATGGTACCTCGACCGGGTGGCCGCCATCCGGCGCATCATTCCTGACTGTGGGCTCTCAACCGACATCTTCGTGGGCTATCATGACGAGACGGAAGAAGACCATCATCTGTCGTTGAGTCTGATGCGCGAGGTAGGCTACGACTCGGCCTTTATGTTCAAATATTCCGAACGGCCCGGTACTTATGCCTCAAAGCATCTTCCCGACAACGTTCCCGAGGACGAGAAGATTCGCCGGTTGAACGAACTCATTCAATTGCAGACGGAGATGTCGGCCATTGCCAACAAACGTGATGAGGGCCGCGACTTTGAAGTGCTCGTAGAAGGCTACAGCAAGCGCAGCCGCGAACAGATGTGCGGACGCACCGAACAGGGAAAGATGGTTGTCTTCGATAAGGGCAATGCCCACGTCGGCGATCTCATCAAGGTACATATCACCGGTTCTACCTCAGCCACGCTGTTTGGAGAAGTAAAGCCGGAGGAATTATCATAATTACTAATTTCTAATTACTAATTAAAATATATGAATATTGAAAATACTATCGTCAGCAACGTCAGAGCTGCCATCAAAGAACTCTACGGACAGGACGTGTCCGAGAACATGATACAGTTGCAGAAGACCCGCAGCGAATTTGAAGGTCATCTGACCCTCGTCGTCTTCCCCTTTGTGAAAATGGCACGCAAGGCTCCCGAGGCTGCAGCCCAGGAGATAGGACAATATCTGGTAGACCATTGCGAAGCGGTCAGCGCCTTCAATGCCGTCAAGGGATTTCTTAACCTTGTCGTCTCACCAAAGGCTTGGTCGCAGCTTCTGGCCGACATTGATGCCAACCCGACCTTCGGCTATAAGAGTGTGGACGAGAGTTCCTCTCTCGTCATGATTGAATATTCATCGCCTAACACCAATAAGCCCCTTCACCTGGGCCATGTGCGCAACAACCTCTTGGGTTGGTCGTTGGCACAGATTATGGAGGCCAACGGCAACCGCGTCGTCAAGACGAATATCGTCAACGACCGAGGCATTCACATCTGTAAGTCGATGCTGGCCTGGCAGAAGTGGGGCAACGGTGAAACTCCCGAGTCGAGCGGAAAGAAAGGTGACCATCTGATTGGCGACTACTATGTGGCTTTTGACAAACACTACCGTGAAGAAGTGAAGGCCCTTGTGGCAGAAGGCATGGACGAAGAGCAGGCCAAGCAAGAGGCACCCCTCATCAAGGAGGCCCACGACATGCTCGTACGCTGGGAGCAGGGCGACAAAGAGGTGCGCCAGCTGTGGGAGACGATGAACAGCTGGGTCTACGCCGGCTTCGATGAAACTTACAAGATGATGGGTGTGTCGTTCGATAAGATATATTACGAGAGCCAGACCTATCTGAAGGGCAAGGCTAAGGTGGAAGAAGGTCTTGAGAAAGGTCTCTTCTTCCGTAAGGACGATGGCAGCGTGTGGGCCGACCTGACGAATGAGGGTCTCGACCAGAAGCTGCTGTTGCGTTCCGACGGCACCAGTGTCTATATGACGCAGGACATCGGCACTGCCGAGATGCGTTTCAAAGACTATCCGATAGACAAGATGATTTATGTTGTCGGCAATGAGCAAAACTATCACTTCCAGGTGCTCTCCATCCTGCTCGACCGCCTGGGCTTCAAGTGGGGTAAGGAGTTGGTTCACTTCTCCTACGGTATGGTTGAGCTGCCCAACGGTAAGATGAAGAGCCGCGAAGGAACCGTTGTCGATGCCGACGACCTGATGCAGCTGATGATTGACGATGCCTACCAGACCTCCATGGAGCTCGGTAAGTTCAACGATATGACCGAAGAGGAGCGTCGCGACATTGCCCGCATCGTCGGACTGGGTGCCCTGAAGTATTTCATACTGAAAGTAGACGCCCGTAAGAACATGCTCTTCAATCCCGAGGAGTCTATCGACTTCAACGGCAATACCGGACCGTTCATCCAATATACCTATGCCCGTATCCGCAGTATCTTGCGTAAGGCCCAAGAAACGCCGACTACACTGAATGCTTCCGTTATGCTGAATGACAAAGAGATTGAACTCATCCAGAAGATGAACGAGTTTGCCGGCGTCGTCGAACAGGCAGGCAAGGACTATTCACCCAGTGGTATTGCCAACTATACTTATGAACTGACAAAGCAGTTCAACCAGTTCTACCACGACTACAGCATCCTTAATGCCGAGAGTGAAGAAGCCAAGCAAGTGCGACTGGTTCTTGCCCGCAATGTTGCCAAAGTCATCCGTCTCGCTATGGCCCTGCTCGGAATAGAAGTGCCGGAAAGAATGTAAGCATCAGGCGATATAAAAAAGGTATTTATAGCATCATGCGATATGAAAAAGGTATTTAAACTATCTACCATACTGTTTGCAATAACAGTTTTAGTTTCTTGCGATTACTTTGGGACTTTCTTCTTTGTAATCGTCAACAATACCAATGACAGTCTGGAAGTAGTTTATACCGAGCAGATGCAGACCTTCTCATCCGTGCTCTATACGCCAGACTATGAAGATGAATACCATAATATTTATCTCAGCAGAGAGGTTACGGATACGATTATCCCACCGAAGGGAAAACTCGAGTTGAGCTATGACGCAGGACTGGTTGACCGGGGGTTTTACGGACAGTTGGAAAACCCGATGGAATACGGCATCTTACCACTCTGGGAACGTATAGGCTATATGATACAGAACGGAGACACCTTGCCCTCTGGCGTCTTTTCAGAAAGCCAATGGAAAGGGGAGGGCAGTACATACACGCTGAGAATAGAATAGTATGGTGACTCAACAGAATCCTCCCGACCACCGTCACGACACCGTGTTGCCACTGCCCGTCGAGGTGAAAGCCGATGCATGGGCTGTCGATGCGGCTTGCAGCGGCAACCCCGGCCCCATGGAGTATCAGGCCATCGACCTGGCAACAGGAGCACAGGTGTTCCACTACGGACCGGTGCACGGCACTAACAACATCGGCGAATTCTTGGCTATCGTCCACGCACTGGCACTTTGCCAGCAGAAGGGATTTCATGACAAGACCATCTATTCCGACTCTTACAATGCCATCCTCTGGGTGAAAAAACGCCAGTGTAAGACCAAACTGGAACGGACACCCGAAACACAGAAATTATTCGAAATCATCGCTCGGGCTGAAACCTGGCTACGAACCCACCAATACCAAAACCCCATTGTCAAGTGGGAAACGAAGGAGTGGGGAGAGATTCCGGCAGACTTCGGCAGAAAATAACTCAGAACACAAAGTATTATCACAAAGAGGTAATCCGATTATCACATTGAGATAACAGGATTATCACATTGAGATAACAGGATTATCACATTGAGATAATAGGATTATCACATTGAGATAACAGGATTATCTCTTTGAGGTAACAAGATTATCACATTGAGATAACAGGATTATCACATTGAGATAACAGGATTACCTCTATGTGATAATAATTCCAATTCATAGCATCGGCAAAAACAAGGCTTTGTTTCGGAATGGACAAGAAAATAGAACTTTTTTTTCAGGCGAACCGAAGGCCGATGAAGTCAAACTTTTTAAAAAATAATTGTAAAAATTTGGCGGTTCATGTTTTTTCTCTTATCTTTGCAAAAACAATACGACTACAATTATGGAATTGACATTCACTCAGATTGCAAACAGAGTCTTTAATCAAGCTATTGACGACTATCATGTAAAAGACAGTATTGATACACCCATCAATAATCCCTACGACAGAGAGTCTATCGAGAACCGTCTCTATCTGAAATGCTGGATTGACACGGTTCAGTGGCATTTTGAAGACATCATCCGCGACCCGCACATCAATCCCGTCGATGCCCTACAGCTGAAGCGCCGTATCGACCAGTCGAACCAAGACCGTACAGACCTTGTCGAACAAATCGACTCTTATTTCCGCACAAAGTACAGTCAGGTTCAAGTGTTGCCCGATGCCCGTATCAACACCGAGAGTCCGGCATGGGCCGTCGACCGCCTGTCTATTCTTGCGCTCAAAATCTATCACATGCGCGAACAGGTCAACCGCACCGATGCCTCGCCTGAGCACATCGAGAAATGCCAACAGAAACTCAATGTTCTGTTGGAACAGCAAGTAGACTTGTCGACAGCCATCGACCAGTTGCTTGAAGACATCGAGGCCGGCCGTAAATACATGAAGGTGTACCGGCAGATGAAGATGTATAATGATCCGGCAACCAATCCGGTGCTGTATCAGAAAAAGTAATACACATATTATATATATAATACGTGAAGACCGAACATATTCTTATCATTCGTTTTTCAGCCCTCGGCGATGTGGCTATGATGGTGCCGGTGGTCAGCTCGTTGGCCAGGCAGTATCCTCATGTGCGCGTCACCGTACTAAGCAGACCCTTCGCCCGTCCTTTCTTCGAAGGGCTTGCTCCGAATGTCCACTTCATGAGTGCCGACCTGAAAAATGAATATCATGGTGTGAAAGGTCTCAACAATCTCTACAAAAGGCTCATTGCAAAGAAGTTCACCGCCATTGCCGACTTCCACAATGTGCTCAGGACAAAGTATCTCCGTATGCGCTATTCGATGGCTGGCTATCATGTGGCCCACATCAACAAGCACCGCACGGAGAAACTCCGACTGACCAGTGAGCACAACAAACAGCTGAAGCCCCTGCAGACATCGTTCCAAAACTATGCCGACGTACTCAAAAAATTAGGCTACCCCATCCATCTCGACTTCGACAAGATAACCGTCGATGCAGCTCCCGTCTTCGAACTACTGAACACCGACGGAAAACACGAACCATGGATAGGCATTGCACCGTTCGCTGCCCACCGAGGGAAAATATATCCTTTGGAAAAGATGGAAACAGTCATCAGCCAGCTTGTCAGCCAGAAACCTACGGCACGGTTCTTCCTCTTTGGCGGTGGACAGAAAGAGATGGAAGTATTCGAAAGATGGAAACAGAAATATCCTCGCATCACTATTGCTGGCACACTGTTCAAAGGACTTGGCGAAGAACTGCTGCTCATGAGTCAACTCGATGTGATGCTCTCCATGGACAGCGCCAATATGCATCTGGCTTCAATGATGGGCACACGCGTTGTCAGCATCTGGGGAGCCACACATCCCTATGCCGGCTTCATGGGTTGGAACCAAAAGGAAGAGGATGCCGTTCAGTTGCCCCTCGACTGTCGCCCATGTAGTATTTATGGTGGCAAGAAATGTTTCCGTGGAGATTATGCCTGCCTTAACAATATTTCTCCGGAAAATATTGTTGAGAGAATATAATTTTCTAATCTACCAAACCACCAATCTACTAAACCCTGTGGATAAGTATGTGGAAAACCTTGTGGATAAGTGTGTGGAAAAAAATGTGGATAAAGTCAGCTTCGTTATATTGTGGAAAAAAAAAAAGTTATGAAACCTTTATAAGCAGCTTTTTCCACTAAAACCAACACTCTTTTTTTATCAACTTATTAAAAACAGCCGTAAAAAGAAAAAGTGTGGAAAACTATCTAAGTTACTAATTTTCAATAAAAAGATATAAAAACCTAATGTG
>JAFSRY010000083.1 GCA_017445845.1 Prevotella sp.
CACCTGCGTGCGGTTGGCTACCCAGTAGGTGAAGATGACTGAGATAAACACGAGGATGGTGTCCATGAGCAGGATCATCCAGTATGGTAATACTTTCTTGCTGAAATACCAGCTTGACAGCTTCTTGATTAAATCCATAAAAACAATGAGTAATTAGGCCTCCCCCCTTTCCCTCCCATGGAGGGGTGTTCCTGGCGGGAGGAATGATGGTAATTTAAAATTAGTAATTAGTAATTATAATAGTAAGGAGTTAAATATCACCCCAAATCTTCTTCGTCAGGAAGGTAGAGGAGGGATTTCTTGGGTACGTTGGTGATGGCAACAGCCATGACGTTCTCGATGGGGATGACAACACAGAGGTGTTTCTTGATGCTCTTGACGATGCCATGGACTCCGGTGAAGGGGCCTTCGGTGATGAGGACTTTCTGACCGGGACGGCAGGCGAACTGCATATTGTCGAGGAAAATGACTTTGTCGCTGGCTTCTGAGGACACACGGATAAAGTCGTCCATGAGTTTGTCAGGGACGTAGAGGACCTCGGTATGCTCACGGTAGTTGGCATCGAGGACGGGGTGCATGACGTAACGAAGGAGTTCGTAGTCGTGTTTGTTGCCTTTGATGTCCCTGAGGTCGCTGAGGGAGATGCGGATGAAGATGTAGTTGGTGATGGCGGGTGTGAGCTGCATCTTCTCGGGTCCTGTCTGCTTGAACTCCATGGGGATGTAGGTCTGGGCGACAGTGGCTTCCTGATCGAGCTGCTGCTTGAGTTTCATCAGTCGTGCAGGATGTGAGTAGCTCACCCGCATCGGAAACCAGTGGAGATCATCGGCGTTCAGCATAGAAGGGCAGGGGAGTGGAGACAACAATTTGGGGTCACCACATCAATGGATGTAGTGGCCACGGGATGTCCGTTTGGTTTTAGTTTCGTCTCTCTTGTACTTATAGGAAGCGACATAGAAAAGACTACTCTTGGTCGTCATCAGCGTAGCGTCCGACACTATCATGGTGCGGGAATACCTTTAGATACGGTGGCAGCGCGTGGTTTTGCGCCGCAGAATCTAAGAAGTTCCGTCAGTGTATGGCATGACGCTGATACTTTATGTTATTCCTTCACCCTCTCATCTTTTACGGTGTGTAGGGAGCATAAGGGCGGGGCAAAGGTACGAAAAAAAACTCCATCTCCCAAAACATTTTTGAAAAAAATGCGGAGTGTAGCGGTTTTCATGGCAGAAGGGGGAGGGGGAAGCCGCGGAAGAACCGCGGCACACACTCAATGGGTGAAGACAAAAAATAGAAGCCCTCTGCCCAACCTTAAAGCTCAAACCTAAGTGGGTTGTTGCTTCGCGACTCGAAATGATTATTAGAATTATATTTAAAAATCTTTTGAACCTTAAACCTACAACCTCAAATCCAAACCGGTAGTTATGAGTGAATTAATGTTATATTTTAAGGAGGAAATGGTAGGTTTTCATTTTTTCTTGTTATCTTTGTCCGTGTTTCAAAAAGAAGAGAATGAATGATATGAAGAAGATATTTACGAAGTCGGCTTCTTTGCGTTGTTGGGCAGTGTTGCTGCTGGCCTTTGTCGCCGTGCTGCCTGTCGTTGCGCAGGCAGACTCGCTGGAGGTGTCGTTACTCGACGGCGTAGATGCTACGGCGATGGGGTCGCAAGGTCTGCGGCAGGTGCTGAAGACGAAGTTCATCGAAGGTAATGTATATTTTATGTCGCTGGTAGCCCTGGTGTTGGTCTTGGGGCTGACGATGTGCATCGAACGCATCATCTACTTGACATTGGCAAAGGTGAACGTGCATTCGTTCTTGCAGCGTTTGAAGGATACGTTGGGCCAGGGTGGGCGTTCTGCGGCTGTGACCCTGTGCCGTCAGACGCGTGGTCCTGTGGCAGCGCTTTGTCTTCATGCCCTTGAGCAGGGTGGCCGCCCTGCTGCCGAGGTGGAGCGTTCTTTGCAGTCGCATGGTGCGGTGCTGACCTCCCAACTCGAGCGTGGCTGTTCGTGGATCAAGCTGTTCATTGCGATGGCTCCGTCGCTGGGGTTCCTCGGCACCGTGATAGGTATGGTGATGGCCTTCGACCAGATCCAGCAGTCGAATGACTTCGGTGCCAGCACGGTGGCAGCAGGAATGAAGGTTGCCCTGATCACGACCATCTTCGGCATCATCGTTGCCCTCGTCCTGCAGTTGTTCTATAACTATATCCTCACCCGTATTGATGCCCTTGTCGACGACATGGAGGTGGCATCGGAGGAGATGCTCAGTATTGAATCATGAATAACGACGGTATTGTTTCGCTGTTGATAGCTGTGCAGCTGGTGTTGCTGTTCGTCGCCGTGGCCGCTGTCGTTTGGTCTGCGGTGGTTCAGGTGCGCCGTGCTTCGTCGCCACATGCCCGTGGACGTCGCCGTTCGGCATGGCTGTCTGTAGTGGGCGTCATCGTACTGCTGACGGTGACCTTCTTCACTGCTCCCACAGAGGCTTTGTTGGTGAACGGGCAGGACTGCACATCACCGTTGCAGCTACGTCTGTCGTCGATGTTTGTCACGTCGTCGCTCGTGTTGCTCTTTGTGGCCGTTGTGGCGATTGCCGTTAGTACCTTCTATCATAAGAAAAGATGATGAAACGCAAGGAGGACCGTCGCATACCGGAGCTGAACACGACGTCGACGGCCGACATCTCGTTCATGTTGCTCATCTTCTTCCTCGTCACCACGTCGATGGACGCCGACAAAGGAATGGTGCGCCAGCTGCCGCCAGCCGATGACAGCACTCGGCAGGTGGTGCTGGATGTGTCGCGTGAACACCTGCTCTCCCTCTCGTTGGATGCCGACGGCAGTCTGGTGGCCGACGGTGACACGCTGACATCAGCGCAGTTGCGAGAGAAAGCTGCCGACTTCATTTATGGTCAGGGTCACGAGCACCTCATTACGTTGCAGACAGCGCCCGACGCCACCTATAACTGCTATTTCGAGCTGCAGAACCAGCTGGCGATGGCCTATGCCGACGCCCGTGACCGACTGGCGCAGGAACGCTTTGGCAAGGCGCTGGAGAAATGCTCGACTGAGGAACAACAGGAGTTGTTAGAAGCGTTGCCGCAGCGGGTGGCGGAGGAGTTTTAGACATAATGAACTAAGGACAATCATTTAGAAAGTTTAAAAGAGAAGAGAAAAAGATAAAGGGCCGAGCGAATGAAAATAAAGCGCAGACATAGACACGGAGTGCCACAGTTGAATATGGCATCGATGCCGGACCTGATCTTCACCGTGCTCTTCTTTTTCATGCTCGTCACTCATCTGCGAACTTCAACACCGCTGGTGGACGTGATGGAACCCGTCGGGGAGAACCTCGCCGGTCATTCAGGCGCGCGCGATATATATATGTATATAGGATGGTCTGACGGTCACGAGCAGGTGCAGGTCGACGACCAGCTGGTAGCCCTCGACAGTCTGCCGCAGGTGCTTGCACGGGTGTCGGCGCATGACGAGGACGCTGAGTCGACGGTCATCATCAAGGCCGACGGTTCTATTCCCATGCGTACGATGCAGCAGGTTCGCCACTCTTTGCGCGATGCCCATCTGTTGAATGTGCGCTATGACGGCTATGAGCGACGTAAACCTTTGCGTAGATAACGACTTTTTTTAGACAAAATCGTAACTTTTCCCCTTGAAAAGTTGCCGATTAAGATAATTTGTGTTATCTTTGCAACCGAATAATATAAATACTCATGGCACATCATCAATTAGATCAGTTAGACAAGAAAATCCTGCGTCTCATCTCTGCAGACGCCCGTATTCCTTTCCTTGAGGTAGCCCGCGAATGTAATGTCAGCGGTGCTGCTATCCATCAGCGTATTCAGAAGCTCAACAACCTTGGTGTGCTGAAAGGTTCGCAGTTCCTCATCGACCCCGAGAAGATTGGTTATGAGACCTGCGCCTATATCGGCCTCTATCTGAAAGATCCCGAGACCTTCGACGAAGTGGTAGAGAAACTTCGCATGATTCCCGAGGTTGTGGAGTGCCATTATACCACCGGTGGTTTCGACATGTTCATCAAGGTCTATGCCCTGAACAACCGTCATCTGTTGGACATCATCCACGACAAGCTGCAGCCGCTGGGTCTGTCGCGCAGTGAGACCATTGTCTCCTTCAATGCCATCATCGACCGGCAGCTGCCCATTGTCGACGTTCCCGACGACCTCTTTGACGGCGACTAAGTCCGACCGTGTCCAAGAACCACAGGAAATATCATGACAGCCGGCAGTCTGGCGAGTCGTTTCCGGATGCAGGGTTCTTAAAGCGTTGTCATTCGCAACAGCAAGAAATATGTTAGATGACCCCATTCGCCCGACGTTCACGCCAGACCCCAGTCAGAAGGTTGTGATTGATGTTCATGGGGGCTACCATCTTGTGTTAGCCCCTCCCGGTTGCGGAAAGACGCAGATCCTGACCGAACGCATCCGCACTGCCCACGACCAGCGGCATGTGGACTATAGCGACATGCTCTGCCTGACTTTCACCAACCGTGCTGCCCGAGGGATGCGCGAACGTATCGACCAATACATCAGCGACACCTCTGTCAACGACGTCTTTGTGGGCAACGTCCATCGGTTTTGTGCCCGTTTCCTTTTTGAAAACAGTATTGTTCCAGCCTCCACCTCCATCATTGACGAAGACGACGCCATCAGTATTCTTGCCCGTTATCTGACCGAGGATGAATATCTTGTGAAAGTCAACAGCAAGCGTCGTCGCGAGTATGCCGAAGTATTCCATTTCGAGACCTTCATCCATCAGGTGAGGAAGCACCATCCGCGTTACCTCCGCACTCATCCCGATTGTCTCACGGGGGATGATGTCCATGCCCTGAAGACCATTTGCCGGATACAGAAGATGGAGTTTACGCCCGAGGTCATGGTCGACATCTTCGAACATACCGACACCTATCTCACTCTTGCGCAAAGCGATGCCTACGACTACGGATCGCAGAAGATGATCAGCACGCTGTTGCGCAAGATGACGCTGGCCCATCACTACCACTGTTACAAGCGTGAAAACCACCTCGTCGACTTCGAAGACCTTTTGGTGTTGGCCTACGATGCCCTCTCGGAGGGTGGCGAAGGCCTGCCGTCCTATTCGTGGATACAGGTTGATGAAGTCCAGGACCTCAGTCCTATCCAGATGGCCATTGTCGACCTGGTGACACGGAAGGACGATGCAGTCACCGTCGTCTATTTAGGTGACGAGCAGCAAGCCATCTTCTCCTTTATGGGTGCGAAGATGGACACCCTGCAGATGCTCAAGGAGCGTTGTGGCGACAACATCCACCACCTGTCCACCAACCACCGTTCGCCCGGCTATCTGCTTGAAGTCTATAACTGTTATGCCGAGCAGGTGCTGCATCAGAAGCTGATGAAGGTCGCCGAGCCAGCCCCGTCTTCGTCGACTCCGTCGGAGAGTGGGGTGGGGAAGCGGTTGATCCTTCGCAGCGACACCTTCGACAGCGAGGTCGCTGAGGTGGTGGCGATGGCGAAAGCCTTCTATGAGGAAAACCCTGATGCGACCACCGCCCTCATCGTCAGTTCCAACAGCGATGCCGACCGGCTGAGCAGTGCCTTGAATGAAATACACCTTCGTCATTTCAAGGTTTCGGGCGAAGACCTCTTCGCCTCTGCTGAAGTGAAGCTCCTGCTGGCCCATCTCAACGTACTCTCCAACGACCATAACTTCATTGCCTGGGCCCGTCTGTTGCGTGGGCTGGGCGTCTGCCAGTCGAATGCCTACGCACGGAATTTCGTGCAGGCCTCCCTCGACGCAGCCATCCTTCCTTCCGACTATCTCCTTTACGACGGCAGCACCTATGTCCAGGAGTTTGTCAGGTCCGTCGAAGAAAAGGAAATCGTCGTCTTCGACACCGAGACCACGGGCTTGAATGTCTTTGAAGACGACATCGTGCAGATTGCCGCCGTGAAGCTTCGTGGCGGCCATGTCGTGAAAGGCTCTGAGTTCTGCGTCTTCCTCGATACCGACCGTGAGATACCGCGTAAGCTCGGCGACCTCGACAATCCGCTCATCGAAGCCCTTCAGCATAACGTGCAGGTGCCTCGTCGCGAGGGCTTGCAGCGTTTTGTGGAGTATGTGGGCGATGCCGTGCTGCTGGCCCATAATGCCGATTTCGACATCCATATCTTAGCGCACAATCTGAAAGCCTTCGGCATGACGTGTCCAGAGGGTGATTATATTGACTCCTTGAAGCTGGCGCGGCTGTTGGAGCCCGGACTGTTGTCACATAAGCTGAAGTATCTGTTGGAAGCCCTCCATCTTGAAGGCACCAACAGTCACATGGCCGACGACGACGTAGCGGCCACGGTGAGTGTGGTGCGCCATTGCTATGAGCGCGGCCGCCAGCTTGTCGAGGCTCAGCGTCGGTTTCTGTCACAGGCAAAGGTCCAGCAGCGCATCGAGACCTTGCGCCGTCGTTACAGTGAATTCTTCTTCCGTTCACGTTCCTTGTTATATCTGCGCGAGGAACAGCCGCAACATCGGCCGGTGCTGGTCCGGGAGATGATGTATTTCTATCGCCGGCTGCTCGACGACGGACTCATCCAGCCCATCGGCAACATCAGCTATATCGAAAGGTTTCTGTCGGATGACATTATCATCCAGGCCGAAGCCCCCTCGCTGGCAGAGCAACTGTCACGCCATCTCACCGAGATCAACACCCTGAAGGAAGCCGACCTCTGCAGTAGCCATACCATCGACGACCGCATCTTTGTCACCACCGTGCACAAGGCCAAGGGCTTGGAGTTCGACAATGTTATCGTCTTCGATGCCGTCGATGGCCGTTATCCTAATTTCTATAGCAAACAAAATCCCCAGCAGTTAGCTGAGGATGCACGGAAATTCTATGTGGCGATGAGTCGTGCCAAGCGTCGGCTCGTCATCGCCTCCTCACTCCATTACATTGATTATTACAACCAGCTTCGTCCCCGCGAGCTCACTCCCTTCATGCGTCCCATCGAACATTTCTTTGAAGGATAAGGAATTGAATGAGGAATAAAATGAGGAATGAGAAATGAGGAATGAATTGCCTGTCGGTTCGCAGCCTGTTCATTCCTCATTTCTCATTTCTTATTTCTTCGTCGCCTTGATGAGGTAGGTGATGAGGAGGATATATGCGGCGAGGGAGAGCATCTCGGCGTATGCCGTCTGTTGCCATTCGGCGCAGTTGAGGTCTACCTCGAAGAAGCGCAGCAGGGCAGAGACGACACCCATCAGGGCACCACCGGCAATAAATCCCGATGCCAACAAAGTGCCGCGTTCCCCACGAGCCTTGTTGACAGCCTCGTCTTTCGAGCGGCTGGTCACATACCAGTTGACAGCACCGCCGACGAGCAACGGGAGGTTCAGTTCCAGCGGGATGAACATACCCAGGGCAAACGCCAGGGCAGGCACCTTGCAGCGGTCGAGGACCAGGGCGATGAGTGCACCGATGCCATAGAGCAGCCAGGGTGCGCCGGCACCGTTCATCATCGGTTCGATGACGGCAGCCATCGCGTTGGCCTGCGGAGCCACCAGATGGCCTTCCACCTCTGGGTCGAAGCCGTAAGTCTGGTTCAACAGCATCATCACACCTCCCACGGTAGCTGCCGAGACCAGTGTGCCGAGGAACTTCCACGATTCCTGCTTCTTGGGTGTCGTACCCAGCCAGTAACCAATCTTCAGGTCGGTGACAAAGCATCCAGCCATCGACAGGGCCGTGCAGACGACACCACCCATGATGAGTGCTGCCAGCATACCACTTGTTCCGCTGAGTCCTACGCCCGCCATCACTACGGAGGCGAGGATGAGTGTCATCAGCGTCATGCCAGAGACGGGGTTGGAGCCCACGATGGCAATGGCGTTGGCGGCGACGGTGGTGAAGAGGAAGGCGATGGCTGCCGTGAGCAGGATGGCCACGATGGCAAAGAGCAGGTTGTGCATCACGCCCAGCCAATAGAAGACGAAGGTCACGGCGATGGCCAACAGCGAGGCGATGCCGATGAAGCGGAACGACAGGTCGCGCTGCGTGCGCTTGACACCCTCCAGAGAAGCTGTTGAGGTGCCACCCTTCAGTTCCTTTCCAGCCAGTCCTACAGCCTGTCGGATGATACCCCATGACTTCACGATGCCGATGATGCCGGCCATGGCGATGCCGCCGATGCCGATGCTGCGGGCGTAAGTCTTGAAAATCATCTCAGGCGACATCTCGCCGACCGTCATTGTCAGGTCGGTGCCACCGATATTCAGTATGGAGTCGTGGAAGAGCAGCGACATGCCCGGCACGATGAGCCACCACACCGCCACGGAGCCGAGGCAGATGATGAGCGTATAGCGGAGACCGATGATATATCCGAGTCCCAGCAGGGCTGCCCCCGTGTTGACCTTGAAGACCAGCTTAGCTTTGTCGGCAATGGTCTCGCCCAAGCCAACGACACGACTGGTGAAGTTCTCCGTCCACCAGCCGAAGGTAGCGACGCTGAAGTCATAGAGACCGCCGATGAGACCGGCAATGAGCAGAGGCTTGGCCTGAGCACCGCCCTTCTCGCCCGACACCAGCACCTGTGTGGTGGCAGTAGCCTCAGGGAACGGATATTTGCCGTGCATGTCGGCAACGAAATACTTACGGAACGGTATGAGGAACAGAATGCCCAGACAGCCGCCGAGGGCAGAAGCCAGGAAAATCTTTCCGAAGTCAGCCGTCATCTCGGGATATTTCGCCTGTAGGATATAGATGGCCGGCAGGGTGAAGATGGCACCCGCCACGACAGCCCCCGAACAGGCACCAATGCTCTGGATGATGACATTCTCGCCCAGGCCACCCTTGCGCTTGGCAGCCGTCGACACCCCCACGGCGATGATGGCAATGGGGATGGCGGCTTCGAACACCTGACCCACCTTCAGTCCCAGATAGGCAGCGGCAGCCGAGAAGAGCATCGCCATGATGACACCCCACGACACCGACCATGCGTTGACCTCAGGATAGTCCTTGTCAGCACTCATAATGGGTTCATAAACCTCGCCCTCTTTCAGTTCCCGAAACGCATTGTCGGGAAGACCAGCAGTTTCTTTTTTCTCCATGATTACTACTTTTATTGATGAATTTCGGGACAAAGATACACTTTTTTCTGCAAAAAAGCAACGAAACATTTGCATAATTCAGAGAATATCCTTATTTTTGTGCCAAAGAAATAAACATAGAGAGAATATGTTAGACGTAAAAGCAACCCTAAGCAAAGCCGAAGAGCGCATGGAGATGGCAGCGATGTTCCTTGAGGAGTCGTTGAACCGCATTCGTGCCGGACGTGCAAACGTAGCCATCCTCGATGGTGTGAGAGTCAATTCATACGGTTCCGTCGTACCCCTGAACCAAGTAGCCAACGTCTCGTGCCCCGATGCACGCACCATTGCCATCCGTCCGTGGGACAAAAAGGCCATCCGCGACATCGAGAAGGCCATCATGGACTCCGACGTGGGCATCACGCCAGAGAACAATGGCGAAATCATCCGTCTCGGCATCCCCCAGCCGACGGAAGAGCGTCGTAAGGAACTCGTCAAGCAGTGCAATAAAATTGGAGAGAAAGCCAAGGTTGAAGTGCGCAATGTGCGTGCCGAAATCAAGGATAAGCTGAAGAAAGCCATCAAAGACGGACTGTCAGAAGACAACGAGAAAGATGCCGAAGACCAGCTGCAGAAAGTGCACGACAAGTTCATCAAGAAACTCGACGAACTCCTTGCCGCCAAGCAGAAGGAAATCATGACAGTATAAGATACAATTAGTAATGAGTTAAAAATTAGTAAAGCCTCCCCCAGCCCCTCCCAAGGAGGGGAGAGCCTGCCGGAGTTGGACTCCCTCCCTTGGGGAGGGTTGGGGTGGGCTTTACTCATTTCTCATTAATCATTACTATTTAAACTCTATGACCGGTCTCGTCATAAAGAATACGGGCAGCTGGTATACCGTTCTCACCGACGACGGCCAGACCATCGACTGCAAGATAAAAGGCAACTTCCGGCTGAAAGGCATCCGGAGCACAAACCCCGTTGCCGTCGGCGACCGCGTGACCCTCTCACCGTCGTTCTCCCAAGGCGAAGGCGCATTCATCACCGCCATCGAAGACCGCCGCAACTACATCATCCGTAAGTCGCAGAACCTCTCCAAGCAGAGCCATATCATCGCTGCCAATGTCGACCAGGCATTCCTCGTCGTCACACTGCAATATCCAGAGACCTCCACAACCTTCATCGACCGCTTCCTGGCCTCCGCCGAAGCCTATAGCGTTCCTGTCGTACTATTATTTAACAAGGTAGACCTGCTCGATGACGACGGCCGCCATCTGCTGTCGCTGATGATGAACCTCTATGAGACCGTCGGCTATCAGTGTCTGCCCATCTCTGCCGAGACCGGCGAAGGCATCGACCGGCTGCCATCCTTGATGAACGGGAAAATCACCCTCCTTTCAGGCAACAGCGGAGTGGGGAAGTCGACACTCATCAACCGCCTCATTCCCGGCATCAACCTGCGGACGGCAGAAATCTCCGATGCCCACAACACAGGAATGCACACCACTACCTTTTCCGAGATGATAGCCCTGCCCCACGGCACCGCGGCCGACGGCGGCTGGCTTATCGACACACCGGGCATCAAGGGCTTCGGCACCTTCGACATGGAGCCCGAGGAAATCTCCAGCTATTTCAAGGAAATCTTCCATTTCTCCAAGAACTGCCGCTTCTCCAACTGCACCCACACCCATGAACCCGGATGCGCCGTCCTGCAAGCCCTCGAAGACCATTACATCGCACCCTCGCGCTACCAGTCCTACCTCTCCATGCTCGAAGACAAAGACGACGACAAATACCGCGCCGCCTATTGACCTGAACTCCCAATAAGCATCGAGCAACCACGAATGGCACGAATCTTACGAATTTTCGTAGATCACTTCCACGATGGGGTACACCCTTGAAGGCAGAACTATAAAATGGTGCGACAAGAGGGTAGTGCACTTCGCGCAGAAATCCCATCAGAAAACTACCGACCGACAATGGCGAAACTATGGATTGAAGCCATTACTTGTAAGAAGTGAAGAAGTAAAATAGCCTATTTTACCGACCAAAATAGGCTATTTTACAAAACAATATAGGCTATTTTACTGACCAAAATAGTCTATTTTACCGACCAAAATAGGCTATTTTACTTTTCGAAGTCTTAGTATCGTGCCTTTTCCTGATGCTTTTTCTTCATTCCACTTGACTGTTTTCGCTGGTTCAGCAGCATTATTTGCCATGATTGTCTATAACGTTCGGAACCCTTTGTCAGCTGCCACCGAAGCTGCTCTCGCTGCCCATTCGCTTTGGCAAAACATCAAATAAATATGCTTTTCCTGATAATTTCTCATTTCTCATTTCTCATTTCTCATTTTATTTTGTACCTTTGCAACCATTATGCTGAACGATATTATTACGAAGGAGCAATGTGAGGAGTTGCTGAGGATAATACACGAGGGTGAGCACTTTGTCATCACCTGCCATAAGTCGCCGGACGGTGATGCGCTGGGGTCTTCGCTGGCGTGGAGCATGGTGTTGGAATATTATGGCAAGTCGTCGACGCTCATTGTGCCCGACCAGTATCCCGACTTTCTGCAGTGGCTGCCCAATGCTGAGCGCATCGTGCGCTACGACAAGCATCAGGAGCAGGCCGACGCACTGTTGCAAGGTGCCGACGTCATCTTCTGCATGGACTTCAATACTGCCAGTCGTGTTCACGACATGGAGCAGGCGCTCACGGCATCGAAGGCCCGCAAGGTGATGATTGACCATCATCTGGACCCGCAGATGGAGACGGTGCTCACGGTGTCGCATCCCGAGATGAGCAGCACCTGTGAGCTGGTGTTCCGGCTGGTCTGGCAGTTAGGGTGCTTCAGTGCGTTGGATAGGAAGTGGGCTACTTGCGTCTACTGCGGCATGATGACGGATACTGGCAGCTTCACCTATGGTTCGAACGACCCGGAGATTTATTACATCATCAGCCAGTTGCTCACGAAAAGTATCAACAAGGACAAGATCTATCGTCGCGTCTATAACAACTACTCGGTGTGGGCCATCCGTTTCAGAGGCTTCATCATGAACCAGAAACTCAATGTCTTTGCCGACCTTCATGCCAGCTATTTCGCCATCTCGCGGCGCGACATGCTGCGCTATCACTTCACCAAGGGCGACGCTGAGGGGTTGGTGAACGAGCCCCTGCGCATCAAGGGCATGAGGCTGTCAATCTCCCTTCGTGAGGACGACCGTCACGACAACCTCATCTGGGTGAGCTTGCGGTCGGTCGACGACTTCCCCTGCAACAAGATGGCTGAGGAGTATTTCAACGGCGGCGGCCACCTCAATGCCAGTGGCGGCCGGCTGAACTGCTCGCTCGAAGAGGCTGAGGAAATCACCAGGAAGGCCATAAAAGGTGAAAAATTAGACAAGTAATTAGTTAGTAGACAAGTAGACAAGTTATATGCAAAACTGTCAACTTAAAGAAATAACTCGTCAACTAAATAAGTTAAAAGATATATAATGTTACTCGTCTTTCAATATTATTTAGTACCTTTGCACGCGCATAAAAAAGTGAAAAGTTGAAAAATAAAAAATGTCAGACAAGTAAACAAGTTATTTGCAAAACAGTCAACTCGTCAACTAAAAAATAATGAAGAAGATATATCTTGCGTTTGGAGCGCTCATCATGGTTCTCATGGCTGCGTCGTGCAGCCATACCGTCACCTACGCCGACCAGAAGAAACGAGAGGTGTCGGCCATCAACCGCTATCTGGCTGACTCTACGGTCAGCGTCATCTCTGAAGCCCAGTTCTATGCCAATGACTGCAAGACCGATGTGTCGAAGAATGAGTTCGTACTCTTCGAGAGCAACGGTATCTATATGCAGATTGTCCGACAGGGTGGGGGCGAGAAGCTGAAGACGGGCGAGACGGCTACTGTGCTCTGCCGTTTCACCGAATGGAACCTGATGACGGACTCCGTCACCCTTTCAAACAACGTGCTCTACTACGCTTCCATCGTCGACAAGATGACGGTGAAGAACACCCTCGGCACGTTCACGGCATCTTTCGACTCGTCGTCGAGCCTGATGTATAGTGCCTATGGCCAGTCGAGCGGCAGCACGGCGGTCCCCTCGGGATGGCTCGTGCCCTTTACGTTCATCAACCTCGGGCGTGAGATGAAGGGCGAGGAAGTGGCGAAGGTGAAGCTCATCGTCCCTCACTCAGAGGGTCACCTCTATGCCTCGCAGAACGTCACCCCCTATCTCTACGAAATCACCTATCAGCGAGGAAGGTGAAGAAAGAGGTAATAATAGTAGACGTTATTTGCAAGGCTTTCAACTTGTCAACTAAAAGGTAATAACTTGTCAACTAAAAGATACAACTCGTCAACTAAAATAGATACATGTCACTCATCAAATCGATTTCAGGTATTCGCGGAACTATTGGCGGTCCCACCGGCGACACACTCAATCCGCTTGACATTGTAAAGTTTACAACGGCCTATGCCACCTTCATTGCCCGCAAGGGCAACCTGGGTGCGAAGGCTGAGTTTAATCATCACCGTCCCACGATTGTCGTAGGCCGCGACGCCCGCATCTCCGGCTTCATGGTCGACAGCATCGTCAGCGGAACCCTGCTGGGCATGGGCTTCGATGTCGTGAACATCGGCCTTGCCACCACGCCGACCACCGAGCTGGCGGTCATCACGCTGGGTGCCGATGGCGGTATCATCATCACGGCCTCGCACAATCCACGTCAGTGGAACGCACTTAAACTGCTCAACGACCAGGGTGAGTTCCTCACTGCCAAGGACGGCGCAGAGGTGCTTGACATCGCTGCCAAGGAGGACTTCGTCTATGCTGACGTCGACCACCTCGGCCGCTATCTCAACTGCGACGAAGCCGACCAGTGGCACATAGACGATGTACTCTCGCTCGACCTCGTCGACGTGGAGGCCATCAAGGCCCGGAAGTTCCGTGTCTGTGTGGATGCCATCAACTCTGTCGGCGGCATCATCCTGCCGAAACTTCTCGATGAGCTTGGCGTGGAATACACCATCCTCAACGGTGAGCCGACGGGTGATTTCGCCCACAACCCCGAGCCGCTGGAGAAGAACCTGCAGGGCATCATGACGGAGATGAAGACTGGTAAGTATGACCTCGGCATCGTCGTCGACCCCGATGTAGACCGTCTGGCCTTCATCAGTGAGAACGGAGTGATGTTCGGCGAAGAATACACGCTGGTCAGCGTTGCTGACTATGTGTTGGCTAATACGCCTGGCAACACTGTCTCGAACCTCTCGTCGACCCGTGCCTTGCGTGATGTCACCGAGAAACGTGGCGGAAAGTATGCTGCCGCTGCCGTCGGTGAGGTCAACGTCACGACTAAGATGAAGGAAGTGGGAGCCGTCATCGGCGGCGAAGGAAATGGAGGCGTCATCTATCCCGAGAGCCACTATGGCCGTGATGCCCTGGTAGGCATTGGCCTCTTCCTGTCGCATCTGGCACACACAGGGCTGACACCCTCGCAGTTGCGAGAGACCTATCCGCCTTACTTCATTGCCAAGAACCGCATCGACCTCACTCCCGATACGGACATCGATGCCATCCTCCGAAAGGTGAAGGAAGCATACGCCGACCAACAGGTCAACGACATCGACGGTGTGAAGATTGACTTCCCCGACAAATGGGTGCACCTGCGTAAGTCGAACACGGAGCCTATTATCCGTGTCTATTCCGAAGCCCACACCATTGAAGAGGCTGAGGCCCTAGCCCAGGAACTTATGGCATTTGTAAAAGGATAAGATAAAGAAAAAAGAGAAATGAGAAATGAGGAATGAGGAATGAATTGCCTGCCGGTTCGCAGCATGTTCATTCCTCATTTCTCATTTCACATTTTATTTCTGGAAGTGTTCGATGGAGACTGGGGCTGGACCTGTCGACTCGGGCACGCTGAGTTCATCGATTTCGTTGAGGTCATCGAGGATGGGATCGCCGCTGTCATCGAGGATGCTACCCAGAAGGCCTGCGGTGATGACGCTGTCGAGATGGTGTCCGGGGTTGTAGCTGCATTGATATTGGTCGGCAGTGATTTCAGGACGCGGTGCCGGGAACTTCACATGATATTCTTTGAAAGCAGGGTCGGAGAGCACCTGCTTGAGGAACCGTCCGCACAGCGGCATCGCTGCACGGGCACCCTGACCATAGGCCGACGTGCGGAAGTGGATGCTGCGGTATTCACCGCCCACCCAGGCTCCGACGACGAGGCGTGGCGACACGCCCATGAACCAGGCATCGCTGTGGCCGTTGGTGGTGCCGGTCTTTCCGCCAAATTCAATGTCATTGAATTGTCCGACATATCCATTGAGGCCGCCGGAAGTGCCGCCCCGCTCGTGCGTTCCGGCATAGAGGAGCCGTTGCATGAAGAATGCCGAACGATAGGGGATGGCCTGTTCGGATGTGACGGCTGTCTGATAGATGATGTTTCCGTCCTTGTCTTCAATACGTTGGATGAGTCGTGGCTTGTGACGTCGGCCGTCGTCCATGACGGTGCTGTAGGCTGTCGCCATCTCGTAGAGGCTCACGTCGCTGACGCCAAGGGCCAACGACGGTGCGTTGTCAAGCGGTGAGGTGATGCCCATCTTCCGTGCCGTTTCGATGATGCGATGGATGCCCATCTCCTGTCCGAGGCGCACCGCTACTGAGTTGACACTCTGTGCAAAGGCAATCTTCAGGGGCATCGAGTCGTTGGTGAAATAGCCGTTGGCATTGGACGGTGCCCACACGACGGCTTTCCCTTGTTTGGGGTCCCACGACTGCATCGAGAAGAACTCGTCGCGCCGCTTGTCGCAGGGTGTCAGTCCCTGGTTCATGGCTTCGGTATAGACGAAAAGCTTGAAGGTAGACCCGGGCTGTCGCCGCGAGGTCACCTTGTCGTACTGCCAGGAGTTGAAGTCGATGTCGCCCACCCATGCTTTTACGTTGCCCGTGTGGGGTTCCATGGCGATGAAGCCGCAGTGCATGAAATGCAGCATATAGCGGATGGAGTCCATCGTCGACATCTCGCGGACAATGGTGCCCTCGTCGTAGTCGAAGAGTCGGACGCGATGCGGTTGGTTGAGATAGTATTCAACGGAGTCGGGGCTGTTGGGGAATCGGGCTTTCAGATGTTTGTAGGCAGGTGTTGTCTTTGCCACGCTTTCCACGAAGCCGCGGATGGGGCGTCCGTCGCGTCCTGACCAAGGCTCAAGGTTTCCCCAGTGGGCATTGAAGTTCTTCTGCAGTTGCTTCATGTGCTCGGCGACGGCATTCTCGGCGTACTTCTGCATTCGTGAGTCGAGTGAGGTGTAGATGCGGAGGCCGTCGTTATAGAGGTCGACGTGATTGGCCGAGCACCATTCCTTCAGCTCGTCGGCTACGGCACGACGGAAATGGGGGGCAAGACCGTCGTAGATGCCTTCGACATTATACATGAGGTCGATGGGAATGGTGATGAGTGAGTCGTAGACGGACTGCTCAATGTTTCCGTTTTTGAGGACATTCTTCAGTACGACATTGCGGCGCTTGAAGGCATTGTCGGGATGGAGGATGGGGTTGTAATAGGTTGTAGCCTTGAGCATTCCAACCAATACCGCCGACTGTTCGACGGTGAGCTTGGCGGGTGTGGTGTTGAAATACGTTTTCGATGCCGTCTTGATGCCGAAAGAATTGGAGCCGAAGTCAACGGTGTTGGCATACATCGTGATGATGTCTTGCTTGGAATATTTCATCTCCAACTTCATGGCCACGATCCATTCCTTCGTCTTGATGATGAGCATGTGAAGGCCGGGGATGTGTCCGAGGAGGCCCTGCGAATAGGTGGAACGCATCTTGAACATGTTCTTCGCCAACTGTTGCGTGAGGGTCGAGGCTCCGCGGGCATCCTGATGGAACAGGGCATCCTTGGCCGCCGAGAACATGCCGAGCGGGTCTACACCGAAATGATGATAGAAGCGCTCGTCCTCGGTATCAACCAATACCGTCCAGAAGATGGGGTTCACATCTTCATATTTAATAGGTGTGCGGTTCTCGCTGAAGAAGCGTCCGATGAGCTCGCCGTCTTCACTGTATACTTCAGATGCCTGAGAGATTTGCGGGTCGAAACCGTCGATGAATCCCGGTGAGCGTCCAAAGAGCCATAGGAAGTTGACGTCGACCATGCCCATCCAGGTGAAGAGCAACGCAAAGAACGTAGCCACTGCGACCAGGCCCTTTCGCCACCACGGACGACCTTTGTATTGTTTCTTATACCAGACCCAGGCAGCACATCCTTTCTCTCTGGCTTGTTGTGCAACCTGCTGGCTTAATTCCTTGATTTTTGTCTTGTCTATCATAAGGTTTGTAAGTATAGGTCGATGAATTGAAGAATGTCTTCGGTTTGGTCGGGATGGAACCAGCGGATGGTGTCATCGCGCTTGAACCAGGTGAGTTGTTTCCGCATGTATCGCCGCGTGTTGCCTTTGATGCGCTCAACGGCTTCCTCAAGGGGCCATGCGCCGTCGAGATAGAGAAACAGCTCTTTGTAGCCTACGGTATTGAGGGCATTGAGGTGGCGCAGGGGAAAGAGGCGGCGGGCTTCATCAAGAAAGCCTTCGGCCATCATCGCGTCAACGCGTCGGTTGATGCGCTCGTAGAGTTCCTCGCGCGGTCGGTTCAGTCCTATCTTCAAGATGCGGAAGGGGCGTTCTTTCCGGCTGTTGGTGCGGAAGGAGGTATAGGTCTTGCCGGTCATGTGGCAGATTTCAAGTGCATGAACCACGCGCCGTGGGTTTTGCCGGTCGACGATTTCATAGTGCTCCGGGTCTAATTGCCGTAGCTCTTCCACTAATGCCGGCAGTCCTTCTATGGCCAACCGATGCTTCATGAGCTTGCGTGTGTCGTCGTCGACGGTGGGGATGTCGTCGATGCCGTTGCAGACCGCATCAATATACATCATCGAGCCTCCCGAGAGAAGGGCTACGTCAGATGTTTTCAACAAGTCATTAATCAGTAATAGCGCATCCTGCTCATAGAGCGATGCGCTATAATAATCGTCGAGTCGGTGATTGCCGACAAAGAAATGTATGGCTTGGTGTTGTTCCTCGGCAGTGGGGGCGGCGGTGCCTATAGGTATCTCTCCGAATATCTGCCTGGAGTCGGCATTGATAATCGGGACTCCCAGATGGCGGGCGATTTGGATGCTTGTCTTTGTCTTACCAACGCCGGTGGGGCCGAGCACTACGATGAGGGTTTTCAATCTGGTTGATGCTTGCTTTTTTCTTATTTCGTTATGCTGTTGTTAATAACGTAATACCGATTTTCCGCTGTTTCGATTTTTCATAACTTCACGATGCCGCGTTCGGAGGCTTCGATGAAGTTGATGATGTATTCAATTTCCTTGCCCATCGGAATGTTGGCCTTGATTTCGGCTATGGCCTCAGAGCGGAGTCCCTTTGAATAGTAGAGACGGTAGGCTTTGTGGATGAGGTCGATGGTCTCCTGCTCAAATCCGCGTCGGCGCAGTCCTACAAGGTTCAGTCCGCAGAAGCGGGCGGGTTCGCGGCCTATCATCACGAAAGGAGGAACGTCTTGTGTGACCCGGGTTCCGCCTTGTATCATGACGTAGCCAGCAATATGGCAGAACTGATGAACCATTACACCTGCGGAGATGACGGCGTTGTCGTCGACAATGACTTCTCCGGCAAACTTCGTCGAGTTGCCGATGATGCATCCGTTTCCTATCACACAGTCATGGGCAATATGAACACTTTCCATCAGCAGGTTGTTGGAGCCGACACGGGTCGTCTCTTTCGAGAATGTTCCCCGGGAGATTGTGACATTCTCACGAATGGAGTTGTTGTCGCCTATTTCGCAGATGGTATCCTCGCCATGAAATTTCAAATCTTGAGGCTTGGTAGAAATGCTGGCTCCTGGGAAGAACTCGTTACCATTACCGATGCGTGCCCCATAATGGAGGGTGACACTGTTGAGTAAGTTATTGTTGTCGCCAATGACAGTGTTTCGGTCAATCACACAAAACGGTCCGATGACATTGTTGTCACCAAGCTTGGCCTCGGGGTGTACGTATGCTAATGGGCTAATCTGATTCATTTTTCCTTCTTTTATGATGTGTAATAATTCGAAGTCTGCTATTTATTCTTGATAATCTGTGCCGTAAAGGTGGCTTCTGATACCACTTGGTCGCCGACGAAAGCGTAGCCGCGCATCGTGCTGATGCCGTGACGAAGGGGAGCCAGCAATTCTACTCGGAAGAGCAGCGTGTCGCCGGGAACGACTTTCTGACGGAATTTCACTTCGTCGATCTTCAAGAAATAAGTCGACCAACGCTCCGGTTCTTCCACTTGATTAAGAACGAGGATGCCGCCGCATTGTGCCATTGCTTCAATCTGTAATACCCCTGGCATGACGGGCTCCATCGGAAAGTGTCCGACGAAGAAAGGCTCGTTGGCGGTGATGTTCTTCACGCCGACAATGCTCGTCGGTCCCATTGCGATGACCTTGTCGACCAGCTGCATGGGATAGCGGTGGGGGAGTAGTTCGCGAATGCGGATGTTGTCCATTACAGGCTCTTCGTTGGGGTTGTAGATAGGAGCCTGCACCTCATGCTTCCTGATTTCTTTGCGCATCAGGCGTGCGAACTTATTATTAATGGTGTGTCCTGGGCGTGTGGCAACGATACGTCCTTTGATGGGTTTGCCAATGAGGGCCATGTCGCCAATGATGTCAAGGAGTTTGTGGCGGGTGCATTCGTTTTCCCATTGGAGAGGCTTATGCTGGATATATCCAATCTTCGTGGCATCCATGTGCGGCACCTTCAGTAAGTCGGCCAATTGGTCGAGCTTTTCCTGAGTGACCTCCCGTTCGTAGATGACGATGGCATTCTCCAGGTCACCGCCCTTGATGAGGTTGAGTTCGAGGAGAGGCATGATGTCGCGAACAAAGACAAAGGTGCGGGCAGGTGCAATCTCACGAGCATAATCCTTGATGTTGTCGAGGGTGGCAAACTGTGAATTGATGAACTTAGACTCAAAGCTGCACATCGTAGTGATAGAGAATTCTTCATCTGGCAGAATGGTGATGCACGACCCTGTCTCTTCGTTCTTTACTTCTATTTTATGGCGGATGATGTAATAATCTTTGGGGGCATTCTGTTCAACGATGCCCACTTCCTTGATTTTCTCTACATAGAGGACTGCCGATCCATCAAGGATAGGAAATTCAGGGCCATTGACATGAATAAGGCAGTTGTCGATGCCAAGGGCATAGAGGGCAGAGAGTCCGTGCTCAACCGTTGACACGCGGGCATCCCCCTGTGCCAGGACGGTGCCTCGTTTCGTGTCGACTACTTTTTCGGCAACAGCATCGATAATGGGTTGTCCTTCAAGGTCAATGCGCTGGATTTTGTAACCATGATTTTCTGGTGCCGGGTTGAACGTAACAGTCAAGTTCAGACCTGTATGAAGTCCTTTTCCGTAGAGGGAGAAACTGCCTCCAAGGGTACGTTGTTTGCTTGCTTCCATTTATTTTTGTTCCAGTTGTTTCTTGATCTCATTGAGCTGCTGATACATGTCGGGGAGCCTGCGGAAGAGGGCTGCCGACTTCATGAAGCCCTTTGCATCCCAGGCTGGCGAGCCGATGATGGTTTCGCCGCTCTTTCGGATGCTGTTGGTGATGCCGGCTTGTGCTCCGACGTGTGTCTTGTCGGCAATGGTGATATGACCAGCCATGCCTACCTGGCCTCCGAACATACACCACTGGCCAACCTTCGTGGAACCAGCGATGCCGCCCTGGGCAGCCATCACGGTGTTTTCTCCGATTTCCACATTGTGGGCTACCTGGATGAGGTTGTCGAGCTTGACACCCTTATGGATGATGGTCGAACCCATTGTCGAGCGGTCGATGCAGGTGTTGGCTCCAATCTCCACATCATCTTCTATGACTACATTGCCAATCTGCGGAATCTTGTCGTAGCCATTCTCGGCAGGGGCAAATCCAAAGCCATCGGCACCGATGACGGCACCGGCATGGATGATGACACGCTTGCCAACGACGCAGTGGTGATAGATGGTGACATTGGGATAAATGATGGCATCATCGCCAACGACGGCATTGTCTCCAATAACCGCATTGGGATAGATCTGGACATTGTTTCCGATGGTGGCACCATCGCCGATAACGGCAAATGCTCCGATATACAGATTGTCACCCATCGTTGCCGACTCGGCAATGTCTGCTTTCGGAGAGATACCTTGCTTGCGGGGCTTGGCAGCTTCGTACATCTGCAACAGGCGGGCTACGCACTCATAGGCATTGGACACTCGGATAAGGGTTGTCTTCACGGGATGCTCCAATTCCACTGTCTCGTCAATCAGTACCGCCGTTGACTGGGTGTCGTAGATGAAGTGGGTGTATTTGGGATTAGAAAGAAACGAAATGGCACCTGGCTGTCCTTCCTCAATCTTTGCAAAGGTAGAAACAACAGCATCGGGATTGCCTTCAATGGTTCCTCCCACGAACTGGGCTATTTGTTGAACTGTAAACTCCATTTTAACTGAACTACTATTTTAAGGATGCAAAGTTACGAAAAAAATATCAAAAACGCTGTTTACAGAGGTAATATTTACGGATTTTTTTGGAAAGTAGCGAAATATTGAACAATTCAGAAGCCTCAGAGATATCTTTTACCGTGCCGTCTTTGAACAGAATGTCGATGTGGTCGTCGTCAGGGTCATACATGTCTTTTTGGATTCGGTTCTCACTGAAAAGATAGCGTGCCTCTTCTTTAGACACATCGAAATGTCGGGCCAGAGTCTCCTGCAGTTTTTCTCGCTCATCATCGGAGAGCGGTTCTTCACGCACTTCCACTTCGAAAAGCCTGCGCTCGAGCATGTCGTGTGCCAACAGCGAGAGTATCTTGTCATCGCTGCCGGCCCATACTTTCAAAGCGCACCATATATCACTGTCGTCGAGATGGATATAATGGGTCAAGGCTTCTGAATCGGGGAGGAAATGAGTGCTGTCGACATCGTTCTCAAGAAAGAAACGCAGGGCCGGTGAAGCAAAGACAGGCTTCCCCTCGCGACAGAGTTGGCGTGCCCTGAGCAAAACGTTGACCAATACTTTTTCGCAGGCGACGGCTGTCTTGTGCAAATAGACCTGCCAATACATGAGTCTTCTTGTCGTCAGGTAGTTCTCAATGGAATAGATGCCTTTCGAGTCGACCACGAGTCTGTCGTCAACGACATTGAGCATTTTGATGATGCGTGCAGAACCGATATTTCCTTCGGTGACTCCCGTGAAGAACGAGTCGCGTCTCAGATAGTCGAGGCGGTCCATGTCGAGTTGCGAAGAAATCAACTGGTGAAGGAAACGCTTCGGATAATCGTCTTTGTAGATGTTGATGGCAAGGTTGAGTTGTCCGTTCATCTCGCTGTTGATCCTTTCCATCATCATCAGCGATATTTCCTCATGTGAGATGCCGTGGATGAGCGTATTCTCCAAGACGTGCGAAAACGGTCCGTGACCGATGTCGTGCATGAGGATGGCGGCACAGACCGCTTCTGCCTCGGAGTCAAAAATAAACACTCCCTTCTGTCCGAGAGAGAGTATGGCCTCACTCATCAGATGGAAGGCTCCCAGTGAGTGTTGGAAGCGGGTGTGCTGTGCTCCGGGATAGACGACATTTGCCAAGCCCAGTTGCTTGATCCTCGTGAGGCGTTGCATTAGCGGATGCTTCACAATGTCGAGCAGGAGGCCACTGGGTATTTTGATAAATCCGAATACGGGGTCGTTGATAATCTTCATTGCTCTTGTCCTTCTTCCGGTGCGCTTTCCTTTACCAGTTGAATGAGGCGTGAGAGACCAAATGCTTTCATGTTGGCATGATAAACCACGTCGAGGGCAAGGTCGAGCAAGTCTTTGTCTTGCCGTCCGGTCTCTGTCTCGAGCAATGACCGGATGTTGTATTTCAGTTTTTCCAGTACACCTTCGTCGATGATGCCGTTGCTGTCGACGAGTCCGTCGAGCAGGGCATAGCGACGGATGGTTTCTATGTGTTCGGGAGTTACCTCGATAGAACGGGTTCCGGATGCGTTAGCTTGTATTTTCATTATTATTCTTTTTTGAGGGTTAATATTCTGATGGTAAGAGGAATGCGAGGATTCCTTGCATGATGTCGGCTCGGTCGGCGTATCCTTCGATACATTCCAGCGGGAATCCCATGACAAAAGTGCGTGCCGTGGAATGCGGGCTCTGCCATGCCACACCGGCTGACCGCCCGTCGCTATAGGCTAAAGCACAGAAGGCCTCGCCGGTGGGTGTCAGCACTTCCGGGTGTTGTACGGCATAATGTCGATGGTTCAGTTCGCGTTGAATAGTGAACTCGCGACCGAGTCCGTTGATGTTGTTTCCGAAGACTTCGTCGCCGGGTGCATAGCCGACATGGAGGACATTATTGAGAAACCCTTGTTCTTCCGGGGTTGTCATGTCAGAGCCGATGAAGGCTCCGCTGACCAATAGGCGTCCTCCTGTCTGCATATAGGCGCGCAACGCCATTTGCAGTCTCGGTGTGAATGTTTTGTAGTACTCCAATGAATGTCCGTCATTGCGTTGGAGACCGAGGATGAGGTCGATGGCATCATATTGGCCGAGGTCCACTTCTCCTCGTTCGACAGCCTCAATGGAGGTTGATGTGACAGAATACCGCTGATTGGAGGCAATGACTGCCGTATGGCTTACGGGGAAGTCAAATGAGTTGCCGGCAATGAAATGACCTTCGAGTTCGTTGCCGCTGTATCCCAGACCGTCTTCACCTCCCTTGCCCATCGTTGAGCGGTCGAAACATACTTGATTGCCGGAGAAGCCTGCCGTCAGACCATAGCTGACACCAATATCCTGCCAGAGATTAAATCCTTGTTCATTTTCGTTGTTGACAACAGCAGGCGAAGAGAGCCGTGTGAAGCCATTGATAATTAGAATTTGTTTCTCTGACAAAGGATTGAAGGTGGCAGAAAGTGTTTCGGAGGGCAATGACTCTCCGCCTTTGTTGCAGGCTGTGATGCGGAAGTTATACTGCACGCCCGGCTCGAGCTTGACCGTTGTCGTCGTGCCTCGCTCGATGAGTTGACCGTTGTCAAACCCGTTTCGTCCCTTGGCGGTATAGAGAATATAGCTTTGAGGTTTTGCCGAGGGTTCCTTTTCGTCCTGTTGAGGCCGCCATGAGAGTTGTATGCGGTCTTTGTCGGTCCATTCCATCGTGAAGTCGACGGGTGGAAGGGGTGCCACGACAAACGGTCGTCCATGCTGTTCGCAGATGAAACGCAGGATGGTCTTATAGATGCTTCGTGCCATTGTGAAACGGAAGTTCGGGTCCAGCCCATACCTCATGTCGGGGAAACTCTGATGCGAGAGGGTTTCGAGAATAGCCGACGGAACCTCAGGCAGTCGGGTCTCGGAATAGTTGCGGTCCCACAAGGCACGTGCCTCGAAGCAGTGGTATTTTGCCTGTACATCATCAATCAGATTCGACAGCAAGTCGGCGGCAAAGTCTTTCGATGCCATTCGTGAGATGCCGCTGTTGAGGCGTCCGTCGTTAAATGCTGTCGTGCAGATAGCAAGCGGACCTATCAAAGACTCGCCGTCGGGTTTGTATCCGGCGTCACTATGAATCGCCAATGACAGTTCGATGGGGACGCCGAGTCCCTCTTTTGTCGGCATATACATGCTACCTCCACCTATCCAATTGGACATGAGCGAGCGGACATTGATGTCGTCGGAATAATCGTCGACACCCTTCTTTGAACTATAGACAGCATAAGGTGCTCCAGCCCATTGGGCGTAATAGCGAGCAGCCTCAAGACAGCGAGGAAGGTTGCTGACGGTTCCGCCACGAACGATGTTACCCATGCCGCCACCCAACCGGACGGCATCAGTTGTTACGACCGTTTTCTTTGATTTAGAGTAGTTGGTGACAACTATGCGATTTTGTTCTGAGCAACCCGCATCGAAATCGAACGTTCCGAGGTAAACCCATGTAGAACCACCCATCTGCTGATTGACTCTAAACTCAGTGGCTTCCCCTTTGTGATAGACGATATATTGTGCATCGGGGGCAGAGTTCTTCTGCGTTTGATAGCTGACGTAGACGGCATATCGCCCGGACTCGGGAATGTTGGGCTGATAGCTGACGAGACTTGAGCGTCGTTCGCTCTTTGTCGTCTTAGCCATTCGGGCAGTACCGTCGGCAAATGGATTATCACCATCGTTATATACGGTCTTCCTTTGGGCAAATCCAGGCATACTGGTGGCTGACCATCGTTGTTGGGTGTTCACCTCAAGGTATTGTGGTGCCGGGTGTGTGTCGTTGTCGACGATGACCTCTTGTTTCTGCCAGTCTCTCTCACGCGGGCTGAAAACGACAGCCCCTGCCCGTTCGAGCATGGGGATAAGATAGGGCACGACAATGGTTTGTGTGTAGAGGTCTTCCGTCGTTGAAAAGAGATAGGGTCGTTGCCACTTCCATGTTTCCTTGGTCTGGTCGTAATAATACCCGTGGCTGGCCCAAAGGGCGATGTGTCTGTTTTGAAGACCTTGGCTGATTTTATTAGGCCGCGAAACGTTCTCAACCCAGGGATTACCTTTGTAGTCGATACGTCCCCAGGCTTCTTTCAGGCGTATATGGTCTTGTGCCAATGCATTTGTGGCACACAAGGCAACGAGGATGATAAATGAACCGTGTCTTAAAAAACTATTCTTCATTCTTTTCATCCCATTTTCATTCTTTCATTTTCTCATTCTTTCATTCTTCCCCAAGACCTGTTGTGAAGTTCTCGGGCTTTTTTCCCCGATAGCCTTTGAAGTAGGACTTTATCTTGGGCATGTCTGCCTCCATGTTACCCGTAGGCTTGAAAAGCTGTGTGCATTCAATCAGCTTGCGCTCATAGTCGAGACCATAGAGTAAGATAGGCATATCGGCTTTCAGGGCAATAAAGTAGAAACCTTTCTTCCACTCGGCTGTTGCCTTGCGTGTGCCTTCAGGAGTGATGCAGAGTCGGAATGTCTTGCTCTCCCGGGCGCGTTCAGCCAGCTGGTCGGTCAAGCTGGTCTTGCGACTTCTATGAACGGGCACTCCCCCCAAGGCCCTGAACAAATAGCCCAGGGGCCAGAAGAACCATTCCTTTTTCATCAGGAACCCAATCTTGATTCCTTCGGCACCCGAATAGAGCTGGCCTAACAAAAAGTCCCAGTTGCTGGTATGTGGAGCGAGGCATATAATAAACTTATCAGGAAAGTCAACCGTAATGTTAGCCTTCCATCCGAGCCGACGGTACAGCATCCATTGGCAGAATTGTTGCCACATGATATCTATAATTTGTTAATCTGTTCAACCAACTGGTCGAGTTCCTTTCCGAAGCCTTCGATGACGGCCTTGAAATAGTTCTTCGGCTCCATGCCAGGTTCAGTATGAGAGAGTCGCTTCACAAAGTCCTGACGTATTTCCTGTATCTTCAGCATGAGTTTGTCGGCTGCTGCTTCTTTTTCCTTGTTGAAGGAAACGGCCAGGCAGGCTGTCATGAGTTCGTCACATGCAAAATTGATGGAATCTTTCAAATCTTTTTTCTTTGCCATAGTATTTTTGAGTTTATGAGTTTTTCATCATGACGATGAGTTACCTTGATTTCATTGGCAAAGATAGGAAAAAAAATGCAACGATGGGCATTTTATTCTAAAAAAGTTTCAAAAAAGAGTGTTTTCTTTTCCCTTTATGCTCTTTTTTCGTGAAAAAGCAGTAATTTTGCATGTCAGAAATCATTATTCATTATTATAATAAAAGACAAAACATGGAAAAAAGTGCATTGCAAATTGCAAGAGCAGCCTATCAGCCGAAGTTGCCTAAGGCACTTCAGGGCGCAGTGAAAATCAAGGAAGGTGCTCCGACACAGAGCGTCGACAATCAGGAAGAAATCAAAGCCCTCTTCCCCAACACCTACGGAATGCCGCTCGTAGAGTTTGAACCAGCCGAAGTGATGGATGCCACAAAGATGAATGTGGGAGTCATCCTCAGCGGTGGTCAGGCTCCTGGTGGACACAATGTGATCAGTGGCCTTTTCGATGGTATCAAGAAACTGAACCCCGAGAACCATCTTTATGGTTTCCTTATGGGTCCTGGCGGTCTCGTAGACCACAAGTATATTGAAATCACGGAGGACTTCCTGAAGGACTATCGCAACACTGGCGGTTTCGACATGATTGGTTCCGGTCGCACCAAGCTTGAAGAGGTAGAACAGTTTGAGAAGGGTATAGAAATTCTTCGCAAACTCGACATCAAGGCACTCGTCATCATTGGTGGCGACGACTCCAACACCAATGCCTGTGTGTTAGCTGAGTACTATGCTGCCAAGAAGTATGGCGTACAAGTCATCGGCTGCCCGAAAACCATCGACGGCGACTTGAAGAACGACCAGATAGAGACCTCTTTCGGTTTCGATACAGCCTGCAAGACCTATGCAGAGCTTATTGGTAACATTGAGCGCGACTGCAACTCTGCACGCAAGTACTGGCACTTCGTGAAGTTGATGGGACGTTCGGCTTCCCACATCGCCCTCGAATGTGCTCTGCAGACGCAACCTAACATCTGCCTGATTTCAGAAGAAGTAGAGGCTCAGGACCAGACCCTCAACGAGATTGTCGAGCACATTGCCGACATCGTGGCTTATCGAGCTGCACAGGGTAACAATTTCGGTGTCGTCCTCATTCCCGAAGGACTCATCGAGTTCATTCCTGCCATCGGTCGCCTCATCCAGGAACTCAACGACCTGCTTGCAGCCCATGGCGACGACTACAAGGACCTCGGCAAGCAGGCCCAGCGCGAATACATCCTTTCTCACCTCTCCAAGGAGAATGCCGCTACGTTCGCAACGCTGCCTGAGGGTGTAGCCCGCCAGCTTTCTCTCGACCGCGATCCTCACGGAAACGTCCAGGTGTCGCTCATCGAGACCGAGAAACTCATCTCTGAGATGGTAGCTGCCAAACTCGACGAATGGAAGAAGACCGGTAAGTATGTCGGCAAGTTTGCTCCCCAGCATCACTTCTTCGGCTATGAAGGACGTTGCGCCGCTCCGTCGAACTTCGACGCCGACTACTGCTATGCCCTCGGCACCAGTGCTTCCTATCTTATCGCCAATGGTAAGACGGGATATATGGCCATTGTCAAGAACACCACTTCTACTACTGACGAGTGGAAGGCCGGCGGTGTGCCCATTACGATGATGATGAACATGGAACGCCGCAACGGTAAGATGAAACCTGTCATCCGCAAGGCTCTCGTTGAACTCGACGGCAAACCCTTCAAGGCTCTCGCCGCCAAGCGTGAGGAGTGGGCAAAGAACACTTGCTATGTCTATCCCGGACCAATTCAGTACTGGGGACCCAGCGAGGTGTGCGACCTGCCTACTAAGACACTGGCACTCGAGCAGAGCTAATAACTCTCAACACCATTCATAGTGGACGGGTAGGGTAGCCTGCCCGTTCCACTTTCCCATCCGTCTCTCCATCATGCCTCAAGCAGCAAAGAAACAAACAACAGACAGAAAGAAACCCACAAGGCGAAAGCCCAGGGCTCAAGCCAAAGGTCATGGGAACGCTGTCTTCAAGAAGTTTCCATCGTGGGCATGGTGGACGGGCGGATTTTTTGTTCTTGCCCTCTACGTCTGGCTGTTCTGGTATTTTTTCGTCGGTCCTACCGGACTGCGCTGGCGGGCATGGTATGGCGACCAGAAATATCCCGACGGTTTTGAAGTGCGCGGCATCGACATATCTCACTATCAAGGCACTATCGACTGGGATGCCCTTCAACATGCAACCATCAACGGTTCGCCTTTGCGGTTTATCATGATGAAGAGTACCGAGGGTGCCAATCGCATGGACGACACCTTCAACGACAACTTCTATCAAGCTCGCGAATATGGTTATATCCGTGGAGCCTACCACTTTTGGAGCACTTCTTCTTCGGCAAAAGCCCAGGCGCGTTATTTCCTCAAGCAGGTGCACCTTGAAGAAGGCGACCTTCCGCCCATTCTCGATGTCGAGAAGAAACCGGCAGGACAGTCGGTGGAAGACTTCCAGCGTGACATCCTCACATGGCTGCACACCGTCGAGGACCGCTATCATGTGAAGCCCATCATCTACACCTATTATAAGTTCAAGCAAAGCTATCTCAGTGCGCCCGTTTTCGACGACTATCCCTATTGGATAGCCCACTATTATGTAGAGAAACTGGGATACAAGGGCGAATGGCGTTTCTGGCAACACACTGACAGCGGACAACTGCCTGGCATCAAAGGGTATGTCGACCTCAACGTTTACAACGGTTCATATTATGACCTTAGAAAAATGACAATCGGAAATTGACGCCTATTGCCATTCGCTAATCATAGCCATACATTTTTTCTGTAAATAATCCCCACCGAACAAACCATCTGTTTAGTTGAAAAGTTCGGCAACTCCATCTTTTTGTCCTATTTTTCCCATAAAAACTAAAATATTAACCCAAAATGAAAAATAGTGCACAAAAATTTTGGGATTGTGCAAATAAGATATTACCTTTGCACAGAATTTTAAAAATTGTGCAGACAGACCCCACCCGCACGCATATAAAAAAGAAGTATAAAAAGAATATGGAACAAATACCAAGTTTCAATGCGTTGATTGAACAGTCAATCATCAAGAACTGGGACCTCGACGCACTGACCGACTACAAGGGAACCACTCTACAGTATCACGACGTAGCCCGTAAGATAGAGAAACTACACATCATGTTTGAAAACGGTGGCGTCAAGCGAGGCGACAAGATTGCGCTCTGCGGACGCAACAGTGCCAACTGGGCCGTAGCATTTTTTGCAACACTCACCTACGGGGCAGTAGCCGTTCCCATCCTCCATGAATTCACAGCCGATCAAGTCCATAATATCGTCAACCATTCCGATGCTAAAATTCTCTTTGCAGGAGATATTGTGGCAAAAAGCATAGACCCCACTCAGATGCCCAAGTTGGAAGGCATCATCAATATACCCGATTATTCTCTCTTGCTCTCGCGTACGGAACAACTCACTTATGCACGCGAACATCTTAATGAAATGTTCGGACGCAAATATCCCAAATATTTCCGTAAGGAGCATGTCAGCTACTACAAAGAGCAAAGCCCCGATGAGATGGCACTCATCAACTATACCAGCGGCACGACCGGATTCTCGAAAGGCGTTATGATACCCTATCGCGCCATGTGGAGCAACTGGGATTTCGCCGGTGAGGCCATGGGAAAGAACATCAAGCAAGGTGACAACTACATCTCCATCCTTCCGTTGGCTCACATGTACGGCATGGCATTCGAACTTATCTATGAGTTCTCCATCGGTATGCACATCTACTTCCTGAACCGTGTGCCGTCACCTGCCATTATCGCTCAGGCCTTTGCCGAGGTGAAACCGTCTATTATCATTGCCGTACCGCTCATCATAGAGAAGATTATCAAGAAGCGCGTGCTTCCCAAACTGGAGAACAACACGATGAAGCTCCTCCTGAAGATGCCCGTCATCAATAAGAAAGTCAATGAGCGCATCTGCGAACAGGTTGTCAATGCTTTTGGAGGAAACTTCTATGAAATCATTGTCGGAGGCGCAGGCATCAACCAAGAAGTGGAAGCGTTCCTGAAGCGGATAGAATTCCCCTATACGGTCGGCTACGGAGCCACCGAGTGTGCCCCTATCATCTGCTATGCAGGTTGGGAAACCTTCAAGCAAGGTTCCTGCGGACGTGCTGCCAAGAATATGGAAGTGCGCATCGACAGCCCCGACCCAGCCAATATCCCTGGCGAAATCCTCACCCGCGGACTCAATGTCATGCTTGGATACTATAAGAACGAAGAAGCCACACGAAATACCATCGACAAAGACGGATGGTATCACACCGGCGACCTCGGACTGATGGATCGAGAGGGCAACGTCTTCATCAAGGGACGTTCGAAGAACATGCTTCTCAGTTCTAACGGACAGAACATCTATCCAGAGGAGATTGAAGACAAGCTCAACTCAATGCCAATGGTCAGCGAGAGCGTCGTCGTGCAGCGTGAAGCTAAACTCGTCGGACTGGTCTATCCCGACTTTGATGAAGCCAAGGCAATGGGATTCACACGCGAAGACCTCAACAACATCATGGAGCAGAACCGGCAGGAGCTCAACGCCATCCTGCCCGCCTACAGCAAACTCTCAGCCATACAGATTCATGATGAGGAGTTTTCCAAGACTCCAAAGAAGAGCATCAAGAGATATCTCTATACATAAGCATGAACCCCATATTCATTGCAGGACCCTGTGTCATCGAGTCACAAGAACTCCTCGACACCGTCGCCAGCCGGTTGGTGGAAATCAACCGTCACTACGATATCGACATCATCTTCAAGGCCTCCTTTGACAAGGCCAACCGCACCTCCATACATTCCTTTCGGGGACCGGGACTTGCTGAAGGTATGCGTATGCTCAAACGTGTCAAGGACTGCTTCGGGCTTCGCATCCTCACTGACATTCATGAGTCGTGGCAGGCAGAGCCGGTAGCCGAAGTCGCTGACATTCTGCAGATACCGGCCTTCCTCTGTCGGCAGACTGACCTTCTTGTCGCTGCCGCTCGGACCGGGAAGACCGTCAACATCAAGAAAGCACAATTCCTCAGCGCCCACGACATGCGCTATCCCGTCGAAAAGGCCCGTGAGGCTGGTGCCAAGGAAGTATGGCTCACCGAACGAGGCAACACCTTCGGATACAACAACCTCGTCGTCGACTTCCGCAATATTCCTGATATGAAGGAAATAGTGCCCACCGTCATCATGGACTGCACCCACAGCGTACAGCGTCCAGGCTCTGGCGATGGCTCGAAAACCGGCGGTGACCGTCGTTTCGTTCCGTCGATGGCACTGGCGGCAAAAGCCTTCGGCGCAACGGGATATTTCTTTGAAGTCCATCCCACTCCAGACCAAGGACTCAGCGATGCCGCCAATATGCTTGAGCTCGATAATTTGGAACCCCTGATTGAGCAACTCCTTTTTTAAGGTACTCCTAAGGTAAAAGGCTACGCACCACCGGCTTCTGTGTTCAGCCCTCATAAAAAGAAAAAAAGTGAACAGCAAGATAAAACAATATGCCATCCAATGCCTGCGCGATGAAGCTCAGGCTATATTATCCCTCATCGACCAACTCGACGAGAATTTCGACCGTGCCGTCGAACTCATCATCGCCTGCAAAGGGAAAGTCATCGTGACAGGTGTCGGCAAGAGCGGCCACATCGGTACGAAGATTGCCGCCACACTCGCATCGACAGGGACACCAGCCTTCTTCGTCAATCCCCTTGATGTCTATCATGGCGACCTGGGGGTGATGACCCCCGACGATGTCGTTCTTGCCCTGAGCAACTCCGGACAGACCGACGAACTCCTGCGTTTCATACCGATGGTGCTCCACATGAACATCCCCATCATCGGGATGTCAGGCAATCCTCAGTCGCTCCTCGCCAAATACAGTCGCGTACATATCACGGTGCACGTCAGTCGTGAGGCTTGTCCGCTCAACCTTGCGCCTACCAGCAGCACGACCGCAGCACTCGCTATGGGCGATGCCTTGGCGGTGGCGCTGATGCAAGAGCGGGGCTTCCGCCCCGGCGACTTCGCCCAGTTCCATCCTGGAGGCGAACTCGGCAAGCGCCTTCTGACAACGGCTGCCGATGTCATGCGTTCCGACGACTTGCCCGTCATCCCCAAGGAAATGCATCTCGGTGAGGCCATCATCCATGTCAGCAAGGGTAAGCTTGGTCTTGGCGTATCACTTGAGGAAGGCCGTGTCATCGGACTTATTACCGATGGCGACATCCGTCGTGCCATGGAACGCTGGCAGGCAGAATTCTTCAACCATACCGTCAGCGACATCATGACACGCTCACCCAAATGCGTCCTTCCCACGACGAAGATCACTGAGATACAAACCATCATGCACGCCAATAAGATACATACGGTTCTCGTCGTCGATGCACAGCAGCACCTTCTCGGTGTCGTCGACCATTATTCTTGCATGATTTAGGGAGTCCCAGCCAGCTCCCGAAGAGAGAGCACCCCAAAAGATACTATGAAGAAATATTCGATATTGTACACATTATTATTTATATGTACCCTTCTTAACGCTCAAATTCCTGATGACCTCCCTTCGGGTGAGAAGGGAGAAACTGCCGACTCTGCCATCGTCCGCCTGCTACGTGACAAGGGTGTCACTTTCTCCAACGACAATGCCGTCACCCTGCTCATGAGTGGGCAAGAGAAGTTCGACGATATGTTTGAAGCCATCCGGCAGGCCCGCCACAGCGTCCACCTCGAGTACTTCAACTTCCGTAACGACTCCATAGCAAGCCTGCTCTTCGACATCCTTGCCGAGAAAGTAGGGCAGGGGGTGGAAGTGCGCGCCCTCTATGATGCCTTCGGCAATTCATCGAACAACCAGCCGCTGAAGAAGCATCACATCAAAGCCCTCAGAGCCAGAGGCATCGAAATCTATGAGTTCGACCCCATCCGTTTTCCTTGGGTCAACCATGTCTTTGCCCGTGACCACCGAAAGATTGTCGTCATCGACGGCAAGATAGCCTATACGGGTGGTATGAATGTTGCCGATTATTACATTGAGGGAACACCCGTTGTCGGCGAGTGGCATGATATGCACTGTCGCATCGACGGCTCCGAAGTGAACACCCTACAAGCTATCTTCCTCCGCATCTGGAACAAGGTGACACATCAGAATATCAGCGGACCGCAATACTATCGCGGTGAGACCCCTGCCGACTATTTCGAAGGACTCAAGGCCGATACCACAGCCACCGCCTACCATAAAATGGTGGGTATCGTCAACAGGGAGCCCCGTACGTCCAATGAAATCATCCGCACTTTCTATGTCGGAGCCATCAATGCCGCTGAGGACAGCATCAAACTCATCAACCCCTATTTCACCCTCAACCACGGCATCAAGAAAGCACTGAAGAAGGCCGTCAAGCGAGGTGTGAAGGTCGAACTCATGCTTTCTACGAAGAGCGACATCCCCCTGACCCCCGACTGTGGCTTCTATAATGCCCATAAGCTCATGAAGAAAGGCGTTGAAGTCTGGATGTATGAGCCCGGCTTCCACCATACGAAGATTATCATGGTCGACGGAAAGTTCTGCACCGTAGGCTCTGCCAACCTCAACGCCCGCAGCCTCTCGTGGGACTATGAAGCGAATGCCGTCATTGTCGACCCCAACACCACCCGCGAACTCGACAACCTTTTCGATGCCGAGAAAAACGACTCTTTCCTCCTCACCCCCGACACATGGAACCAGTTCCGCACCCCTTGGCAGAAGTTCCGTGGCTGGTTTGCCCACCTGCTGGCACCCTTCCTCTAAAGAAAACTTAATTTCTGGTGTCCATTCAGTCTTTATTCATGTTTTTTATGTAATTTTGCAGTGTAAAAGAAACAGGACAGGCCATGGACCAACGACCTCATATCGCCATCATAGACCCGAACACCCTTTCGGTGTTGGGGTTGAAGCAGCTGCTGCAGACCGTCATGCCTATAGCGGCGGTCGATACTTTCGGCTCGGTGGCGGAGCTGCTGGCTAACCATCCCGAGCGTTTTGTTCATTTCTTTGCAGCAATGAACACCGTGCTCGAAAATCGGGAGTTCTTCAACGAACACTGTCGGCGGACCATCGTGCTGACGACATCTGCCGACCCCAATGCCCAACTGAGCGGCTTCCATTGTTTGTGCATCAACCAACCCGAACATCAACTCGTGCGCTCGCTGTTGATTCTCGAGCAACATGCCCACGGAGGAGGGAAGAACCTGCCGCCCATGCCGGAGGTGATGAAGGCAAAGTTTCTTTCCGACCGTGAGATTGAAGTGCTGGCCCTTATCGCCCAGGGCTTCATCAACAAGGAGATTGCCGACCAGCTTGACATCGCCCTTACCACCGTCATCTCGCATCGGAAGAATATCACCGAGAAACTGGGCATGAAGTCGGTGTCGGCCCTGACAATCTATGCCGTGACGCATGGCTATGTCGATATCAATAAGTTGAAATAGCCGGGGGGCAGGAAAGCTAAACTTGAATTAGTTATACAGTCATGAAAGAAATCTATTTAGCCGGGGGATGCTTTTGGGGAACGGAGCATTTCTTCAAGCAAATCAAGGGTGTCGTAGAGACGGAAGTGGGTTTTGCCAACGGCCACACCGACAATCCCACTTATAAGGAGGTTTATACCGATACGACGGGTTATGCCGAGACGGTCCGTATCAAGTATGACGAGTCGGTGCGCGACCTTGAGTTCCTGCTCAACATGTTTTTCCATGCCATCGAGCCTACGAGCCTGAACCGTCAGGGCCACGATGAGGGCACTCGATATCGTACGGGAGTCTATTATGTCTCTGACGACCAACTGCCCGTCATCGAGAAAGTCTTCCGTGAGCAGCAGGCGCGCCTGAGTGAGCCGATTGCCGTTGAGGTGAAACCTCTGGAACGTTTCTATCCGGCAGAGGAGTACCATCAGGACTATCTTGACAAGAACCCCGACGGCTATTGCCACTTGCCCCTGTCACTCTTCGAGTTTGCCAGGAAACAATAGTGACTTTTGATTGTTGACATTTTTTTTACGACCACGAATTGCACGAATTTCACGAATTGAGAAACCTAAAATTCGTGTCATTCGTGTAATTCGTGGTTTTTTTTTCTTCGGAATGAAGAGTTCAGCATTCGAAAGCAACCTTTCGAGACGTAAAAAGATAAGTGTTTACTAATCAACGTCTTAGAGTTTGTATTATTATCACACATTGATAAGCCTATTATCACACATTGATAAGCCTATTATCACACATTGGAAAGACCCTTATCAATGCTTGTAACGAATTCCGTATGTCGAGAGGTGGCTGAAGGGATGCTTACAAATGAAATAGCCGAAGGCTATGATGCCTTCGGCTATTTCTGTTTGTTGCCAGTGTCCATTGGCAGGAACGCTACTTAGAAGCGGTAGCCTACGGTGAAGAGCAGCTGGTGACGGTTGTTCTTGACGGTGACTTCGTCGCAGATGTTGTCTTCGTCCTCATATTCATTGTCGACGTATGTCATGAAGGGCGAGAACTTTCCGCTTTGGGTGTTATACTGATAGGCGAGGTCGAGGTTCCACTTTCCGGTGGTGAAGCCGAGTCCGCAGGTGATGCGGTTGGTGGCCTGCCAGTTGACGAAGTCGGTTGCTGAGCTGTAGTAGGAACCGGCAGAGTCGATGGTGCCGTCCTTGAAGGCTCCCTGCTTGTACATGGGTGAAACGTAGTTGTAACCGAAGCGCACGGCGAATTCTTCCACGGGACGATATTCGATACCTGCTTTCAGTGTCGATACGCCTTTCAGTGTCAGGTGGGTGTGGCGGTTCATTTCACGGTCGCTCTCAGAGTCGGTGTAGTAGGAGCCGTCCCATGCATCGTAGTATTCGTCGGTGTTATAGCGCGAGTCGAGTGTGTTGTAGTCGGCAAATTCATAGCCGGCACCGATGGCGATGTTGCTGCCGATGGTGTGTCCGATGGAGAGTCCGAAGCGCCAAGGTGTATAGAGCGAGAACTTATAGCTTTCGCCGTTGCTGGCACTGACGCTGCCGTCGGAGAGCTCGGTGAAGTTGCTGGTCTTCATGTCATACCAGGTCGGTGTGGCGATGGAAAGACCGATGCGGAAGGGTGACTCTTCGATGGGGCGGATGATGGCACCAGCCTTTACGTTGACACCGGTTCCGTCGATGCGGCGCTCGTCGTAGACAGCCATGTCGTAGAGACCATTGGGGCCGTCGAGTTTTTCAACATACTCGCTATAGTGGCGGTAGTTGATGTCCTGGATGCCAACGGTCATACCGAGATAGACACGGTCTTCGAGGTTGGCAGAGAGGTTGAAGTCGTAGTCGGCAACATATCCCCAGTGCTCGCGGTCGAAGGTATAGCCTGTTGCGGGATCGTAGAACCATGCGTTCTGATCGGCATCGTAGTTGAGGTTGCGGGCATAGATGTCGTCAATCTGGTTGCAGGCATTATAGGGATTGTTGAAGTCGGGCACACCGTTGGCATCGGTATTGAAGAGCAGTCCGTTCTTCTGCTTGGCATAGGTGAGCTTGTTCTGCGACGCATTGTTGAGTCGGTCAGCGACAGAGAGTATCTGGTCGAAGTTGCGGCTCTTGTGGTAGTTGAATGCGAAGTTCAGGAAGTTGCCGGTTTCTGACGGCATGGCGACGACGAAGCCCAACTGGTCGAAACTCATGTGGGTGGCACTGGCTCCGATGCGGTTGCCGGCATCGGCCTGCGATACCAGTCCGAGAGAGCCGCTGAAAGTGGAGCGGCGGAAGAGTCCGATGCCTGCCGGGTTGGTAGAGATGGTCGAGATGTCGGCTCCGAGAGCGTCCATGGCTCCACCCATACCCACATAGCGGGCCGTGCCGTTGAGGTCCTGCGTGGCGACCTTAGCGTTTTCGTATGTTTCCTGAGCGGCAAGGGGCAATGCGATGATTGCAGCACATGCCATGATAAACAGTCTTTTCATGTTCAATCTGTATTGTTATGTCGTTATTTCAATGTTATATGTAATGTCGTTATGACGTTATGATGCCGAAGGCTTATCTCCTGCCGCCGAAGCTGCCGCCACCGCCGCCGGAGCGACTGCCGCCGCCACCGCTTGAACTGCCGCCGAAGCCACCACCGCCAGAACGGCTGCCGCCTCCGCTGAAGCTACCGCTGCCAGATGAGGAGCTGGGGGTATAGGAACGGGTAGAGGAGGACGATGAACTTGAGCTTGACCCCGACGAGTAACTGCCCGATGAGCGGCTGCCGCCGAAGTTTCCGCCTGCGGTTGAATAGGTCGACGAGGGACGCGAGCTGCGGGTGTTGATGCCGCTGCGGGTAGCGGTCGAACGTGAGGTGCTGGTGCCTCTCGAAGCTGATGGCGTGTTGCGTGACCCGCCGAAGGTGCCGTTGGCATAGGTGTGACCGTAAGCCGTCGAGTGGCCTCGGCTGGGATTTGCCGACGGACGTCCGTGACGCTCTGTGCCGGTGCCGTAGCCGCTGTTGTGGTAATGGGTGCCACCGCCATAGTAGCCATAGTAGCCACCATAGTAGGGATAACGCCAGCCGTAGCCGTAATAGCCGCCATACCAGGGTGAACCCCATCCATAATACCATGGATCGTACCAGCTGTAGTACCAGGGATCGTACCAGCCGCCATACCATCCGCTATACCAGGGATAGTAGCCGTGGCCCCACCATGGGTTGTAGTGATAGCTGCTGTAGAACCAAGGGTCGTAGAAACCGTCCCAGCGCGACATGCGGCGGGTGTATTCAAAGCTGTCATCGTCGTCATAGTCCGAATATTCGGAGTACTCGGTATTGTCAGAATAGACGGAGGCGGGTGCCTCTTGCGTGGCAGCCATTTCAGTAGAGTCGGGATATTCGCCCGAGCCGACGTGGAACTCGATGATATCGTTGCCTAAAGAGTCAACACCGACGGTCTCGAACGAACCGCGGTACTGGCCGCGACGGTTATACTCGTCGACGCTGCGGTCACTGCCCGAGTAGTAGGTCGGAGTGCTGTCCTCAACAGTCGACTCGAAACGCGCCTGCGTGTTCTGCTTCTTTTCGGCTGTCTTCTTCGGTACGAAGTAGAGGTCGTCCTGAGCCATTGTGGTGGCAGGAAGCAATGCTGCAAGCATGAGGAACACAATCAACTTTTTCATACTCTTTTCTCCTATTTTTAGTTGTTTTTAATCGTTCATGGTGCAAAGTTAGCACAAAATTACGTACAAAATTACGGAATTTCCCTAATCTATGGTAGGAATTTCCCTATTTTTTATAATTTTGCATGGAAATTTAACGAATTATGAAGTATTTAACCGCAAATTTCTCCATTACCGGAGCCGACGAGATGCTTCTTCAGGCCTCTCGTGAAGTGTTGGCCGATGAGTTGGCTGCCGTGGGTTTTGAGTCGTTCGAAGATACCGATGGGGGCTTGACGGGATATGTCCAGAGTGAGCTCTTGGACCGTGAGGGCCTTGCCGCTGTCTGCAGGGAGTTTCCGCTTAAAGGCGTTTCCGTCAGCTATGAATTGGCAGAAGTAGAAGACCGCGACTGGAATGAAACGTGGGAAAATGAGGGCTTCGACCCCATCGACATCAAAGGACAGGTCATCATCTACGATGCACGGCATCCTTTCACACTGCCTCAGACTGACGGCACTCAATCGCCGGTCACCATTGCCATCGAAGCCCGTCAGGCCTTCGGAACCGGCACCCATCAGACCACCCGGATGGTTGTCCAGACATTATTGAATATAGAGCTGGCCGATAAGCGCGTCCTCGATTGTGGTTGTGGTACGGGCATCCTTTCGCTGGTCGCCTCGAAGCTGGGGGCAGGCAGTGTCGTCGGCTACGATATAGACGAGTGGAGCGTAGAAAATACGAAACACAATGCTCAACTCAATGCTGTCGACAACCTGGAGGTGTTCACGGGTGATGCCAGTGTGCTCTCGCATATCAGCGGGGTCTTCGACGTCGTGATGGCCAACATCAACCGGAACATCCTGTTGGCAGATATGGCTGCATTTAAGGATGTCATGCGTCCCAATGCCATTCTCATTCTCAGTGGCTTCTATGTGGACGATGCACAGATGCTTGTCGAGAAGGCACGAGAACTCGGCCTTACCGAAATCAACCGCCGCACGGAGGATGACTGGTGCTGCCTCGTGTTGAAATGAAATGGTCAGAAGTCATTCATACCGCATAGATTTGGCGGGATGAATGGTGGCGATGAGGTAGGAGGGACCAATCAGCACAATGATGCTGATGAGCAACGTGGCCAGGTTGATGAGGACGATGTAGAGCGAGTTCATCTCAACGGGCACCGTGCTGACATAATAGGTCTGCGGGTCAAGTCGGACGAAACCTGTCTGCTGTTGCAACACCATGAGTCCGATACCCAGGATGTTGCCCAGAATAAGGGCTCGGATGGTAACGAAGGCGGCGAACCAAAGGAAGGTGCTGCGGATGGTGCGCGTCTGGGCTCCAAGGGCTTTCAGGATGCCTATCATCGAGGTACGCTCGATAATGATGATGAGCAAGCCTGAAATCATGGTGACAGCCGAAACGGCAATCATCAGTGCAAGAATAATCCAGACGTCGAGGTCGAGCAGGTCGAGCCAACCGAATATCTGAGGATAAAGCTCTCGGATATTCTTGGAAGAATAAGTGGCTCCATAGTGGTCGACGGTACGGTTGACGTCGTCGGCTATCGCTGCCGATACTTCATCCAACTGGCTGAAGTCACGAAGGGTGAGCTCAGCTCCGCTGGCCTGGTCGTGTTCCCATGCGTTTAGTCGAACGGCGGTGTATAAGTCGGTGAGTACCAGTATGTTGTCATATTGAGACAGGTTCGTTTCGTAGATGCCTGCCACCGTGAAACGGCGCATTCGTACGTTTCGGTCGACAAAGTAGGCAAAGACACGGTCGCCGGCATGGAGTCGCAACTTGTCCGCCATCTGCTTCGAGATGACTATCTTATTTGTTGACAAGGAGTCGGAGAAGGCGGGGATGGTTCCTTCAACGAGGTTGCTGTGGACGAATGTAGAGTCGAACTCAGGACCGACTCCTTTGAAGAGTACGCCCAGAAAGTCATCGTCGGTCTTGAGGATGCCCTGCTTCGTGGCGAAACGCTGCACATGACTGATGCCTTCCATATTGCTGAGTGCCGTCATCATCGAGTCATCCATGACGATAGGGTAGCTTTCTGCCGTCTGCAAGGTCATGAAGTCAGCCACCTGGATGTGACAGCCAAAACCTACCACTTTGTCTCGCACAGTGTGTTTGAAGCCCATGACGACACTCGCACTGATAATCATCACCGCCAATCCGATGGCTACACCAACGGTGGCGATGGTGATAGCAGGTTTCGATACCTTTCGCCGTTCCTGACGATCGGTGTAGATATGTCGTGCTAAGAAAAGTGGTAGGTTCATCGATTTATGTCACTTGGGGTTTACTGATGCTGTTCCAGCCATTGCACACGACGCTGGTCGGGCAGATGCTTGATGGTGAAGTTTTCAAAGCGGGCTTCAAAACCTTGTCCGTCGGGACAGGCTGCCATCAGACCCACCATGACGGGGGTGTTGTCCTGGAGCCAGCAGTTGCGCATCATCGTGTATTCTTTGTCGTCGAAGGAATAGAAAATCTCAACGGCATCCAGTCGGCGCACGGCCTTGATCCAGATATAGGGAACGGGACGGTCGAGCGTGATGACCGACCAGTCGCTGGTGTGATGGGTGACGACGGCGCTGAGGTTGTATTTCCCGTCAACAAACTCAATGCCGGTCTTGATATAGTTTTCTTTGTCGATGCGCAGCATAAGGCCGGCCTGGTCGAAACGTACCTTGTAGTCGCCCGATATCTTGACTTTTACTTCAAATTCGCCGCCACGGGTAGTGTAGAGGTAAGGGGCATCGTCGACGGTGAAGCCATAGTGGGAAATGCGCCAATAATCGCTTTGCGGGGTGACTTGCATGGTGAGGCGATTGTCTTTTATTGACCAATGTTCCGGTTCATTAAACCATTGCATCCGTTCCAATGTCTGTGCCTGAACGAATGAGGACAGCCCGAAGGCTGCGCATAGTAGCATTAGTTTCTTCATTTCAATAATTTTATTTTATAG
>JAFSRY010000084.1 GCA_017445845.1 Prevotella sp.
AGGACATCAAGTATTCCACCCTGCGCGTAGACGACAGCCAGCAGCCGATAGCCTTCTTGGTGCCCAGTCGTGACGGCTACTACTCAAAAGATGGCTTCTGGTGCAACGTGCTCTTAGTACGTGTGGCTAAGGGAGTGGACAAGCGCGAGGCCAAAGAGAAAGTGCTGGAGACGGTGCTTAAATACGAACACGACAACGAGCTTGAAGTCAGTGACCTGCGCTATGTGGACGAAGAACTGGAGGAATCGTACCATCAGGAAAGGCTCTTCACCCAGCAGATTCTGCTCTTCTCGCTGTTGGCCATCCTCATCAGCATCATCGGCGTGTTTGGCCTGACAATGTTCGAGAGTGAGTATCGGCGCAAGGAGATAGGCATCCGCAAGGTGTTCGGCAGTTCCACGAAGGAAATCCTAATGATGTTCTGGCGTCGATACCTCTACATCCTGTTAGGGTGCTTCGTGGTGGCGGCTCCCATCGGCTACCTGCTGGGCCGGCACTGGCTCGAAGGCTTTGCTGTCCGCACCACCATCTCGCCCCTGCTCTTTGTAGTGTCCTTCCTGCTTATCACGCTGATCACCATGCTGACGGTGACCTACCAGAGTTGGAAGAACGCCAACGAGAACCCCATCAACAGCATCAAGACGGAGTGACATAATCGGGCAAAATCTGCTTTCGTTTAGGCAGATTTCGCCCGAAATGCTTGTTAATGTCAAGCAAATATTGTATCTTTGCATCGAAAACGTATAAAAGGAAGAATGAATGGAGATCAAACTGAACGACTATCACAAGAAGGTGAATGCCGAGAAAAAGGCAAGTGTAGCATATTGGCAAGCGCATCCGCTTTCGCGCGAGGAGTGCTTGAGACAATTGAAAAGCTTGCGGGAACAACGGCTTGCAAGTCTGTCCAATTGGTAAGACTACGCCAATGGGCACAGGAACAAGGCTGCTGGTTTGAAGACCGTAGCCTTTTCGGTGATTTCTTTGACCGAGGGTCAGAGAATGAGACGTATTTATCAGCTGATAGAACGACCATCATCAAGTTGAATGATTTCCGTTACTCAGATGACAATCTGACACCATTCTTTGAGCGTATCAAAGCGCATAATCAATACTTCCCTGATTGTCCATACAATATGCTTGGATTTGCAGAGAATCGCGACGGAAAAGTTTGTGCTGTATTGGAGCAACCTTTTATTGCTAACGCCCGTCTGGCCACGAAAGAGGAAATCCACGATGAGTTCCTCCGTTTAGGCTTCCATCCGGAGGACAACGGCGAATACTACACCAACGGCCAGCACGACATCTTCGACGCAGTAGCCGGCAACGTATTGGTAGGCGGCGACGGCAACTACTATTTCATCGATACCATCATCTATCCCTCCGATACTGGCGGCTACGACCTATATCGCAGCCTCTCGCCCCGATTCTCTGGCGAGAGTGTCTAAAAATCATACGCTCTACTGTCTATTTTTTAGACAATCCGCTTCCGCAGGGGCTAAAAACCTTGGCGGATTCGTTTTATTGCCGTACTTTTGCAGCAACAAAAGTATTAAAACGTATGAAGAGCTATTTCAGATTCCTTTCGCGCAACAAGCTATATACCTTTATAAATATAGGGGGACTGGTGGTATCGCTGATGTTCATCATCCTCATGGGCGACTACACGTGGCGGCAATACAGCATCGACTCTTGGCACAAGAATGCCGACCGCATCTATCTGATGGGCAATCAGCAGATGTTCTATATGTGGCCTCAGGCAGCAGAGGCAATTAGGAAGCAATGCCCGGAGGTGGACAAGACCTGCTGCGTGCTGAGTGCTGACGGCAAAATCAAGTATGGACAGCAGGAGGTGAAATCAAAAGATGCTCAGGAAGGTATCATCATGCTGGCAGACTCCACTTTCTTCCAGTTTTTCGACTTTGAACTGACGAAGGGTGACCGCCAGACCGCCCTTGATGCACCAGACAAATGCGTCATCACCGAGCGGCTGGCCAATAGTCTCTTTGGCAGCAGGGACCCCATCGGCGAATCATTGCAGATAGTGGGCAACCGCCATGTGCATATCGTGAGCGAAGACAAAGCCGACCCTTATGACAGCACTTTGGTCTACACGGTCAGCGCTGTCGTCCAGGATTTCGACCATACCGTACTGCCTAACGAGACGCAGGTCATTGCCAGCATGGAGCGCTACCCGCAGGTGGTGGGCTACAAACTCGAAAGCAACACGTTTGCCTACAGTTCTACGGGTGCTATCAAGGCTTTTCTCATGCAGAAGCCAGGCACGAGCCTGGAGAGCAAGAAAGCGCAGATGGAAGACTATCTGCGAAAGAACTATGTGGGCGCTTGGGGAGATTATGTACTCCATCTCACACCGCTTACCGACGTCATGTTCGCACCGCAGAATGAGGGTGTCGGCATGCTGAAGGGTGACCGGTCGAGACTCCAGATACTGCTTGCAGCCGTGCTGGCCATTCTCTTCTTCGCCGTGAGCAACTATATCAACCTGACCGTTGCCAATACGGGTTTCCGTGCCAAGGAGATGGCCACCCGGCGACTCTTCGGCAGCAGCCAGCGCAGCATTTCCCTGAAGTTGATCGTCGAGTCTACGCTGATGGTGGCTTTCTGCTTTGTTGTAGGCTTTGTCTTGGCCTGCTGTTTCCAAGACGAGGCAGCCGAACTGTTCAAGGGCAAGATAGACCTGATGAACGATATTCGTATGGACACCGTAGGAGTCAGCATAGGGTTCGTCTTGCTAACTGGTATCATTTCAGGCATCATGCCTTCGTGGCAGATTTCCCGCTTCCAGCCCATCGACATTGTGAAAGGCAGCTTCCGCTACCGCTCCAAGATGGTGCTGGGCAAGGTGTTCATCATCCTGCAGAATGTCGTCACCATCACGATGCTGACTTCTGCCCTCGTCATCTGGTTGCAGCTGAACCACCTCATCCATGCGCCATTGGGCTATAACACCAAGGACCTGTATTATGTCTATGCCCCCCAGGGAAAATTCCAGGCAGTCAGGAGCCTGCTGGAGAAGATGCCCTTTGTGGAAGGGATTGGCATATTCCAAGGGACTTCCTTCTCCAATTTGAGTTGGAGTTCACGTACTATCACCAGAGACGACAAGAAAGTCCAGTTGCTTCAGACTGACATGGACAGTACGGCCTTCAGACTCTACGGACTGCACGTCTTGAAAGACTATGGCCCCACGAATGACGGATTCTATCTGAATGAGGAAGCCATGCGACAGTTGGGCTATACTGACGGAGACCGTGAGATAGACTGGGGTGGCGGACAGAAGAATCCTATAGCGGGCGTTCTCCGCGATTTCCACCGTGTCAATGTCTTGCAAGATGTGCAGCCTTTCGCTATCCGTCTGCAGGACGATATGGAGTATCCCGGCTACTTGGTGAAGACAAATGGCGATAAGAGGGCGAAAACAGCTTTCGTCGATATGGTTAAAGCATTAGGCAGTCCTGATATTGACCCCAAATGGCTCGTTAACGGTTTGGAAGACAGCATCGCCGAGACCTTCGAGGACCAGCAGAACACGTTGCGCATCGTCTCCCTCTTCACCCTCATTGCCATCGTCATTTCGGTGCTGGGCTATGTGGGCCTGTCGCTCTTCTTCATCCGTCAGCGCAAGAAGGAGATTGCCATCCGCAAGGTGATGGGATCGACATCGGGCGAGGTCTTGGTGCTGATGCTCCGCACCTTCTCCATCCCCCTGTTGGTATCGTTCGTCATCGCCGTGCCTATCTCATATTATATCATGAGCGACTGGCTCTCGAACTTCTCATACCGCATCGCGCTCAACCCCTGGATATTCGCTGTTGCCGGGTTTACCTGCTTCATCATTTCCCTGTTCACTGTCATTATCCAGAGCTGGCGCGCTGCTTCCGAGAATCCTGTGAAGAACATCAAGACGGAGTAACCAAACGGGCGAAATCTACTTATAATCGATAGATTTCGCCCGAATTGTTTGTCTTTGTCAAACGATTGCCGTATCTTTGCATTGTGGATAAAGAAACCTACGAGAAGCAGAAAGCCTTTGCCGGCGAGAAGAAGCCTTCGATGAACCGCCGCATGATAGACCACGACTATCAGGAGCGGCAGATGTACATGGTCACGATGGTGACCGAGGGGCGCCGTCCGCTCTTCGGACAGGTGGCGGGACGCAGCGATGGCGCAGCTGGTACGCCCGACGAGCCGCATGTGGTGCTGACAGACTTAGGCAGACGGGTTTCGCAGAATTGGCATGACATCGGAGTGCGCTATCCGCAAATCAGCATCATTGCACTGCAGATGATGCCCGACCACTTCCACGGCATCCTTTTCGTAAAAGCACACATTGAAAAGCCTCTTGGCAAGGTGCTCCTTGGCTTTAAGCAAGGATGCAATAAGGCTTTCCGTGAGCTCGTACCGTCTGTTGCTGTAGTACAGCAACAAACACAACAGGCAAACAGCGACCGCTACCACGGCCTGCTCTTTGCCCGTGGCTACAACGATAAGCTATTGCTGCGCGAAGGCCAGCTCGACACCTGGCTCCGCTACCTCGCTGAGAACCCGCGCCGCCTGCTGATGAAGCGCGAGCACCCCGACCTCTTCCGCGTGCAGCGAGGACTCATGATTGGCAGCCAGCAGTTCTCTGCCATCGGCAATCTTTTTCTGCTACAGCGCCCCGTCAGGCTGCAGGTGCAGTGTTCGCGCCGTCTGACGGAATCGGAGATACAGCAACGGGTGAACCATTTCCTCTCTGCCGCCGCACAAGGGGCTGTGCTCGTGTCGCCCTCCATATCGCCTGGCGAGAAAGCGGTGATGCGCGCTGCCTTCGAACGAGGCTTCCCACTCATCTACCTTCAGGAGAATGGTTTTACCGACCTCGCCAAGCCCGGCGGCCAGCGCATGGAGGCTTGTGCCCGGGGACAACTGCTCATCCTCGCCCCATGGGAACACCACAACGAGCACATTGCCATCAGTCGCAACCAATGCCTCTCACTGAACGACATGGCCCGCATGATTTGCAATCAATGTGTCTAAAAATCATACGCTTTACTGTCTAATTTTTAGACAATCAGTATCCGCCAAGACTAAAAACCTTGGCGGATTCGTTTTATTGCCGTACTTTTGCAGCAGAAAACAAAAAGAACCGAGTGTATGAAGAATAATCACAAAGGACAAGGAACCTTGATCAAGGTTGTCTCGCTGGCCATCGGGCTGACCGTCGGACTGGTGCTGATAGCGCGTGTGGAGCTGAACCGCAACTACGACCGCTGTATCGCCGACAAGGAGCGAGTATATCAGGTCAGCGAGATGTTCCAGAAGATGGGCGAGGAGGCTGCTGAGTATGAGAACACCCCTGGCGGAGCCATTCCTGCCATGTGCCGCTACATCCCGGAGATAGAGGTGGGTACACGATGGACGTATCAGTTTACCGACGAGAAACTGACGACAGAGGACGGCACGCACCACGACTTTGAGCATACGGTGTTTGCCGACTCCTGCTTCTTCGATATTTTTGGCACAAGGATACTGCAAGGAGATGCCAAGACGATTCTGAGTACGCCCGGCCAATGTCTGATTAGTAAGCGGTTGTACGACAGGATAGGTGGCGATGCCGCCGGCAAGACCTTCTGCTTTATGGCTGCACCCGATAAACCGATGACGGTGGCCGGTGTGTTCGAGGACTACGACGAGAACTCATCGTTCCGCCAGCTTGACATCATCATGTCGATGCCCTCTATCGGAATCTATTCCTACGATGGCACAGGCCATCTGATGGGCAACGACCGCTACCACTCCTTCGTCCGTCTGCGACCTGATGCCGACATGGCGAAAGTGACTGCAGGGATGAACAAGATGCTGAAGGAACAGATACCCTGGGACGACGTCAAGGCCGCAGGCATCAAGGACTATGGCTTCAAGCTGAATGCCGTCAGCGGGAGCCACATGCAGAAGAAGACAGTCAAGACAACATGCATCATCCTCTCTGTCGTAGCCTTCGTCATGCTCTTTACGGCGGTGATGAACTACATCCTCGTGGTCATCAGCACAATGGTGAGTCATGCCCGACAGGTGGCATTACGCAAGGTGCTGGGAGCCCCACGCCGTGAGTTCTATCTGACCACACTGAAGGAGGCCGCCGCGCATCTGCTCTCAGCACTGCTCATCATGGCCCTGCTGCTCTGGGCTGGCCAGGACTGGGTGCGCGACCTCTTGGGCGTCAGCGTCAGCACGCTCTTCTCGTCGCAGACTTATTTGGTGCTGACTGCCGTCTGCCTCATCGTACTGACTTGTTGCGGACTGCTGCCGGGATATATCTACTCGCGCATCCCGATGGTCTATGCCTACCGGCTTTTCTCTGAAAACAAGCGCCTCTGGAAACTGTCGCTGCTGGCCTTCCAGCTCGTGCTGTGTACCATGCTGCTGTGCGTGCTCAGCACCATCTACCGCCAGTACGACTATATGCTCAACCGTGACCTGGGCTACGACTACAAGGATGTGGCCTATATCGAGATTGCCAATCCCTCCGATTCTACCTTTACGTTGGCTCGCGAGATAGAGAAGCTGCCGTGTGTGGAAAGCACGAGTGCCGCCTATTCACTATGGACGAACAAGCAGAGCGGCAACAATGTGATGCTGCCCGGCAAGACGGAACAACTATTCAATTTCTCCTGCTTGTATTGGGCTGAGTCGAGCATCGTCCAGACCATGGGGCTGACGGTGAAAGAAGGCACCGTGCCCGCACGCGTCGACCATCCGGGATGGGAAGGCGAGGCTATCGTAGACGAGCACTTTGCCGAGATGCTCAAGCAGCATACGGGCTGGAGCGATGTCGTCGGCCAGACAATCCTGAGCACAGAGTTTGGCGACCAGCTGCCTATCACCATCAAGACCGTGGTGAAGAACTTCACCATCGGTTCGCTCGTCAGCGCGGAGGAACGTCCTTCGATGATGCTCAACGGAAACATCTACGCCAAGTACATCTTGGTCAAGTTCAATGCACTGACGCCGGAAAACATACTCGCCGTTCAGCAGACGTGCGACAAACTCTACCCTAATGCAGAATTGAACGTGAAACGGTATAAGGACGAACTGACCGACCATTACGCACAGACGAAGCATACCCGCGACCTCATCATGATTGGTTGTCTGGCCTCGCTGCTGATAACGTTGATTGGACTGATAGGCTATGTGCGCGACGAGGTGCAGCGCCGCTCCCGCGAACTGGCCATCCGAAAGGTGATGGGGGCAACCGTCAGCGAACTGCAAGGGCTCTTCCTACGGAGCATCGCGCTGATAGCCATCCCGTCCATCATCGTTGGCATCGCCCTGGGCTGGTACTTCAGCACGTTGCTCATGGAGCAGTTTGCCGATAAGGTGGCACTCGCGTGGTATGTCTTCGCCGCCTGTACGCTGTTCGTAGTGCTCATCATTGCCGCCATCGTACTGCTCCAGACCTATCGCGTGGCCACCAGCAATCCCGTGAATTATCTAAAGACAGAGTAATAACATTTAAAACCGTATATGATGATCAAGTTAGAAAACATTCAGAAGGTGTTCCGCACGGAAGAGGTGGAGACCGTTGCCCTTGGGGGCGTATCGTTGGAAGTGAAGAAAGGTGAGTTCGTGGCCATCATGGGGCCATCGGGTTGCGGCAAGTCCACATTATTAAATATATTAGGACTGCTGGACAACCCGTCGAGCGGACACTACTGGCTGGACGGTCAGGACGTTGGCCAGCTCCGGGAGAGTCAGCGTACGAAGGTGCGCAAAGGCCTGATTGGCTTTGTCTTCCAAAGCTTTAACCTGATTGACGAGCTGAACGTCGAGGAGAACGTGGAGTTGCCGCTCATCTATCTCGGTGTGCCGAAGAAGGAGCGCAAGGCAAAGGTCGAGGAGGTGCTGCGTCGCATGGCCATCAGCCATCGTGCCCACCACTTCCCGCAGCAACTCTCGGGTGGTCAGCAGCAACGTGTGGCCATTGCGCGTGCCGTGGTGATGAACCCGAAACTCATCCTTGCCGACGAGCCTACGGGTAACCTCGACTCGAAGAACGGTCTGGAGGTGATGCAGCTGCTGACCCAGCTCAATCAGGAGGGGACGACGGTGGTCATGGTGACGCACTCGCAACGCGATGCCGGCTATGCCCAACGTGTGGTGAACATGCTCGACGGAGTGTTGGAGTGAAAAATATTTTCCTTTGCCTTTGGTTGTTTGGAATAATTTGCGTTACTTTGCATTGCAGATATTAACGGAACAGGCTCAGCCAATCGTCTTAGGAATATGAACATACACAAAAGAATACTATCCCTGCTCCTTCTCACCGCGAGCCTCGCGGCCTATGCCGACCCGAGTTATCTCTTTAAGCACTTCGACATGCAGACGGGACTGTCGCAATACTCGGTGCTGGCCATCACCCAGGACGACACGGGGTTCATGTGGTTCGGTACGAAGGACGGTCTGAACCGCTTCGACGGTCAGTACTTCAAGGTGTACCGCAGCGGCGAGGGTAGTCACGGTCTTGACTGCGACTACATCAACTGCCTCTATAAAGACCCGCTGAACCAGCTGTGGGTGGGCACGGACCGCGGCATCTATCTCTACTCGTCGCTGACCGACTCCTTCAGTCGCTTCGACAGGGTTACCAACTCGGGCGAGCGCATAGAGAACAACATCAATCTCATCTATGGTCACGGCGACGACGTCTACATCAACAGTCAGTTGCAGGGTGTGTTCCGCTACAATGTCACGAAACAGTCGCTGGACCACTATCCGATGAAGGGTCTGTCCAACGTGACGTCACTGGCCATCGGCGACGACGGCCGCATCTGGCTGGGCATGTTCGGCGGCGGGTTACTCTACACCGATGATGCCTTCCGCCATGTCATCACCTATTTGGACAAGGACGGCCGCGACTGCTTCGACGGACATACCATCTTCGGCATCGTGCCCACAGAGCAGGGACGGCTTTTCGTGTGCGACAACCTGTCGGGGCTGCACGAGGTGAACACGAAGGAGAACACGGTCACCAACGTCATGCCCGATGCCGACCGACGAGTCTATGCCCATGCCCTCATTCGCAACGGCAACGAACTGTGGATGGCGACGGAAGACGGCCTATACGTCTTCGAGATGCTCACGCGCGACATGCGCCACTTCTGTTACGAGCCCTCTAATCCATTCTCCATATCGGACAACTCGCTGCAGTGTGTCTTTCGCGACCGCGACGGCGGCATCTGGATAGGCAGCTATTTCGGTGGTGTGAACTATGCGCCCCACCGGCCGTATGTCATCGAGAAGTTCTTCCCCCGATCCGATGTCAAGGGCAGCCTCTCGGGCCGAAGGGTCAGGGAACTTGCTGAAGATGCCAATGGCCACATCTGGATTGGCACGGAAGACCACGGGCTGAACGTCTATGACCCGCATACGGGTCTGTTCAGGTATATTGCCGAGAGCGCGGCCTTTCCCAACATCCACGGCATCAGCATCGTGGGCAACGAGCTGTGGGTGGGCACATTCTCACACGGACTGAAGATACTTGACCTTAACACAGGGCGCATCGTAAGGTCGTACCGCGACAAGGCTCCTGGGGCGTCACTGCCCGACAACAGCGTGTTCACCATCTGCCCTACCGACGACAAGATATACCTTGGACAGCTGAGCGGACTCACCGTCTACGACCCGAAGACCAACACTTTCACGCCCGACACCCTCATTGCCGGAAAGATTGTCTACGACATCCACCAGGACCGCAAGGGGGCGCTGTGGGTGGCACTCTATGGCAACGGCCTCTACCAACGACAGAAGGGGGCGACACAATGGAAACTCTACAGTGCGGGCGACAGCCTGCGCCACATACCGTCGAACAACGTGCTGAGCATCTTCGAAGATGCCAAAGGAAGAATATGGATTACCACCGAAGGTCAGGGCATCGCCCTATACGACACCGAGAGCGACAGCTTCGACAGTGTGAGGCTGCCCATTGACAAATCCCAGCGCACCATCTTCCAGATTGTAGAAGACACCCGCGGCCAACTGTGGATGTCGTCGAGCGGAGGCCTCATCCGCTACAACCCCGCCACCGACAATGCCCGCATCTACACGACGGAGAACGGACTGCTCGACAACAGCTTCAACTACTCATCGTCGCTGCTCGCCTCCGACGGACGCATCTACATGGGCAGCCTCAACGGATTCATCGCCTTCACGCCAGGCTCGTTCGTCGACGACGACGACAAACCGGTCATCGTGGCGACACAACTGTTCATCAACAACATCAACGTCGACAACTTCAGTCCCTCGGGGTCGCCGCTGAAGGAGAGCATCACTGCCACACGACGCCTCACGCTCCGTCACGACGAGAACTCGTTCTCGCTGCGTGTGGCACTGATGAACTTCGACGACACCAACACACAACCCATCGAATACCGGCTGGAAGGCTTCGACAACAACTGGCAGAACCTATACGGCGAGAACACCATTACCTATACCAACCTGCCCGCCGGCACCTACCAGCTGAAAGTACGCACACGATACTCCGACGGAGAACCGGCTCCCGAAACCTACGAGCTGACGGTGGTCGTCAAGCCGTCGCCGTGGGCCACCTGGTGGGCAAGGCTGGGCTACCTGCTCATCGTCCTGCTGTTCTCCTGGCTCGTCTACCGATACTTCAGCCACCGCGCCGCCCTGCGCCGCCGCATACAGATGGAGAAGTTCGAACACGAGAAAGACCAGGAACTCTATGAGAGCAAAATCAACTTCTTCACCAATGTGGCCCACGAGATACGGACGCCGCTGTCGCTCATCAAAGGACCACTGAACGACATCCTCGGACAACACCAGCCCGACGAAGGTGAGGAATACGAAAACCTGAGCATCATGGGGAAGAACGTTGACCGACTGCTCGACCTGACGAACCAGCTGCTCGACTTCCGACGCACGGAACGCGACGGACTCAGGCTGAACTTCGAGAAATGCAACATCGGCAGTGTCGTCGAAAGCGTCTACGAACGCTTCATACCCACCATGCGGCAACATGGCATCGAGGCTACTATCAGTCTGCCACAGACTCCCTTCACGGCTTATATCGACCGCGAAGCATTCACAAAAATCATCAGTAACCTGATGAACAATGCCGTCAAATACTGCGAGCACACCATCAGGATCACCCTGACGACGGAAAGCGAACGGTTCCGCGTTGAATGCGTCAACGACGGACCCATCGTGGCGAAGGACATCCGCGACCAGATCTTCACACCATTCTTCCGAGCAGAAGGTTCCAAGCAGACCGGAACAGGCATCGGACTGGCGCTGGCTCGAACGTTGGCAGAGCTGCACGGCGGAACGCTCACCATGGGCGACTCAGAGGAAATGAACGTGTTCCAGCTCAGCCTGCCCATCGAACAGGCCTCGGCCATCCGACTCAACAGCGAACCGCCCATGCCCTTCGAAGAAGAACCCAAAGAGTCGCAGCCAGACATCACCGACACTCCGGCAGCAACCCCAGAGGACGAAAAGCCGACGGTGCTCATTGTGGAGGACAACCAAGAAATGCTTCAATATGAGCGGCGCGTCATCGGACGTGTCTACAGCGTACTCACTGCTGCCAACGGCGAACAAGCCCTGCAGGTGCTGGCCAGCCACGACGTCGACATCATCGTCTCCGACGCCATGATGGAACCCATCGGCGGCTTCGAACTGTGCAGGCGCGTCAAGGAAGACATCAACTACAGCCACATCCCCTTCATCCTGCTCACTGCCCTCACACTCGACACGTCGAAGGTGGAGGCCATGGAGAGCGGTGCCGACTCATACATAGAAAAACCATTCTCGGCCGAATACCTCTTCAGCGTCATACAGAACCTCATCCGACAACGCGACAACATGCGGCAGGCCTATGCCAACTCTCCCTTTGTGCAGAGCAATGCCGTCACCATCAGCCATGCCGACGAAGAATTTGTGAAACGTCTGGAAAAGGTGGTCAGCGAACACCTCAGCGACAAAGACTTCGACATCGCACTGCTCGCATCAGAAATGTTTATGAGCCGTACCAGCCTGAATAGAAAAATGCGAGGCATCTTCCAGCTCACGCCAAATAACTATATCAAGGTGGAACGGCTCAAGCGGGCAGCTCAGCTGCTAAAGACTGGCGACTGCAAAGTCAGTGAGGTTTGTTACATCGTAGGCTTCAGCTCGCCCTCCTACTTCTCACAGTGCTTCTACAAGCAGTTCGGCCTGTTGCCAAAAGACTTTGTGAATTAAAAAAGACTTTGTGAATTAAAAAACTATTGCTGTCCAGTAATAATTAAATAACCCTGGACAGCAATATTTTTCTTTTGTATTGCAGGCTTCCTGTAAGGCCATTTCATCGTTTTCTCAACCACGATAAGCAGTTCAGGCACGAAGGCTTGAAAGACTTCTGTATGCCGATGCTTAGAAACTAAAAAGCAAATCAACTGAATTTAGTCAGCAAATCAACTGAATTTGGTCAGCAAATTAACTGAATTTACTTTTACGATACTTACACATATCATAAAGGATGCTTATCATTGTCCCATCCAAAAGATATTCTTTATTATTGCTGTCCGCTAAAACGGCCCGAACCAAAGGTCGACGGCCGAAGGGAAATTCAAGGGCCAACAAGAACATAACATGAACTAAGCCCGGGGCGCTGTCCTGGGCTTAGTTATAGTTGGCCTTTCAGGCCGCCACAAGTGGGAGGAAATCGAGAAATTTCAAAATTACCGGAAGCAATCATAAGAAAGAAGGCGTGTCAAAATAGAAATTCAATCGTCCTACGGACGAGAAATCCTACAAATCGATACAAATCAAAAGTCCTGATAGACAAGATGAAAGATTTTGGATAGATTTGTGAGATTTCTGCGCAAAGCGCACTACCTTCGATTTGACACGCCCTCTTTTGGGGCGGTGAGCAGTCATTATCTCACTACGACTTTCCTGCCGTTGATGATATTGATACCCTTCACAGGCGCACTGAGCTGCTGACCGGTGATGGAGTAGTAAGCCTTATCGGACTTAGCGGTGTTCACGCTGCGGATGCCCGTAGACTTATTCTCGTCGAACATTGGCAGGTCAGCACCAATCTCACGGAAGATAGCATAGACATAGGTGTCGGGCGTCTCGTGGAATTTCGAGAGGTCTTTGGCACAATCTTCGCGGCTGGGTGTGTCGTTGGCACTCGTTCCGTCTTCGTCATGCTCGGACTTCGGAACATTGATGTTGATGATGTCCTGACCGGTCCAGAAGAAACTGATCGTACGCTCGTTCTCCTTGTCACCCTCGATGCTGGGATAGCAGTCGTCGGGACCATAGACGCCGTCCTCGGTAACCTTGTCGGCAAGGCATACAAGTTCGTAGCCTGCCTCAGGGAGAGCATCGACCATCACCTCGAAGACACCCAGACCCTTGTTGCAGCCGATGGTATAGTCGCCGCCGCCACCATTCTCGGCAAAAACCAACTTGATGAATGCCGACTCGCCCATGTTATCGGAGCAGTCGACGAGATAGTTGGCATCATCGCCATTCTTCGGCTCCAGATAGACTGTACCGGCACCGGTAGGATTGGCGTAGACCTCTACATAAAGATTCTTGTACGGGGTGATGCCTGCGCTTGCTGTTGCGGCCATCAGGACGACGACCATCAATGTAAATACTTTCTTCATAGCTTTTTGTCTTTTGTTAGTGAATAATGATTTATAACGGTGCAAAATTACAACGAAGAAAGCAAAGACAATATAAAAAAAACGCCAATTAATGCAAGAAACGAACAAAAATAACCTTTTTCTTGTATCATCCCAAATGTAGCAAGATTCACACAAGTTGTCTAAGCGGTTCATACAGAAGGAACTAACGAAAACGAAACTGTCATACCCTTAACAGGCTGTGATAATAGTGTTAACAAGCATTGTTAAGACTGTTAACAAGCATTGTTAAGACTGTTATCAGGCATTGTTAAGACTGTTATCAATGCCTGGTAACAATCCCGATGCTTTCTTTCGTCATCTCCGATACAGCCTATCGACATGTCCGATACAGCCTATCGACATCTCCGATACAGCCTATCGACATGTCCGATACAGCCTATCGGCAAGCCCGATAATGCCTTTCGGCGCTCCAGAAAAGACAGACACTACGAACCAGCAACGGGCTTACCATCCATATACGCAGCGCATCGACCTGCGGAGAGAACGGCCACAGACACACATAGAAGACGAGTACAGCCACATAGAGTCCGAAGACCCGCCCGTACCAACAGCGATGGCGGAACAACAGCCACAACAGCAGCGGCAGCGGATTGAACACCAGAAGGTTCCAGTTGCCGGCAGCGCCTTCCATGTGGGAAATACACGAAATATAGAAGAGGAACAGCCCGATGAGCGTCTGAAAGGTGAGCAGAAGACCATCGAAAGCAAATGCCGGCCAACGGGCTGACTGCGGCTTCGCCAACTGCCAGAGGCTGACGGCAACAGCCAGCAGCAACACGAGCAGGAAGAGATGAGACGGTGTGAACGGGGCTGGGGAAATAGCAAATCCGTGAGGCAACAGCGTTGCAGGCTGTCCTACGACGAACGGCCGCTCGTGGCCTTCTGTATCGACGATGCGCATCTGCAGCAGCGATTTGCGTATCAGCATCGGTGCCATCTTGTCCTCAATGTTGCCATTGGTATCGCCATGGGCTCCGAGAATGGTCGTCCAGAAGAAATATGCCCACGGCTGATCTTCGGATATGCGGCCGATGAAGTGGCGATAGGTGCCGGTGATGCCGTCGTCGTAGCTGTCGCAGACAATCCTTTCGTCTGCCAGGACCCGTTCTACGGCATATATCGACATCGACGAGCAGTTGGTGTGCAGGTAGTTGTAGGGGCGTCGCGTCTTGCGTGCCACCTCCTGGTCGAGCAGCTGCCAGAGCTGACGTTTCTGGTCGAGGGTGAGGTTCAGTTCGTATACTTCCACACCACGATTATACATTTCGTATTCCTTCAGAAACGAAGGTGTCTTCATGGCGACGTACGACCCGACGGCATTGCCGCGGAAAAGTCTGGTGCGGTTGGAGAAATTGTCTTCCATATAGTAGGAGAACACGAAGTCGAGTCCCTTCGACGGGCACTCCATACGCAGGGCACAATGACCGTAGCCAGAATAGAAGTCGTCGCCCGCATCACATACCAGCAACGAGGCGTGCAGGTCGGTAGGCAGTCCGAGTGAGTCGGTAGCAGCTTCGTCAGCCCATACTCCGACTCCCACTAAAAAGGCCAGAATGCACAAAGTCAAACGTTTCATTTTCTTTTTTAACATGTAAGTTGACAAGTAATTTTTCACCTTTTCACCTTTTCACCTTTTCAACTTTTCATCTTGGGTTTCCTCTCCAATGCCCGATAGTCAATCTTGCCACGGTCGGTGCGAGGCATCGTCGAGAGGACATGAACCTCGGAAGGAATCATATATGCCGGCAACTGACCTTGACACCAGCGGATGACAGACTGACAGACCTCCGCCTCACCGACTCCAGCCGCCTTGGGAGAGACCACGACGTAGGCGATGGGCAGATTGATGCGTGTCGCGTCGGTTTTGCCTACAACGCAACACTCTTCAATCTCCGGCATCTGCATGATGACACTCTCTATACGCTCGGGGAATATCTTCGACACCATTCCATTTTCGTCCTTCTGCATGATGAGCCGCTTCAGACGACCTGTAAGGAAAAGAAGCCCGTCCTCGTTCATATAGCCCACGTCGCCCGTATGAAGCCAGCGTGTGCCGTCGGCATCGGTCTTGATGATGTCGGCCGTGGCCTCGGGGTTCTTATAGTAGCCCACCATGATGGTAGGACCGGAAAAACAAATCTCGCCTTCCTCGTTATACGACAGTTCCTCACCCGTCGTGACATCAACGATGCGGCAGTTGGTCTTCAGGAAAGGAATGCCCACGCTGCCCGGCACTTTTGCCCAAGGATAGGTGCCGACGACACCACTTGTAGACTCCGTCATGCCGAGACCCATCATCAGGTTCAACCGGCCGCCACCGGCATGAAGGATGTCGTTGACAGCCTTCTCCGTTTCAACATCCATACTCTCGCCGCCACTGGCAATAGCCCGAAGGCTGGAAAAGGCATTCTTCCGAATCTTTGAGATATGGAAAAGGGCCTCCCAATAAGCGGGAATGGAATGGATAAAATTGACCTTATAGCGATAGATGTATTCGGGCAGTTTGCTGGGGTCGTATTTCGGGATGAGCAATACACGGAAGCCATAGCAGAACGATTCCAATATCGTGACAAGGCTGTAGTTGATGAATGGCGGCAACTGAATCATCATGCAGTCTTGCCGCCGACAGCCGCGACCCTCTACCATCTGCCACATCTGACCGATAATGTTCATGTTGGAATTGACAACGCCTTTCGGTCGACCCGTCGTCCCTCCGGTATGCGAGATAACAGCCCAGTCGTCATCGGCACGCTCCACACGTTGGGGAAGCGTCACTCCCCTGCCCTGCTTCATGAATGTCCCCCACGTCATCACAAGAGAGTTTTCAGATACACGCTCCTTGCGGTTCTTCAGAGCGTATATCGAGCGAAGCACGGGCTGAAGCGACTGCGCAGGTGATACTACCACGAGTTTCTCTACAGAGACCTTGTCAAGATGGTCACGCAGAAGAGCATAGGTTCCCGTAAAGACAAAAGCCAGTCGATTGGGCATTTCGTTCAGGTAGTTCAACGTTTCTTCGGCACTTGCCAACGGGTGAATCATGTTTGCCACAGCTCCCAAACGGTTCAGCGCATACACCAGATAAACAACCTCGGGCACGCTGGGCATGGCTATTGTGACGATGTCGTTGCGCCTCACACCCAGTGCCAGCAGGCTCTGTGTGCAAAGGTCTATCTGACGGAACACTTCGCCATAACGTATCGTGCGAGACAGATAATGACAGGCTATATCGTCAGGATACGAATGATTGTTCTCTACAAAATACTCATAGAGCGTGCAGGTGAACACTTCCGCCTTTACATGCGCTGCATCATAATATTTCAGCCAAGGCTGGTCGACTGACGGAAGCCCAACAAGGTTTGTCTCCCTACTCATCGTTTTGCAAAATAACGGTTAAGGCAGCGCAACAGCAAGGTGGCAAGCAACAGCTCATGCGGCCATTCAAACTGGCTCATGTGGACAATGTAGAACAACATGAAGGCTATAAGGACAACCGAACAACCCAGCCACAACCGCGCCTCACCGCCTTTCTTCCGGCAATAAAGCCACAGCAACAGGGGTAACGGATTGAAAACAAAAAAGAACCAGTTCCAAAAATAGCCGAACATACCGACACACGATGCATAGAGCATGTAAAACGCAAAGAGGTTATAGAAGGTGAACAGCACACCATCGAACACGGCTCCCACGCGCTTCCAACGGAACACATGCTCGACCAACGTCACCACCACCGCCACTAAAAGCAGCAGGGCAAAGACGAAGACAGGAGTCCATATAGAGGGTTCGATAAACAGCGTCTGTGGTGCCGACTCAAAAGGTTCACCTGACAAAGCCGGTCGCGAAGAACCTTCAATGCCAACTATCGTTGCCTCGGGCAACAGACGCGCCCACAACGAAGGACACAACACGAGTTCCAAGGGACAAGGGTCATCGGGCGGGATGGCTGAAAGCATCGTTATGCCGAAGAACTCTATCCACGGTGCATCGGCAAACAAAACATGAAAGGCATCGCGAACACGCATGTCCAATGGAGAAAGACGGGGATAAACAAAATCCTCACGCTCCATCACCGACTCTAAAGAATGATAGAGAGTTGAGGTACAATTATTATAAAGGAAATCGAATGGCAGCGTGGGCCCAAGCATCATCTTATTATCCATCAGTCGCCACAGCTCACGCTTTTCGTTAAGAGTCAGGTTGAGGGGATATTCTATTACACCTCGGCCGGTTTGCCGAAAGGTGTCCATATATTCATCGTAGGGCAAAGCCTCGAAGCCGCCTTTCATCTGACCAAAAAGCAGCAACAAGTTGAATTCAGGACCTGGGGGGACAATGGTGCTGTAGGAGAAACAAAAATCCAAGCCCTTCGAAGGACACTGCAATCGCAGACCGCTATGTCCTAAGGCAAAAAATGCTTCCTCGCCAGGAGAGGACAATACGATACTGGCAATGACATAGTTACTGCTGTCTGGTTGTATTTCAATGGCATCCACCTCTTCGGCACTCATCATAGGAACAAATGCGAAGAGCAGAGCTATACTTGATAGAAGGAAACGACGCCTCATGACGATTTCAAACTGCACAATTACTCAACTTCTATACTTCAGAAAGTTGAAAAAGATAAAAAAGCCCCTCTCTATCCCAAGAAAAGAGAGGGGGACTTTAGAAAACAAATAGTTACTTCACAATGACCTTCTTGCCATCACGGATGATGAGGCCATTCTCGACCTTACCAACCTGCTGACCGGCAGCATTGTAAATCTTGCCATCGCTGACCGTGATCTTGTTGACGGCATTCACACCAGTGGCATTATGACCTTCATATTCAGGATCGAACTTAGGAAGTTCCTCACCGACACGACGGAAAATGACATAAATCTTGGTGTCGGGCTCTTCGTTCCAGAGTGAAGGATCGGCGAAACAGTCGTCGCGAGTACGGGGATTACCATCGGAATCACCTGTCTGAGGACAGTCAACGTTGTTGACATTAACCATAGCATCTTCAGAACCTGGCCATTCAAACGACCACTGACGTGAGTTCTGATTCTCACCTGTAAATGTGGGGAATACATCGCTGACGCCATAGATACCATCCTCATAGACGGCTCCGGCATAGCATACCAGTTCCCAACCATCTTCAGGCTCTACTTTGATCTTAGCCTCGAAAGTACCATTGGGGCTGGCGGGGTCTGCAGGCTTGTTGAAGCCCTGAACGTCGTCGCCATTACCATTCTCACCACCGACGTACTTCATGAAAGCGGAATCACCCCAGTCTTCCGACTGTTCGAACACATACTGTGCATCCTCGTCGTTCTTCGGGTTGATGTAAACAGAACCTGCACCGGTAGGTGTAGCATAAGCCTCAACATAGAGGTTCTTGAAGGGGGTCGTTGCACTTGCACTTGTTGCAAAAGCAGCTACTGCCATCAGAGTAAAGATTTTTTTCATAGTCTTTTGTTTTAAAAGTTAATATTAAGTGTGTAAAAATATTATAGGGATTACGGTTGCAAAATTACATTATTTTTTTCATATCACTTGCAAAAAACGGACACAAAAATATAAAAATTGAACCAAAATGCTATATTTTTTGCTTTTTCGGGTTGATATTGCGCCCTGACGCAGTTTATTCACCCTGTCGTCAGGGCAGCAATACCTTTCCCAAAGTTCAACATTTCATATCTAAAGCGTCAAGCCTCAGAAGCCCAGAGCCACACCGAAGTTGAGCACACGCTGATTCATGTAGGCATCACCGGCGGTATTGGTCGATATTTCCGGGTCTTGCTGATACTTGTCGTAGCTGGTCCATGTGAACAGGTTGTAAGCGTTCATATAGAGGCGGGCGGAGTCGAGGAACTTAGGCAGCACCTTCCGCGGCAGGTCGTAGCTGAGGTCGATGGTCTTCAGACGGATATACCAGGCGTCGACGAGCCAGAAGTCTGACATGTAGGCCTCGGCAGCATTGACGGTGGTGGGGTTCGACGTCAGGCGTGGGAAATTGATTTCTTCACCGTTCTCATAGCGCTCTTGGGTCCAACGCTGCAGGTGGAGCGGTTGGAACTGACTCTTAAAGGGTTCGATACCCGTACCGACGACAGAGAAGCTGTAGTTGAACGAACCTTGGAAGAGGACGCTCAACGTGAAACCCTTCCAACTGCCGCCGATGGTCCATCCAAGGGTGGTGTTAGGCAGGTTGGGCTTGCCGATGGCCTGCTTGTCGTAGTCGTCAATGACTCCGTCTTTGTTCAGGTCCTTATACTTCAGGTCACCGGCCTGCACAGGTGTCTCGCTGACAGGAACGGCGGGGGCACCCTCGGCACCGGCAGCAATGGCAGCAATCTCCTCGGGCGTATAGAAGCCGTCCCATGTATATCCGAAGGGCTGGTTGATGGGCCGTCCGGTCTTGGTGAGCCAGGGGAAGCGCTGCATGGCCTCCTGCTGGAAGAGGATGCGGTTCTGGGCATAGGAGAACACGAAGTTGGTGTTGAAACTCCAGTCGCCCCACGACTTACGATAGCCCACCTGTCCGTCGAAGCCTCGGTTCATGGTCTTTGCCACGTTGACGGGCGACGTGCCGATACCGATGAGCTGCGGGATGTCGCCGCGATAGACGAGCTGGTCGTAGCGGTGGTCGTAGAAGTAGTCGAAGGTGATGGACACGCTGTTCCATAGGTTCAGGTCGATACCGATGTCAAACTTACGCGCCTTTTCCCAGGTGACATTGTCGTTGCCGAGGGCACCTTCACGATAGCCCTGCCAGTTCATGGCACGGTCGCCAAAGTAATAGGTGTCGCCCACCTCGTAAATCTGGTTGTAGAGGTAGCGGTCGCCCATGGCCACGTCGGAACCGACGATACCGAACGAGGAGCGTATCTTCAGGTGGTCGACGCTCTTCTCGAAGAGATTGCGGAACCATTCCTCCTCGCTGATGACCCAACCGGCACCGATGGCGGGGAAGAGTCCGTAGCGGTGGCCTGCCGAGAAGCGGTCGGAGCCGTTGTAGGCTGCATTGAAGTCGACGAGGTACTTGTTCTTGTACTTATAGCCTAACTTCAAGGTCATACCCATGAACTTCTCAGGCACCTTCTGTCCGAAGTTCTCGTTGGTCGTGCTCTCGCGGTTGAAGAGCAGCATACCGCTGACGTCGTGGTCCTCGTTGAACACACGGGCGTAGTTGAGGAATGCCTGCAGGTTGAGGTCCTTACGGGCGGTATTGGTGCCTGCCGTGACGGCATAGGAACCGTTGGTGTAGACATGGTCGGGGTTGATGTTGTAGTAGCCGCCACCCTGTCCGTCGGAATTGAAGTGGTAGGTGGGGAACTCACTGCGCCACACAGAACGCCAGTTCTCGTCGATGGTGGAGTAAGCCACGCGGATGTTGCTCGACAGTCCCTTGGTGATGAAGTCCATCTTCCAGTTGGCACTGTAGAGCAGGTTGTTGTCGTTGCGGCGTGTGCGGCTGTAGCCGGAGTTGGCGAGTTGCGCATTGAGCGTAGGCCGCCGTCCGGAAGTGTCGTAGAGATATGCCCACGAGCCGTCGGGGTTGATGACGGGCGAGGAGTAGGGGTGCATTTCCTCCCAACTGTATATCTGCCCTGTGGCGTTGAGTTTATAGGGCTCGTTGATGTTCATGAAGCGTGAGGTCACGTCGAGTCGCATCGTCAGGTTGTTGGTCACCTGGAAGTCGATGTTCGAACGATAGTTGAAACGACGGTACAGATAGTTGGAGTTCACATCGGTGTTGGCCGAACCGAAGTCCTTCACCAGACCGTTCTGCATGAAGTAACCCACCGAGACGAAATACTTCAGACGGTCGGTACCGCCAGAGACATCGACATTGGCATTCGACTGTTGAGCCGTGCTCTTGAAGATTTCGTCATACCAGTTCACGTCGGGATGTCCATAGGGGTCGTCGCCGGTGCGGAAGTGTTCGAGGTCGGCATCGGTGAACATTGGCTGCATTCCGTCGTTGGCATAGGCCTCGTTGACGAGCTGTGCCGTCTGATAGGAACCAAGGAAGTTGGGCGTGCGGACAGGCATCTGCAGACCGCTCTCCACACGGACATTGATGCGTGGATGGCCGTCTTCACCACGACGTGTCTTGACGACAAGAACGCCGTTGGCACCCTTGATACCGTAGATGGCTGTCGTGGAGGCATCCTTCAGGATAGAGATACTCTCGATTTCGTTGATGTTGATCTGTGAGAGCTGCTCGTAGGTATACTCCACGTCATCGACGATAATCAGCGGCTTGTTGCCGTCGCCATTGAGCGAGCTGACACCGCGGATGAAGAAGTCGGAGGCATCCTTACCGGGCTGTCCGGAGCGTTGCTGCGAGAAGAAACCCGGGAGTTTACCTGCCAGCGTATTCTGGACACTGCTGACGGGAACCTTCTGCAGTTCCTTACCGTTGATGGCAGAGACGGCACCGGTCAGGGTGATACGCTTCGCCTGGCCGTAGCCCACAACGACGACTTCGTCGAGGCCGTTGGCATCGGGCTGCAGCTGTACGTCGAGCGTTGCGCCGCGTACCACCATTTCGCGTTCTGCATATCCCACGTAGGAGAACAGCAGGTGTGTGCCGTTATTGGCAGCTATCGTGTAGCGACCGTCGATGTCGGTGACGGCGGCTGTCTGTGTGCCTTTCACTTTCACGGTCACGCCGATGAGCGGTTCGCCGTCGTCACTACCTGTCACGACGCCGCTTACGGTCTGTCCCATCATGAATGTGCATGTGCAAAGGCACATCAAAAGCAATAAATATCTTTTCATAGTTATTCGTTCCAATTAGGGTTTTGCACCATGTTACTGTTCTTGTTTACTTCCGTATAGGGGATAGGATAGAGATACATCTTGTCGGTCCAGTTGACAGTGAGGATGTCGATGGGGGTATAGGCGGTCTGGGTAGTACCCTTCACAACCTGCATACCCTGCAGGGGCTGCTGGAAGATGGTCTCTGCCTCGCGCCAGCGACGGATGTCGAAGAAGCGATGCTCCTCGAAGGCCAGTTCGCAGCGGCGCTCGTTGTGGATGACCTCACGCATCTGCTCACGCGTCATCGTCGGGTCGAGTCCATAGCGCTTGTCGGCACCGGGCTCTATGCCTGCACGGTGGCGGATAGGAATGAGGACGTTGATGATGTTGTCCATATAGGCATCACGCTGGTCGCTCTCGTTGGCAGCCTCAGCATAGTTCAGCAACACTTCGGCAAAGCGGAAGTAAATCCACAGCTCGGTATGGTTGGCATACTCGGCACTGGTGCTGAAGTTGTTCATGAACTTACACAGATAATAGCTGGTCTGGTTGTAACGGCCGGAACCCGAGGGATTATTAGTGCCGCCCTGATAGGTGTCGAGCTGGGTGTTGAGCCAGGGAGAGCCCTGATGCAGCACGGTGTATTCCAGACGTCCGTCGCGATTGTCGTAGGGGTGTTGCGGGTCGTAGGCGTACTTACTCTCTCCGCGTGGCTTGCCGTCCTTCATGACGAAGGCATCGACCAGGTTCTGCGTGGGGTTGGTACGTCCGTTGCCGAGTTTGTTGCCGGTGAAGCCGAGCGGGCCGTTGCTGCGTTCTACGGATGTTCCGCTGCCGTTGTTGCGGAAGAAGATGTTCTCACGGGTTTCTGTGGAGAAATAGTTGGAGAACACTTTCCAATAGTCAGCAATGAGCTGGAACTTGCTACGGTTCATTGACGTACGGGTGCTCAGCACGCCATACTTGTCGATGAACTGCCATGCTACCTCGGCAGCCTTGTCCCAGCGCTTCGGGTCGTAGTCGGTATAGCCCACATAGGGATTACCCTGCTGCAGCGTCTTGCCATTAAAGAGCGGACTAGCAGCATAGAGCAGTACGCGGGCCTTGAAGGCGATGCAGGCCTGCTTCGTGGGAGCATGTGCAAACGCCGTGGCGTCGCGCATGGGCAGCGAGCGCAGGGAGTCCTGGATGTCGTCGAGTTCGCTGATGATGTAGTTCACACACTCTTCGAAGGTGTTGCGTGGCAGCTCCAGATTGTCGTTGATGTCAAAAACCTTGTCACCGAGAAGGGGTACTCCGCCATAGCGTTCCAACAGATTGAAGTAGAAGAAGGCACGCAGGAAACGGGCCTCAGCCTTGTAGGAGGAACCTAACGGACGTTCTTCACCGACGACGGCATTGCCTTCACTGTCGGTATATTCCTTCGAGTTAATATAGGTTGTATTAAAAGGTACGCGTTCTATATTATTAATAAAGATGTTGCACTTGCGGATGGCTGCATACCAGGTGCCCCAGTTCATGTCTGACGACACTTGGTTGCTGGCTGTATAACGGCCAGACTGTAGGCGCGCCACGTCGGGGTCGGCATCCATATAGAGCGACACGGCGTCGTCGGTGGCAGCGTCGAGGAAGTCACTGCCCACGCGGTTGTAGCCGTTGGGCAACGATGAATAGATGTTGTTCAGGAAGCGCACTGCCTGCACGCCGGCCGAGTCGGTCTCTGAGAAGACATACTCTATGGTATACTGGTCTACCGGCACACTCTCATAATCGTCGGTGCAGGCCGTTGTGAAGGCGAAGAGTACACCGAGAAGGAGGATGGTATTCTTAATTGATTTCATACTGCGCATGGTTTTAGAAGTTGAGTTTGACACCGGTGAAAATAGTACGCTGCAGGGGTGAGCTGGTGAAAGTCACCTCGGGGTCGACGAGGTCGCAGCCCGAGAAGGTCAGCAGGTTCTGTCCTTCGAGGAACACTTTCACACGCACTCCGCCAAGCACGTTGTGGCAGAAGGCCTCCGGCAGGTTATAGGCCAGCGTGGCGTTCTTCAGGCGGATGAAGTTTCCGTTCTGCATCCACAATGACGAGCCATAGTAGCCACCGTAGTTATAGGTATTGCCGCCGGCGGTCAGACGGGGATACTTAGCCGTAGAGGCTGTCTCCGGCGTCCAACGGTCGAGGATATTCTGGAAGGCTTGTCCGTAGCTGTTGCCGATGGGTTGGAAGCCTTCCACCAGGTGACGGTCGCTGACATAGAGGTCGCGGTTGTAGACGCCCTGCCAGAGCATAGAGAACTCAAGTCCCTTCCACTCCAGTCCGAGGTCGAGTCCGAAGTACTGGACCGGTTTCTCGCCGCCGATGGCGACGCGGTCCCATTCGTTGATGACGCCGTCATTGTTCTGGTCAACATACTTCACGTCGCCGGGCTGCACGTCATAGCCCACCATGACAGGATAATTGTTGGCAATATCCTGAGCCGTAAGGAAGCCGTTGGCCTGCAGACCGAAGATGAGTCCTTCGGGCCGTCCGGTCTGGCGCAGGTAGTTATAAGGTGTTTCCTGCTCGTCCATGAACAGCAGCTTCGTACGGGCGATGCTCCAGTTGCCGCTGACGTAGTAGTTGAGGGCACCTACATGGTCCTGCCACGACAGGGTGACGTCCCATCCGGTGCGGCGTGTGCGTCCGATGTTCTCGTTGGGATAGTCGGTGCCGAGGAGGGCGATGCTCTTTCCTCGCTGCTGCAGCAGGTCGAAGTATTTGTCGTTGTAGTATTCAACGGTTGCCGTCAGGCGCTTGTTGAACAACGAAGCGTCAAGACCGACATTGAGCTTGTTGGCCTGTTCATAGGTGACATAGGGGTTGGCGAGTCCGTCTTCCGTCACCCAATAGCCATTGCTGCGGTCTGAGCCCAGCGGATAGAGGGTGGTGAGGTTGGTGGAGTAGGTCTGCCGCCAGATGTAATAGCCTGAGTTGCTCACACCGTTGCCGGTTCCGCCCCAGGTGCCGCGCAGCTTCAGCTTGTCGACCCATGTGACATTCTCCATGAACTGCTCCTTGCTGATGTCCCAGCCCAAGCCCATGGCTCCGAAGGTGCCCCAGCGACGGCCAGGTGCATAACGGTTGTAGTAGCTTTCGGTCAGGCGACCCTGCAGGAAGTATTTCTTGCCATAGTCGTAACTGAAGCTCTGCATGATGTTCGAGGGAATCATCGGCAGATCATAGTCGTCAATCTCATGACGGGTGTCGCCCATGACGCTGGCTCCGAACGTGTGGAGACCGAATGTACGCTTGTAGTCCACGGAGAGCTGTCCGTAGAGGTTGTGGTAGTTGGAGACAGGTGCGTAGTTGTTGGTCTGTGCCGATGGTGAGCCGTACTGCACATACATCGGTGTGCCCTCGTCGCTGAGACTGTACTGATAGACGGGATTGCGCTTCGTACGGGAGATGGTGTTACGGGTCTGCGTGGTGACATTACCGATGAACTGTGCCGTGAGTCCTTTCACGAGGCGATGGAAGTCGTAGTGCAGTTTACCCGTTGCCATGATGTCGCGGGTGTTGTCTGAGATATAACCACTCTCCATGGCCATCGACACGAGGTTGTTCTGGAAAGAGTAGTTGCCGCCGTAGCTTCCGTCCTCGTTATAGACGGGATAAGCATTGTTGGGGGTGCGATAGATGTTCAGCAGCAGGTCGCTGTAGCCGTTGCCGCTGCCGCCGGGCTGGTTGCCTTCGATGATGCGTCCGATGGCGGAGAGCGATGCCGTCAGGTCCTGGGTGACATTGATGTTCACCTTCGAGGAAATCATGTAGCGGTTGTAGCTCAGGTTGGTGTTGTAGCCGTTGGCACTGTTCTTCTTGAAGAGGCCCTCCTCGTTCATATAGCCGAGGTTCACGATATACTGTGCCACCTTATTGCCGCCCGACACATTCAGGTTGTAGGACTGTGTGGTGGCATGGTCGTTCAGCACCTCGTCCTGCCAGTCTACGTTGGGATGACCGTAGGGGTCGTTGCCGTTAAGGTAGGCCTGATAGTCGGCATAGGAATAGATGCTGCCCTTTCCGTCGTTCTGCAGGGCTTCGTTCAACAGGTAGGCATACTGTGATGCCGAGAGGGGTTTGAGTTTGTTGACACTGCTGTGGACGCCGAACTTTCCGGTCAGCGAGAGGTGCAGCTTGCCCTCAGTGGGGTTCTTGGTGGTGATGACGAGTGCGCCGCGCGAGCTCTTCATACCGAGGAACATCGACGACAGGGCGTCGCGCTCAAGGCTCACCGACTCGATGTCTTCAGGGTCGATGGAGAGCAGGTTGCGCTCCACGCCGTCGACGATAATGACCGGAGTCACGTTGCGCGAGCTGTAGGAGAAGCGGGTGTTGTCGCCATAGGAGCCGCCGCCGAAGTTTGAGGGCAGGCTGCCGATGAGGTCGGTGCGGGTGTTAGAGGAGACGTTCGACAGGTGAGAGCCGCGATACTGCGAGACGTTGAATCCTGCCATGCGTCCCTGCAGGGCTGTGAGGATATCGGTGGAGAGGTATTTCTCCAGGTCTTTGTTATAGACGGTGGAGACAGAGCCGAGGTTCTCCTCCCTGCTGACGGTCTCGCCGAAGGGGCCGGTGATGTCGCGGTCGGTATCGACGAATCGGTCGGCGAGATGGACGATGATGTAGTCCTTGCGCTGTCCTACCTTTTCTTCCTTGTAGAGATAAGCCAGATGCTTGAAGGTGAGCACGTCGGCTTCGTTGACGCTTAGGACGAACTGTCCTTCGGCATCAGTTGTTGTCATGGTGTTGGAGCCTTTTACGGTCACAACGACGCCGGGCACGGGAGAGTTGTCCTGTGCATAGACGACACCCGTGACACGTTGTGCCTGTGCGGTGAGCGAGCAGAAGCCAGCCACCAGCAGGGCTACCAACATGAGCAACCGATGTTTATTGTTGAAGAAATCTGTTTTCATATTTCTTTTGATTATACTTTTAAACGTTATGACTGTTATTCGCACTCGAAGCGGAACACGAAAGGCTCCTTCACGGCAGGCATCGGCGTACCGAGCTGTGCCAGGTCGTCGTCAGACTGCGTAATGGTGATGGTGCCGTCGGCATTGCAGAAGTAATACTCGATGTGTTCGATGACGGCGTCTTCAGGTACGCCGAAGAAGTCAACGGGCCAGAAAGTGATGTTGTAGGTGTCGCTGTAGGCGTTCTCGCGGACCATGCGCGACTTGGCATCGCGTACGTTCATGGTGTACTGGCCGCCGTCGGCGGTATAGGCTGTTCCCTGCAGGTATACTTCCTTAGTGGCAGCCAGGTCATTGTCGGCAGCCGAGCCCTTGAAGGTGAAAGTGATGTAGTCGTTCTGCAGACTGCTCATCGGAGAAATCTTGTTGAAGTGGTCGTTGCAGAAGTCGAGCACGAGTCCTGAGCCTCCGACGACTTCAAAGCAGTCGGGACTGTAGACCACGGTCTTGTGGTCGGTGCCGCCCGAGAAGCCATCATCGGTGTGGTTGATGAAGACGGCAGGATGGAACCTCAGGTTTTTGTCACCCACGTTCGTAGTGAAGAAGATTTTGAAGGTGGGGAACTGGTTGTTGATGATATTCCATTTGTCGTCGGTCTGATAGACCACCCATTCCATGTCGTCGAGCACGTTGGTGCCGACGCCGTACTCCTGGGTCAGACATTCCACCCATGTCCGTCCCTGTCCGTTCTTGGGCAGTGAGGAGTTGGGTACGACCGACATCTTCATGATCATGTCGTGGTCTTCGGCAAGGTCGCACTTATAGGTCACCTTTGCATTCTCGGCAGCTTTCCAGCTCTTCGGCACGAGGTAGGCGATGACGAAGTTCACGCCTGTATGGTCTTCGTGACACTCAATCCATCCGGATGTGACGAAGGTGGCCTCGGTGTTGGCCTGTGAATAGAGCACTTTGTCGCCATTCTCTGTAGTCTGACTGATGTCAAAGTCAGTGACGTTCATACATTTTGCTGCACAGCAGCTGATGATGACGGCGAGCATGAATGCCTGTGCCGTCAGTTTGGTCAATCGGTTACGTCGTATATTCATGTTTCAGTTCCTCCTGTTATTCTTCACGATAAAGGGTGTAAACATAGACGTTGCTGCGGCAACCGGGCGAGAGTGTGATGGATAGCGAGCGCTGTCCGTTGACGATGGGATAGCTGAACCCAAGGCTGACAGGGCTGGCTGCGCCGTTCTCCTGGAAGGTCAGCTGCATGGGGTGCTGTGGGTCGTTGACCGACCACTTGCCCTCACCGCTGACGACGAAGGGAAGGTAGTTCATGATGTTATACGAGCCGTCGGCATTCAGCTTCAGCTGGAAGCGTGTGAAGTCCATCGACTTCGTGATGTCGATGCCGTTGCGGGTGACGGTCTGCAGTTTCCATGTGCCGCTCATGTCCTTGACGGCCTCGCTCACCTCGTAGGGATTGGTGTCGTCGCTGAACGAGCTGCACGATGTGACGAGTGCCAGTGCCGCAACAGCCATGATTAATCTTGTGATGTGTTTCATATTTCTGCTTGTATGCTTTTTAGTTCTCGTAATAGGGGTTCTGCTTGAGTTCCGGCATCTTCACAATCTCGTTGTAGGGGATGGGCCAGAAGTACATGGCTTTACGGAAGATGTGCTTGCGGACATCGACGACGCGCCAGGTGTAGCCTGTCCGCATATTTGTGCCGGTGTGGGTAAGCTCCAGACCGTGCATCATGGCGTTGTCGGTTTCCTCGGCAATCATCCAGCGGCGCACGTCGAAGAAGCGGAAGCCTTCGAAGCAGAGTTCCAGACGACGCTCCAGTCGGATGGCCTCGCGCATTTCTTCCTGGGTCATGTTGGCCTTCAGTCCGTACATGCCGTCGGCACCAGCCTCGATGCCGGCACGGCGTCGGATGAGCTTCAGTGCCTCATAGGGACTCATCTCTGTGGTGCCGAGGGTTTCTGAATAGTCGGGGCCATAATACTCATTGACGGCCTCGGCATAGTTCAGCAAGATTTCGGCGAAACGGATGAGGGGTCGCGACATGGGCGGTGCGACGAAGTAGTTGCCGGCGCAGGCGCGATGCACCATTTTTTTGATATACAGTCCCGTGGGTGTTCCCGAGTAGATGGCATCTTCTGTGGCACCGTCGCCAATGCAGGTGTAAACCCAGTGGTTGGCGTCGCCAGCCGACATCTGCTGCATGTTGTTCACCGTGACGGTGTTGCCGAAGCGCGGGTCGCGGTTGGTCTTGGGGTCAAGGGGGTTGTACTGGTACTTGCCCGTCGGGTCGTCGACGGCCTTTCCGTCGAGCATGGGGAAGGCTGCTGCCAAGTCATAATAGATGTATCCGCCCAGCCGGTCGCCTCCGCACGATGGCGGACAGTAGAGGTCGCAGACGCGGATGCCTTCGGGTTCCTTCTTCTGGAGGATGACTTCCTGATAGGCTCCGTAGGAATAGTTGTAGTCGATACCCTTGGCATCGTCCTTGTAGGAGGTCAGGTCGGCGAAGTCGGCGGCAATCTGCACGGCATAGTAGCCGAAACCGTTGTCGGCATTACCGTCCTTGTCTACATGCACCTCGTAGAGGCGGTAGTCGCCGGTGGTCAGGGTCATCAGACGGCGCGAGGCGTCAATGGACTTCTTCCAGCGCTCCTTGTCGTAAGTGGGATAACCCAGCAGGTCTTTCGTGTCGTCGGTACCGAAGCCGCTGCCGTTGTGCAGGGGACTGGCGGCATCGAGATACATACGCGAGAGCAGACCGTAGCAGACGCCTTCGTTGATGCGTCCGTTGGTGCTGCCCGATGTTCGCTCGCGCAACACTTTCATGTCCAATACAGCCTGCACCTCACTGGCAATGTAGTTGATACAGTCTTCGTAGGTGTCGCGAGTCGACTTGGGTTTGTCGTCGGCTCCATAGAGGACGTCGCCCAGCAGTGGCACTCCGCCATAGTGGCGCACCAGGATGTAGTAGTACCATGCACGCAGGAAGCGACACTCAGCGATATACTGCTGGCGTGTGCTCTCGAGCATCGGCGTGTCACCGATACGTTTGAGGAACTTGTTGCAGCGGCGGATGTTGGTGTAACACTTGCTCCACGCATCGTCGGTCACGGTCACGGGGTTCACCGTACCGGTGGCAAATGCCATGCCGGTGGTAATCGACGGTGAGGCTCGGAACTCTGCCTCGTCGCAGGCAACCTGCAGACCGCCATTCGACCACATGCTGTTGTGACCGCCGAAACGGTCGCCATCGGTGTCGAAACCGATGTCGGTGTAAATCTGCGTCAGAAAGCCCGACGCATACGTACTGTCGGCAAAGACCACTTCCTCGTTCAGGTCGGTAATCACCGTCTGATCGAGATAGTCGTCATTGCACGACACGAACCCTCCTGTCATACACAGGGCAAGGGCCAATAAAGTTTTTGTTCTCATGAGTTTGTAATGCTTTTTATTTCGTTGTATTTTCAATTCGTATGCGGGATTTTTTATTAATATTTATAATAACGAAGGAAAGGTGAGTTTACACTAAAGATATTGAGAAAATTTTATGTTAAATAATGTTATCCAACCGCTCGTTCCTGTCTTTTCATGGTGAGGTTTCAACGTTATCTTGCCCACATTCCATAGCTTCGAAAAAGTAAAATAGCCTATTTTGGTCGGTAAAATAGCCTATTTTGGTCAGTAAAATAGCCTATTTTGTTTTGTAAAATAGCCTATTTTGGTCGGTAAAATAGCCTATTTTAGTATTTCAACAGGCTGAATCGAGGGTAACGAAAGGCTGAAACGAAGGGAGAGAAAGGCTATATCGAAGGGACAGAAAGGTTGAGTTGTGGGGGCCGGCAGGGTGAGTCGTTGGTGACGAAAGCGAGGAACTGACCTTATGCGAGCGTTAAAAAAGACGAAAAGTGCGGGCTTTCGGCCTTACTTTTTAGTGTAATGCGGGGATTATAAACGTTATATAACAGTAGTAAAAACGGGATATACATAGTAAAGTAAATAGAAAATCAAAACCAAGGATATTTATGAGACACAAGACATTTCTGACCACATTGCTACTGATGCTGTCGGCCGTGCTATGGGCACAGCCGCGCGACTTGACTCAATACGTCAACACCTTGCAGGGCACACACTCGAACTTCGGACTGAGCCACGGCAACACGTTTCCAGCTACGGCCATGCCCTATGCCGTGCACGAATGGACACCCCAGACGGGTCCTAACGGCGAGGGCTTCAAATACCTCTACGAGGCCGATGCCATACGCGGCTTCGGACAGAGCCACCAGTGCTCGCCCTGGGTGAGCGACTATGCCGTCTATACCTTCTTCCCTGAGGTGGGCAACCTCGTCGTCGACCCCGAGAAACGACCTGCAAAGTTCAGCCACGACAACGAACTGGGACGGCCACACTACTACACCGTCACCTTCGACAACGGCATCAAGACCGAGTTCTCCACCACCACCCGCGGTGTCCACTTCCGCTTCTCCTACCCCAAGCGGCAGGATGCCTGGCTCGTCATCGACGGCTACACCGGCGACAGCGAGGTGAAGATAGATCCCGAGCGCCGCGAGGTGCGCGGATGGGTGAACAACCACCGCTTCGTCAACCACTCCGAGAATTTCCGCTGCTACTTCGTCATCCGCTTCGACAAGCCCTTCGAGGACTACGGCACCTGGGAGAACAAGAAGAATGAAACCTTCGCCAAGCAGACAGAAGGCCAGGGCCGCGGCTACGGCGCCTACCTGAAGTTCAAACCCGGCACGAAGGTGCAGGCCCGTGCCGCCTCGTCGTATATCAGCTACGAGCAGGCTGAGCTGAACCTCGAGCGCGAACTCGGCAACGACAAGACCCTCGAGCAAACCAAGGCCCGCGGGCAGCAGACATGGAACGAGTTGCTCGGCCGAGTCCTCGTCGAGGGCGGCACCGACGAGCAACTGCGCACCTTCTATTCGTGCCTCTTCCGTGCCAACCTTTTCTCGCGTAAGTTCTACGAGCGACGTGCCGACGGCACACCCTACTACTACAGTCCCTACGACGGCAAGATCCACGACGGCTACATGTACACCGACAATGGCTTCTGGGACACCTTCCGCTCCCAGTTCCCCCTGACCAACATCCTGCACCCCACGCAGCAGGGACGCTATATGGAGGCGATGATGCGCGTGCAGTCAGAGGAACTCGGATGGTTCCCCTCCTGGTCGTGTCCGGGCGAGACGGGCGGTATGCTGGGCAACCACAGCATCTCGCTCTTCGCCGACGCTTACGCCAAGGGCATCCGCACCGTGCCGGCCGACAGCATCCTCAAGGGATATGCCCATGAGGCTTTCAACAAAGGACCCTTCGGCGGAGCCAACGGCCGTCAGTGCTGGCAGTACTACTTCACCCTGGGCTATGTCCCCTTCCCCGAGTCCCACGGCTGCGTGTCGCAGACGCTGGAGTATGCCTACGACGACTGGTGCGCCTACAACCTCGCCCGACAGAGCGGCAACAGGTTCTACGAGGACATCTTCCGCCGCCACCTCTACAACTACCGCAACCTGTGGGACCCGGCAACAGGCTTCTTCCGTGCACGTGGCACCGACGGCAAGTGGAGCGACTCCTTCAAAGGCAACGCCTTCGACCCACTCGTGTGGGGAGGACCCTATACCGAGGGTAATGCCTGGCACTACATCTGGTCCGTCTTCCACGATGTAGAGGGACTCATCCGCCTCTTCGGCTCCGACGAGGCCTTCGTAGCCAAGATGGACTCCGTCTTCTCGCAGCCCTCGACAGTAAAACCCGGATGGTATGGCGGAAAGATACACGAGATGGTAGAGATGGAGATGGCCAACATGGGACAGTATGCCCACGGCAACCAGCCCATCCAGCACATGCCCTACCTCTACAGCTACGCCGGACAGCCCTGGAAGACGCAGTACTGGGTGCGACAGATCATGGAACGCCTCTACAACTCCACCCCCGACGGCTTCCCGGGCGATGAGGACCAGGGCGGCATGTCGTCGTGGTACGTGCTGTCGGCACTCGGCATCTATGCCGTCACCCCCGGCACCAACGAATATGTCATCGGCTCTCCCGTCTTCCGGAAGGCCACCATCACGCTGGAAAACGGCAACAAGTTCGTCATCGAAGCCCGCGACAACAGCAAGGAGAACGTCTACATCCAGAGCGCCGACCTCAACGGCAAGCCCCTCATGAAGAACTTCATCACCTACGACGACATCATGCGCGGCGGCACCCTCTCCTTCCAGATGGGCAGCCAGCCCAACACGCAGCGCAACACCACGAAGGCCGCCGCACCCTACTCCATGACAAAGTAAAAAATGAGAAATAGCATCATAAAAAATATTGCATGCACATTCCTTTTTATAGCCATAGGGGGACGTGCATCTATATAAAAATCCATTCAATTATTAACACATCATATAAAAATTGAAAAAGTTATTTACAATTATTGCGTTATGCTGCATGACTCTTCATGCCACGGCGCAGACTGATGCAGAACTGATTTGCGACACGGTTCCTGCTTGGGTCAAAGAACTGCTGACAGAAGAACAGTATAAAGTCGTCAAGGAATATGCCGACTTGTATGCAGAGGTAGACTTTTCGGGGTTCAAAGACTGTGAAGGAGACCCGAAACTGATAGAAGAGGTTGTGACGACATTAAGGACCGAGTGGATTCCAGGGGCAAAAGATGCACCGGATTTCGCACTTAAAGCACGAGCGGACACGCCTCGTGCAGTACACTGGATTGCCCCCTGGAGCGCACAACAGAAGGGAGGCGCACTTATGAAGTCTTCCGTGACGAAGAAAGCGGCATGTGCCTTTGGCTGGACGTAGAATATGAGATGAAGGACGGAGTACCTGATGCCATCCGTTATACCACCCGTACGAATGGAGAATCATATAAGGATATGTTCAACATTCCATTACGTTTCAAGCCTGAGGAGAACTGCTTCCCTATCATCCTCAGCGGAGCCATTAACTATCATGACAACGGCGAACTGAAGTTTGTGAAGTTGTTCCGCCGGCTGAACATGAAGCTGTAATATACACATGCATTGTTTCAACTTTTACTCCGCCGACCTCTGGTTCGGAAGTGAGGAGTAAAGTTGTTTTCCTAACTATATAACTTGGCAAAATAGAACAAAATGAAAAAGATTCTTGCGGTATTATTGATATCCCTATTGCCAGTAAATATAACTTTTGCTCAGGAAATTCAGGAAGGAGGTGTTTGGGAAGCCGACACTGTTCCTGCTTGGGTGAAAGCAAAGGATACACCCGGCCGGTTTGCTAACCTTCGGCAACCTCAGACGGGGTTTAGAATTACTGGCAATGGCAGTTCTGGAAACCGGTTTGCCACTTCCGCAAAATGGGGCAGGCACCTCGCACAAATGGACGGGATATCAAAGGCGGACGAACCGGAAAAGATAAAGCCATTCTCCTCAAAAGTCGTTGACAAAGAGCAGGGAATAAAGAAACAGAGATATATCATATTCTCCGATCCTGATGGTTGGGACGCTCATGTGATGCTGGAAGTCTGCTACAAAGAAGAGAAAGAAACCGTCTCTGTCTTGAACACCAAAATCAGCGGATACAGCCTGTCTGGACGACCCGTAAAGGTCTATCCGCCACATGACGGCACTATGCCGACCTACGAGAAAGATGGCATGGAAAAGACACCAGGCCTCACCCTCGTATACGACGTCAGGGGAAAGAAAATTACAGGACGCTATTTCGGCATCCTCGTCTTCGAAGAAGCAACGGGGAAGAAACACAAAGCCCTTGTCACACGGAACTTCACGCTTGATTGCACTGACGAAAGGGAAGGAGCAGGACCTGCAAGCAAGCGAATGGACGATGTTGGTTCCATCTCGCCTGTCACCAATTTCTTTGAATACGGCAAACAGGTTGAAAATGCCGACGACAACTATCTCAATCTGCAGCAGAACTTTGAAAAGTATTGCGACAATGCTGAAATCATCCGGTTTGTCTCATGGAAAAAGACAGGGACCGTCCGTCGGGCTGCACAACTGAAGAAACTAATGAAAAAGAATGTGGCCATGACGCCTCCTTACACGCTGGCAGCCAGTGTCAGGAGAGAAGGTGAAAACACCCAATCCTCTATCCGTTTGGAAAGGATCAGCCCTATGCCCGACCGGAAGATGATAGAGAGTCTTTTGCCGAACAAGATAGATGTATCGCCGTACCTGAACCATGACATCTATGAATTGTCGTTTACGGTCAACAACGAGTTCTTCAGGCAATACTATGTAGTCAATCGCGATACCCATCATGTCGTTCACTTCTTCACAAACATATTTGATTCTGATATTAAGACAGATGTATTAA
>JAFSRY010000085.1 GCA_017445845.1 Prevotella sp.
ATTAATGGATAATTCGTGATAATTCATGTCAAAGAAAGAACCATTTATCGAGTTTTTATTCGACATGAATTATCACGAATTGCCCATGAATTATCATAAATTAATTCATTCTACTTTGACTCCGTCGACCTTCGGTTCGGATTTTAATGACGTTAAAGGACAATTCCTTTTGCGCACTACGACGATGAGTGTCAGCCAGATTGCCAACCGGCTGCATTTTGCCGAGCCCGCCGCCTTCACCCATTTCTTCACCCGGATGAAGGGGCTTTCGCCCAGAGAATACCGGCTTGAAAAATGAGAGGGGCGGCTCTGTTTTTATGAAGAAAATATTGCAAGGATAGAAAAAAACGACTAACTTTGCAAAATAAATAATTCAACGATGACTCCGCCGACCTTCGGTTCGGAAGTCAATGAAGTCAATGAAGTAAAGGACGAAACATGAGAAAAGTTATTGGTATAGGCGAGACGGTGCTCGACATCCTCTTCCGCAACGAACAGCCCGTGGCGGCCTTGCCGGGCGGCAGCGTCTTCAATGCCCTTATTTCGCTGGGCCGATGCGGCATTCCGGCAACGATGATCAGCGAAGCCGGCGACGACCGTCTCGGCACGATGACAGTCCGTTTCCTGCAAGAGAACGGTGTCGGAGCCGAATGCGTACAGGTATATCCCGGCGCCCGTTCGTCACTGTCGTTAGCCTTCCTCAACGAGCAGAACGATGCCGAATATCTCTTTTACAAAGACCACCCGCACGACCGTTTAGACTTCGGTCTGCGAGGCGACAAGATGCCTGTCATCGAAGCCGACGACATCCTGCTCTTCGGCTCGTTCTACGCCGTCAACCCCGTCATTCGCGAACAGGTGAAAAGTCTGCTTGAGCGTGCCCGAGAAGTAGGAGCCATCATCTACTATGACGTCAATTTCCGCCCATCTCATCGGGGAGACATCATGCGTATCACACCCAATCTGATGGAGAATTTCGAATACGCCGACATCGTCAGGGGCAGCACCGACGACTTCATGACCCTCTATGGCAAGGATGATGCCGAAGAAGTGTTCCGCGCGAATGTCTCGTTCTATTGCGACAGACTCATCGTGACTGACGGGGCGAAGCCCGTCCGCCTCCTGACCAAGGACGGCCTGCGCCACGACTATCCCGTCACATCGGCTGAAGCGCCGGTGAGCACCGTAGGAGCCGGCGACAGTTTCAATGCCGGTTTCCTCTTTGCCCTCCTGCAGCAGGGCATCACCCGTGAGATGATACTCCGCGGACTCTCCGAGAGCCAATGGGACCTGCTCGTCAGCACGGGCCAGCAGTTTGCCGCCGAGAGTTGCCGGGACATCTATAATTATGTGTCAAAAGACTTCGGCGACAAACGCAAGAAACCGCAGCTGTTCTAATCAGTTCTCAGAAAAACAAATCACCAAAACACATACAAGAAAAAAGCAAAAACATGAAGATAACAGAGCACATCCACTACGTCGGCGTAAACGACCGCCAGAAATCACTCTTCGAAGGATTGTGGCCGCTACCCAATGGTGTATCCTACAATTCCTACCTCATTGTGGACAAAATGATTACACTCGTCGACACCGTCGAAGTGAGTTTTTTCGCCCAATTCATCGAGAATATTCATGAAATAATCGGTGACAGACCCATCGATTATCTCGTCATCAACCACATGGAGCCTGACCACAGCGGATCGCTGGCACTCATCAAGAAATACTACCCCGACATCACCCTCATCGGAAACAAAAAGACCGGCGAGATGGTAGAGGGCTTCTATGGCCTCAACACGGCCTTCAAAGAAATCAAAAACGGCGATTTCATCGAAACGGGAGTTGTCAGATTGTCCTTCGTGCTGACACCGATGATTCACTGGCCGGAAACGATGATGACGCTCGCAACGACCCTGCAGGCGGACGACAGCGGCCAAGATGCTCCGACGTTGCTCTTCTCGGGCGATGCCTTTGGCTGCTTCGGCGCTCTCAATGGCGGCGTTGTCGACAAGGACATCAATTGTGAAACCTTCTGGCTGGAGATGACACGCTACTATTCCAACATCGTAGGAAAATATGGTACGCCCGTGCAACAGGCATTGAAAAAGCTCGCCGGCACCAACATCGACTATATCTGTTCCACACATGGCCCCGTATGGAACGAGCATGTAGGTCGGGTCGTCGGCATCTACGACCGTCTGTCGCGCTACGAGACGGAGCCGGGCATCGTCATCTGCTATGGCACGATGTACGGTAACACGGAACGCATGGCAGAACATATCGCGAGGGCCGCCAGCCGGGCAGGCGTGAAGAACATCGCCCTCTACAATGTCTCTACCACCCACCACTCCTACATTCTCCGCGACATCTTCCGCTATCGGGGCCTCATCGTGGGTGCGCCGACCTACAACAACGGACTCTATCACGAAATGGACGTTTTGCTATCCGAGATTGCCTCGCGAAACGTCAACAACCACCTGTTAGGAGTATTCGGTTCGCATACATGGTCGTCGAAAGCGGTGGCAGCCATCGAGGAATGGAATGGCCAACATCTTCATTTTGAGCAAGTTGGAGCGTCTGTCGACATGAAGCAGGGACTCTCCGACGATGTCCGCCAGCAATGTGAGGCATTGGGAACGGCCATGGCCGAACGACTCCTCAGCGAGGCAGCCGAATAGCGGTTTACGGACAAATTGAAAATGATTACGGGCTCCTTTCCGACACATCACTTGTCAAAAAAGGAGCCCGTTTCTTTGTATCGTCACCGGCGAATCAAACCCTTCGCATCCGTTGCACACATTGATAAGCCTGTTATCTCAAACAGGTAATCGGCTTATCACACACTGATAACAGGCTTATCACACACTGATAACAGGCTTATCAAGCACTGATAACAGGCTTATCAAGCACTGATAATTGGCTTATCAAGCACTGATAACACGTTTACCAAAGTCTGATCATAAAACCGATAGACAGAACCGGCATTCCCGATGCTATCTATCGGCACTCCCGAAAGGCTGCTTCGGCCATCCCGAAGCGGCCTTTCGGCCCCCACGAAGGTATGCTTCGGCAGGTGCGAAGCAGCCTTTCGGCAGAGAATGTTTATTTCACTCCGATTTCGCGAAGCAGGCGGTCGGCATGTCCCCAACGGTCCATCATGAAGAGGACGTAGCGGATGTCGACGCCGATGCAGCGTGCCAGGCGGCTGTCGAAGTTGATGTCGCTGGAGAGCGAATCCCAGTTTCCGTCGAAGGCCAGACCGATGAGCCTGCCCTTACCGTCGAACATGGGCGAACCGGAATTGCCGCCGGTGATGTCGTTGTTGGTGAGGAAGCAGAGTTGCATCTTGCCCGTTGTCTTGTCGGTGTAGGGCTGGAAGTCGCTGGCCGAAAGGAGCTCGTGCATGATGGGTTCGGCAAAATACTCGAAATTCTTGTCGGCTTGCTTCATCTTCTCAACGATGCTGGCTGCCGTGGTATAATAGCCCGAGGGCTGTCCGCCGAGTTCAAATCCGCCCACCTGTCCGTAGGAGAGGCGCATGGTGAAGTTGGCGTCGCTGTAGTGGGGCAGGTCTTCCTCCATGCGGATTTTAGCTGCACAGAGATATTTCTCCTGCTCGTCAATGTCGTCATAGTGCTGCATCAGCGTTGCGCGGATGTCTGACAGCGAGGCAATGAGGTCGAGGCCGTAGTTCAGTCCGAGGTCTTTCTTATACTTCTTTTTATTGATGTATATCTTCTTGCCGCTCTTCATGATGACAGACTTCTTGTAGAGCTGGTTGACGAACTTCTCGTAGTTGCCGCCGAACTTCTGGTCGATAGTCTTGTAGAAGTCGGGCAGCGCCGATGCGGGCACCTGCTGGCGATAGTTCTTCAGAAGGGCGACCATGACCTCCTTGTCGAGGGCTTCGTCCCATTCGTCACTGTTGTCCTGGAAGACGATGTATTGCTTCTTGGGGTTATCAGCCGGACCTATCAGCTCCATGCCGCGGGCCTGCTGCATGGCACGGGTGTTGAACTCGCTGGTGCGGCTGAAGGTTTCAATCCAGTTGTAGAAGGTGCGCATGGCATCGAGACGCTCGCCATAGTATTCCTTCATCTTGGCAAAGTCGAGCTTGTCCTTCAGAAATCCCGTCTGTTGCTGCCAGCGCTGGAGTTTCTCCTCGAACTGCTGTTTCTGCTGGATGATGCCGATGGAATCGATACATTTGTTCATGCCGATGGAGTTTTTCCAATAGTTGGAACTCTGGGCATATTTCGAGTCGTACTTGATGCGGACGGCCTCGTCGGCACGCATGTGACGCAACATCACCTCCTGCTTCACACCACGCACCTGGGCACGCGGAGTGTTCTGGGCATCGCGCATCTCACGGATGCCGTAGGAGGAGAGGTAGCGCGAGGTAGAACCGGGATAGCCGATGGTCATCGCGAAGTCACCGTCCTTATAGCCTTCCATCGAGACCGGTGCCCAGGTGGCAGGGTGGTAGGGCACGTTGTCCTTGGAATACTCGGCAGGACCGTTGGTCTTCGGGTCGGCATAGATACGGAATACGCTGAAGTCGCAGGTCTGTCGCGGCCACATCCAGTTGTCGGTCTCACCGCCGAACTTACCCATCGACTTGGGAATGGCAAACACCAGACGCACGTCGCGGAAGTCACGATAGGTCGTGGCATAGTAGCGGTTGCCTTCATAGAAAGGCTTTATCTCTAAGCGCAGCGTGGGGTCTTCGGCCTTCACCTGTTTCGACATGACGTTCTCCAGTGAGTCGAGGAAGGCTTCCTGATGCATCACGTCCAGCTTGTCGAAACCTTTCGACAGGATGTCGTCGGTGATGTCTTTCTGCGTCACCATAAAGGACACAAACATGTTTTCGTTGGGCAGTTCTTCCTCGTACGAGTTGGAGATGAAGCCATTGAGCATGTAGTCGTGCTCGACGGTAGAATGAGAGCGGATGGACTCAAAGCCGCAGTGGTGGTTGGTGAAGACGAGTCCGTCGGGGCTCACCACGACTCCCGAACAATAGCCCGAGAAGTTCACACATGCCTTCATGATGGCATTGTCGTCTTCGTAGAGGGCACTGTAGGGAAGGGAGAAGCCCTCCTCTACCATCTTTTCATACACGGCCTGCGGCAGATTATACAATGTCCACATGCCTTCGTCAGCCTTGGCCGACGTCATCGCCAGCAAGGCGACAAGCGAGAATAATACTTTCTTCATATACATTATTATTAATTGTTTTCTTATCTGAACCATTTACCGATGACGGGCAGCTGACGGAGCAGTTTTTCCTTCCGTTCGATGACAGCCACGAAGAACACGATGACCAGCGTGTTGCCACATAGTTCCAGCCATGCCGGGTAGCGGTCTTTCCACAAGAACAGGACAAAGGTCAAAGCCACAGTGACTATTATATAATAGGTAATGTCATTCATTGGATAGGGGATGGGGTTTTTCTTCTGGCCGATGACATAGGAAAGTACCATCGCCGTACCATAGCCTGCCACACCGCCCCATGCACATGCCATATAGCCATATTTCGGTATGAAGAGGATGTTGACTGCAAAGAGCACGACACAGCCGATGATGGAGAACCATGCACCATAGATGGTCTTGTCGATGAGCTTATACCAGAAGGACAGGTTGAAGTAGACGCCCATCATGATTTCCGCCACCATGACGATGGGCACCACGCGAAGACCCTCACGATAGTCGGCTCCGATGATGTATTGCAGCAGCGGCATCCAACCCACCACACAAAGGAATGCCAACAGGGTGAAGATGAGGAAGTACTTCATCGCAGAGGCATAGTATTCGGTCTTGTCAGCATCCTTGCTCTTGGCAAAGACGATGGGCTCGTAGGCATAGCGGAAAGCCTGCGTAATCATCGCCATGATCATCGCAATCTTCACGCACGAGCCATAAATGCCCAGTTGCACGTTGGCATCGGCCTTGTCGGGATAGACCAACGGGAAGACAATCTTGTCGGCCACCTGATTCAGAATGCCCGCGATACCCAGGATGAGGATGGGCCACGAATAGCCCAACATCCGGCGCAGCAGCTGTCCGTCGAAGCTCCACTCCACACGGAACAGGTCGGGCAGGAAGAACAGGGTGATGAACGACGTGCAGAGCAAGTTGATGAGGAAGACATAATAGACGGATGTCTTGCCCAAAACGACAAAATAAATGACATTGAGGCTGATATTCAGAACGATGAACAACAGCTTCAGCGAGGCAAAGCGGATGGGACGCTTCTGGAAACGAAGGTAGCTGAAGGGCAGGGCCTGCAGGGCATCCAACGCCACGACGACACCCATCATCAGCAGATAGTCCGGGTGGTCGGCATAGCCTAAGTATTGGCTGACGGGGGTGATGAAGCCAAAGAGCAACACGAGGAACAAGGCCGTCAGGCTGCCCACGGTGGCAAAGGCCGTCGAGAAGACACGGTCGGGCTTCTCATCATTGGCAAACCGGAAGAGCGTCGTCTCCATGCCAAAGGTCAACAGCACCAGCAACAGTGCCGTATAGGCATAGACGTTAGTGCTGATGCCGTAGTCGCCCGAGTCTTTGGGCATATAGTGTGTATAGAGGGGCACAAGCATGTAGTTCAGGAACCTGCCCACAATGCTCGACAGCCCATAGACAGCGGTGTCTTTTACCAATCCTTTTAAGTTTGCCATGGTTGTTTTGTCGTTATATCGTTTTGTCGAATTATCCGAAGAAAAGATAGCAGATGAAGATGGCGGCGAGGATGCCTGCCAGGTCGGCCAGCAAGCCGCAGGTGACGGCATGGCGCGTATGGCGGATGCCGACACTGCCGAAATAGACGGCCAAGATATAGAAGGTTGTGTCGGTAGACCCTTGGAAGACACACGACAGGCGACCCACAAAAGAGTCGGCACCATAGGTCTGCATCGCATCGACCATCATTCCACGGGCTCCGCTGCCCGAGAGTGGCTTCATCAGTGCTGTCGGCAAAGCGCCCACAAACTGACTGTCAAAGCCCAAGGCTTCTATCCCTTGGCCAATGCCTTGTATGAGCCAGTCCATCGCTCCCGAAGCACGGAAGATGCCAATGGCCACAAGGATAGCCACCAGATAGGGGATGATGCGCACCGCGGTAGTGAAACCGTCCTTGGCTCCTTCGACAAAGGCATCGTAGACATTGACTTTCTTTCGCATCCCAGCCAGTATGAAACCCACGATGATGACCATCAGAAGTATATTCGCCACCAATGTGCTGACGACATTCATCGACTCAGAATCCAACTGGCGGAAGCCCCAGATGATAGCCGCCACAATAGCGCACATGCCACCCAACGTAAGGAGTAACGTGCGATTGAGCAGGTTGATTTTCTGATAAAGGCTCGTCACGATGATGCCTGCCAACGTTGAGAAGAACGTAGCCAAAAGAATCGGCACAAAGATGTCGGTGGGTTGCGCGGCTCCCATCTGCGCCCGATAGACCAGGATAGAGACGGGAACCAAGGTTAGTCCGCTGGTATTGAGCACCAGGAACATAATCATCGAATTGGAGGCGGTCTCCTTTTTCGGATTGATTTCCTGCAACTGCTCCATCGCCTTCAGTCCTAAGGGTGTGGCGGCATTGTCGAGACCCAGCATATTGGCTGCGATATTCATGAAGATACTACCCGTGGCAGGATGGCCCTTCGGGATGTCGGGAAACAGCTTCGTAAACACTGGCGACAGCAAGCGAGCCAACGCATTGACCACGCCACCCTGCTCGCCAATCTTCATGATGCCGAGCCAGAGCGACAGCACACCCGTCAGACCTAATGAAATCTCAAAAGCCGTCTTCGAAGAATCAAACGTCGACGTCATCATCGCCGGAAAGACCTCCGTGTCACCAAAGAACACCAGCCGGATAGCTGCCACGATAAAGGCTATCAATATAAATCCTATCCAAATATAGTTGAGAACCATACGTTATTCTGATTTTCGTGCAAAGGTACGAATAAACGAGGGAAATACAAAAGGAAAACCTGTTTTTCTTTTCATTTCCGAGTGAAAGTAACTTATTCAAAGTTACGAAAAAACTGAATAATAGAGAAGAAAACATATTATTTTCTTGTCCTGCTTAACTTAAAATCCTATCTTTACACAATAATTAATGTCTGACAAGCAGCATTCAAAAGAGATGGCTTAGATGTAGCACCCTTACATCTAAGCCACCTCTTTTTATACTTACGGTTCTGTCACTTGTAAATCAGGGTAAGAAGTCTTTCCGGTGAACAGACTTCGCGGACTGCCTGCTGAAGCTGCTCAGGGGTGACGGCATCGATAAGCGGGAAGAGGGAGATGACGTCGCGCGGTGTGCCCAGATGAAGGAACGTCTTGCTGAAATCGAGCGCAAAGGCTTCACGGTTGTCGCTGGCCACACTGAGTTGTCCCTTCAGCTGTTTCTTGGCTGCAAGGAGTTGTCGTTCGGTCAAAGGTTTCTCGATGAAATGGGCGATTTTTGATTTCACCAGCCGTTGGCAGCGGTCGATGTCGGCAGGGTCGCAACCATAGTAGAGCGTCCATGAGCCTGTGTCCTGATAGCTGACCAAAGACCCTTCAACGGTATAGACCAAGCCCCGACGTTCGCGCAGTTCCATGTTGAGTTGGGCATTCATGCCCGGACCGGCTATGATATTATTAAATATGTATAGGGGAATACGCAACGGATGGCCGATGGGATAGGCCTGGGCACCGACCATCACATGAGCCTGATGGGTGCCCCGAGAACGAATGACGGGGGAAGAAAAAGACATCTCCTGTCCTATCGTAGCCGAGGAAATGGCAAGAGGCGTTTTCGCCATCTGACGTGGCTGGGCTTCTATAGACGGGAATTTCTTGGGTGCACCGCCCAATATAAACAGCACTGCATTGTCGGGCCGGTAATAGCGACGGGTAAAGCGGCGCACATCGTCGGACGTGAAGCGGCGCACCTGCTCAGCCTCGCCAAGGATGTTATGTCCAAGGGGATGGCCGGCAAAGAGGATGTTTTCAAATTCATCATAGATGAGTTCGGCTGGCGAGTCGTTGTAGCTCTCTATCTCATCGCACACTACTTCGCGTTCCTTTTCCAATTCGCTCTCAGGATAGACGGAATGGAAAACGATGTCGGTCAGCAAGTCAAGGGCACGGTCGACATACTCACTCAGCACGGCGGCATGAAACGTCGTGTCTTCTTTGGTCGTAAAGGCATTGAGGTCGCCGCCGAAGCGTTCCAGTCCACTCACCACCTGCCATGCCTTGCGCCGTTCGGTACCTTTGAAGGTCATGTGCTCGCAAAGGTGAGCCAGTCCCTCCTCGCCTTTCTCTTCGTGGCGTGAACCAGCTGCAATGCGGTAGCCAAGATAGACAACGGGCGAATCGGATGGGGCATGGACGACTCGCAGCCCATTGTCCAGGGTATAAGTATGATACATGGGAAAAGGCTACTTCTTTTTCTTCGGTTTGCGACGTGCCCAACCTTCTTCCGAGAAGTCTGGCTCTTCACCGCGCAGCTTCATCTTATTGGGTTGCAGGAACTGCATCCATTCATCCTTACGATAGCGACGCTTCGTCTCGTCACTCTCCACAGGCCGGCGGTCGCGGCTGCGTCCTTCCTTCTTGGCAAAGCCGCGGTCGCCGCCTCGCATAGGTCTTCCCTCGCCTTTAGCAGGACGCTTGCCGGTGTCGTCGGCATCGTTACAACGCACGCTGCGGCCACGATACTCGCTTCCCGTAAGGTTCTGCATCACCGACGGTGCATCCTTCTCGGGTACTTCGACATAGCAGAACTTACCGAAAAGGTCGATATGTCCCACTTGCGGCCGGCCGGGCACATGGCGGTTGATGAACTGCATCAGTTCGCCGGGATAGAAGCCGTCATCCTTTCCGAGGTTGATGAACAGCCGGCGGTAGCCCTTTTCGACTTTCCGAGGTCCGTTGTCCTTGCCTTGGCTGCCTCGGCGCGAACCAGCCTCTTTGCCTTTCCTTTCGCGCTTTTCCCGCTCGGGTTTCACAATTTCGGGTGCGTCGGCATAATACGACAGGAAGCGTCCGAACTCGAGGGAGACGATTTTCTTCAGGATGTCTTCCTTTTCAACATATTCAAAGTGGCGGTTGATGTCTTGCATGAAGGGCGCAATCTGTTCTTCGTCAACATCAACTTTCTCGATTTCGTCGATGGCCTTGTAGAGTTGTTTGGTGCAAATCTCCTGCGGAGTGGGTAGCGTGCCGTCGACAAATTCTTTTCCAATCTCCTTTTCGATATTCCGAACCTTACTGCGCTCACGGACATGGATGATGGAAATAGAAGTGCCCTTCTTTCCTGCGCGGCCGGTTCGTCCGGAGCGGTGGGTATAGTTTTCGATATCATCGGGCAGACCGTAGTTGATGACGTGGGTAAGGTCGTCGACATCGAGACCTCGGGCTGCCACATCGGTGGCCACAAGCAGTTGTGTGAGATGCTGGCGGAACTTCTGCATGGTGAGGTCGCGCTGCTGCTGCGACAGGTCACCATGTAACGACTCTGCATTATATCCGTCGCGAATGAGTTTGTCAGCAATGTCCTGCGTCTCGAGTTTGGTTCGGCAGAAGATGATGGCATAGATGCGCGGATAGTAGTCGACGATGCGTTTCAGCGCGAGGTATTTATCCTTGGCATTGACCAGATAATAGATATGGTTGACGTTCTCAGCGCCTTCGTTGCGACTGCCGACAACAATTTCCTTATAGTCGTGCAGATAGGTCTTGGCAATCTTTTCTATCTCACGACTCATCGTGGCTGAGAACATCAGGGTGTTGCGGTCGTCGGGCACACCTTCGAAGATGGCGTTGATACTCTCAGAGAAGCCCATGTTGAGCATTTCGTCAGCTTCATCCAACACGACATTGCGCACACCTTCAAGCTTGGCCACGCCACGGTTCATGAGGTCGACCAAGCGACCGGGGGTAGCGACAATAATCTGTGCGCCATGCTTCAAGGCATGAATCTGATTGACGATGGACGTACCGCCATAGACGGCTTCAATGTGGATGGCAGGCAGATACTTGGCAAAACTCTTCAAATCATCGGCAATCTGCAGACAGAGTTCTCTGGTCGGTGAAATGACAATGGCCTGAGTAGCACTGTCATCGGCATTGATTTTCTGTAACAACGGAATGCCAAAAGCGGCGGTCTTTCCTGTTCCAGTCTGTGCGAGGGCTATCACCTCGTTTCCTTCTCCCAACAGATAGGGTATCACTTCTTCCTGCACCGGCATGGGCTGGACGAACCCCATCTCCTCAATGGCGCGACGTATCTCACTGTTCACGCCTAATTCTTCAAATGTCTTCAAAATTATCTTGTGTATTTAAATCGGGTGCAAAGGTAATCATTTTCTTTCGTATTACCGCAAAACATTGAATATAATGTCGATAAAAGCCGAAATTATTGGCTATCATCAATTCAAAGAAGGTGTGTCAAAATAGAAATTCTGTCGTCCTGCGGACGAGAAATCCAACAAATCTATACAAATCAATGTCCTGATACACAAGATGAAAGAGTTTGGATAGATTTGTGAGATTTCTGCGCGAAGCGCACTACCTTCATTTTGACACGCCCTCTTATACTACAAAATCTTTAAGAACCTTCACATCGTTACTTAGCCGTAAACGAGGTGACGCTAGTGGAACCGTTGGCAGAACTGCCGAGATAGAGACCATGCCACTCCGTTGTGGCATCGGTGGGTGCTGTGGTCGATGACTTCACGGTGTAGCTTCCATTTTTCACCATACCAGTTGCCGTGAAGAGGGCCAGCGAACTCGACACATTCGACAGGAAGGAATATGTCACCAGGTTATTCCCTGACGCATCGGCTAACGTATAATAGGTATTACTCTTATAGCTGATGCTATTGGTCACGAAGGCATAGCCCTGCTTGGCGTTCGAGATGGTGCTGCCCGACGAAGAGCCGCCCCAGCCGCCGCCGCCACCTTGGCTGCCTCCGGCACTGATGCCGATGCCGGTTCCGGTGATTTGTATATAGGAGTTGTTATCACAGTCGAAACCTTCTTCCGCACCGCCTCTGGAGGAATACGCAAAAGCTATTCCGTTGCCGATGGTGATGGCTCCGGTCGTACCTGCATTAGAGTCGATGGCATCGTTGCCCGTGGAGTGGCATACGGTCGCACCGCCATTAAAGAATATTTTTCCTTTAGAATTGATGCAGTCATCGTAACACTGGAAGTAGTGCTTTCCGCCCTGAATGTCGATGGATGTCTTCGACTCCATGCCTTCTGCTCCATCGGTCTTCGTCGTGACGACGGTCTCGCCACCGTAGACGACAATAGTACCCTGCACTTTGATTGCTTTGGATGACGAGCTGGTGCTACTGGAGCCTCCGCCCCAGCCGCCACCGCCACCGGGACGCCCGCCGCCACCGCCGCCACCTGACGATGAGCCGAGCTTGGCTCCGGAAGTATTAATGGTGAGCGTAGGGCCTGTTCCGTCGGTAAGGCCTTGCGTATAGGTACCGGCACTCTTAATACCTTTACCACCCGTACCACTCATATTAATGGTTATCGTGCCGGCATTGAGGTTGATGGAGTTGTCGGCTTTCAGTCCCTTCGCCGTATAGGTGTCGTTAGTGGCCGTCTGTCCGGCACCGCTGTTGGTAATATTAAGGGTACCGCCGTTGGTCATGATGCTGTTATCGGCTGAGACTCCCCTGCCAGCCGTTCCTGTGACGGTGATGTCGAGCGAGCCGCCGTCGACAACGACATCATTGCCTTTGATGCCAGCCGTATAGGAATAGTTGGAACTGTCGGTCGTGTCGATGGCACCCTTGGCGGTCAGCGTAAGCTCGCCGCCGCTGACACGCACCGTCGTATCACTCTTGATACATTTCGTACCGGCAGCGGTGACTGTTATCGTCAGGGTTCCTCCGTCTACATAGATATTTCCAGTGTCTTCATCCTCATGGTCGGTCGTCTCGCCCGTCGACGAGGTTCCGTCGAGTTCTGCCTGTATGCCGTCGCCGCCGACATTGTTGATAGTCAGGCTACCGCTCTCCATCCAGAAATATTCGTTGGCATGGATACCGTCATTGACAGCCTTCAGGATGTTGACGGTGCAGTTCTTCATGGTCATGAAGTCACTGGTCTTAATGCCGTGGGCTGTGTTTCCATAGACATTCAGTGTGCCCTGGCCTTTGAACTCTGCATGGCCTTTCAGCACAAAGCAGGCCTTCTGGTCGCCATTGGAGCCGTCGGTGAGGGTGTTTACCGTGCCCTTCTTCACCGACACGTTGATTTTCTTTCCATTCTGAATGTCGATGGCGGCACCCGAAGGATTGGTCAGCGTGAGGCCTTCAAGGGTCAAGTCCATCTTATAGGAACCGGCCATCGTGAACGAACCGTCGGCAGAAGAACCGGAAAGGATGTATTCTATCTTACCGGTCTCGTCGCCGAGGTCGTCGCTCTGAGTCAGTGTCACATGGGCACCGCTGATGGTGGCATCGACGAATGGAGCCACATTGCCAGCGACAAAGACCGTAGCCTCATCATCGTCATAGACAATACTGACGGTATTGTCGGCGACGGGAGTGTCGTCAACATACATCCTGGTGACATCGGACAAAGCAAACGACTTGCCCATGATTTCCACGCTTGTCCCACCGGCAAACGACATGTCGCCAGCCTGTGCGGCAGGTATCTGATAGACAACACCGTTCTGCACCACATTCAGCGTCTGTGCCGAAGCGACTGAAGCCACGATGCTGACAAGGAATAACAATATCTTTTTCATTTTAGTATCACCTTTCTGCGTTGTCCGTTCACCTTCACGATATAGATACCCTTGGGTTGCGCCTGCAACCGCCCCACACACATGCCTTGCAGATTATAGACAACGGCATTGTCATCAAGTTCATTCTGACTGAGCACCGGAGCCTCTATGCCGGCAGGGGTATCGGTGAAATACATCTTCGAGAGTTCCGACAAACTGATGACCACCTGCTGGTCGCCACTCGTTGCCGTCAGCTTTTCGTCATCAAACGTCAGCTGCAGCCCTTCGGCAGTAATCGTGCTGATGGTGCCATCGTTGGTTTGGAACGCCATATAGCGGAAGTCGTCTGCCTGGACAGCGAGTGACACCAATGCCAATAATAATCCTAAAAACAGTCGTTTCATAGAGATCTTCTATATATATATTAATAATGTTTTCTGCAAAAATACCCAATAACTGCCGTCTGCCCAACTTTTTTAAGCAAACGGCAGCAATTTTTCAGTGAATCGGCCTAACGGATGACTTTTCTGACGCGGTCACCCTCCCTGATAATACTGATACCCGAGGGGTTCAGACCGTCGAGTCGGCGACCGGCAAGGTCGAAGACTTCGGTCGTTGCCTGTGCTTCGGTCTCTACGGCTACGACGCCACTGGCTGCGTTCTCTTCGATGTTGGATGTATCGAAGTTCTTTGTTCCTCCTGTCAGACTAATGGTTCCGTCGGCCTTGATATTCTTGTTGCCTACATTACTGATGGTAAGCGTGCCACCCGTCATGTAGAAGTTGCCGGTGTCTTCGTCTTCATGATCGGTGGTGACACCCGTCGACACGTCGTCTTTCAGTTCCACCTGAATTCCGTCGTCGGTAGCAGAGGCTATGTTGACGACACCGCTCTCCATGAGGAAATACTGCTTGCAGTGCATACCGTCCTTCAGAGCCGACACCACGTTGATGGTGCAGTTCTTCACCTCTATATACTCCTTGCTATAGATGGCGTGCCTGCTGTTTCCAGTGACATAGAGGGTGCCCTTACCCTTGAATTTGGTATGGCCTTTACAGTGGTAGGCTCCGTTGTATTCTTCGTTAGGTCCGTCGACCAGCCGGCTGGTTGTCCCGTTCTTGACACTGACCTCCACGCGCTTACCGTTCTGGATGTTGATGGCAGGTCCCGATGGGTTGGTGATGGAGACACCGCTGAGGGTGAGCGTGCACTTATACGACCCTTCGAGATAGAACTCGCCGTCGGTGGTCGTTCCCGAAAGGACATAATAGATTTCACCCACGGCATCGTTGACCTGGTCGCTCTGCACCAGTCTTACATGCGAAGAAGTTCCGCTGGTCACCGTGACATAACTGCTGATGTCATCGGTCATCGTGACTGTTGCCGTCGAGCCGTTGAAGGCCACACTGACGGTTCTGATGGTCTGCGCCGTGGCCTGTAAGGCAAGGGCCACAACGGACAACATGATAAGTATTGTTTTCTTTTTCATCGGTCTATTTAAATACTGGGAGGGATTTCATTAAAACTTATAGCTATAGGCAATGCCGAGGATGTGGCGGTTGGGTTCGAAATCGGTGTCGTCGTTACGGACGTTTTGATAACGATAGGCCACCTCAAGGGCATTCTGCTTGTTGATTTTCCATTCGGTACCGACGGCATATCGGACTTTTTGAACATCCCATGCATTGAACAACTCGGCACTGACGAAGGGTGTCAGCCTGATGGGCTTGAACTTATATTCCACCTTCAGTCTCGACCGAAGGACGTTCTTGCCTTTGCCACGATAGCTGTGCGTCTTTCCGTCCCAGGCCTCGTCGTAATAGTCCCAACGCTCGTCGACGGTGACTTCCGGACGATAGGTGTATTGCCAACGCTCACGCAAGGACACATTGAAACCGCCCAGGTTGACATCGCCCGTCAGCGAGACATTGAAACGATGACGTGTGACGGCAAACTCACCGCGCTTCTTCGCGTCGCCCACTTCTACCTCCTGTTCCAAAACAAGGTCGTCGTCGGCATCATAGTAGCTGATGCGTTCCACATTGGGGTCATGGAGCAGTGCGTAGCCTGCCGACAGCTTCAGCTGCTTCGAGAACTTATAGGCGGCATCGACGCCGAAACTCCAGCGGTCTACCGTCGAGAGTTCGTCGCGGGTACGCAATTCGGCCTCTACGCCCACACTGACTTTCTTGCTGATTTTCTTATCGACACCGATAGAGGTCCAAACACCGAAGTCATCACTTTGGGCAAGGGCTGCCATCGGCAGCAATGCCATCATCAGGAGGAAAAGACTCTTTTTCATCTTTATGCGTTGATTGGAATGATTTCAAAACTGACTGAGTTCTTCGCGGCGCAACTTCAGGATGGAGTTTGCCGACGTATTGTCGCCGTCATAGGTCACGCGCAGCATAGCCATGTCGCGCAGCATATCCACCGACCCTACTTCCACTTCAAGCACCTTGATGCCGAGGCGCTTCTCGAGGTCGGCGATGAGTTCCTCGCGACGTTCGGGCACGATGAGTTCGATGCGGTCATACTGCACGAGCTTGCGCGACTTTGCCTTCAGGTGCTTTTCGCATATCCAGATGGCCAGCACCACGATGAGGTTGGTAACAAGGATTTCAGCCAATGATACCCTTGAGGAGATGGCGTTGACAACCGACAGCGACACCACGACGAAGAGATAGGTCATCTCGCGGGCCGGCATGGTGTCGGTGCGGTAGCGCATGATGGAGAAGATACCGAACAGACCGATACCGATACCCATCGACGTCTTGCCGCCCAGGTCGTCGAGACCGAAAATCATATAGAACACCAGGAAGAAGATGGCCACACTGGTCAGCATGAACGTGAAATAGAAATCACGACGGCGACTCTTCTTGTAGTACAACCGGTCGATGATGAACCAGTTGAAAACAAGGCAGACGACGAAGCGCACCATCATTTCCAGAAAATCTTTTGAAAAGGCAAGCATTTCTTCCATAACTATCTTGTATTTTTATTAATTGCCGGTATTCTTTAATATCTTTTCAATGTCGTGCAGGCGAATCTTGAAACGGTTCTGCGGCAACTGCGGATTGGTCAGAGCCGAACCGATGCAGTACTTACTGAAGCCGTGGGGATGAATGCGCAGTTGGCGCAGCAATTCGAGAATAGGCGAATAGACCTGTCCGTCGCGCTTCAGCTCAATGATGACGATGCCCGAGAGGTCGCAGTCCCTGCCGTTCTTGACATGATGGAACTGCAAGTCGAGGTCGATGGTCAGCCGTTCGGTCTTGCCCTTGTTCACCAAGGTGATGCGGCGGAAACGGTTCTCTATCTGCTCGCTCAGCACCGACGCGTCATAATGCAGATGACCGCTCAGAAAGTCACCAATCTCCTCATACTGCGCATCCTGCCGGCGGAAGGTGATGTCATGCTGTGGCTGCAGCGGGTTGAAACCCTCCATCGACATGCGTTTCTTCTTCGTGCGGCCGTGATTGTTCTTCGTCTTCACTTCAAGGAAGTTCTGACCCGAGTCCACATACGACCGTATGCGCAATTTCTGACGGTTCACATGCCCGTTATGGTGCACACGGAACATCTGGCAGTCGGGGGTGTCGAAATACACCGTATAGTAGTTGCCGATACGACGACCGTCAATTTCCTGCACACGATAAGCCTTGCGCGCCAACTCCAGCAGACGGCAGAGCATAGCCTCATTAGTCACGAACTTCGTGTCCGTACGGTTCATGAGCCGGATGCCGCTCATCTCTTCAAGCGTGATGGGCTCATAGCTGCCGAGTATCTCTGGAATGGTCATTCGAAGTCACACCTTACAAATTGTGTGCAAAGATACGGCAAAAAAAACAATTCAGCAAATAAAATACGCAAAAAACGGCTATATTTCAGCCAAAGTGCATATCTATTCAGCAAAACAAGGCAATAAAACGAAGATCGGTGCGTTATAAAAGAAAATAAAAAAAATGAAACATAACACCATAAGGATGCTTGCCGCGTTGGCAGCACTATGCATACCACTGCTGGCGAAAGCCATGCCGGCCAACCCGAAGCCATTCACCTATACCCAGCCCGATGGACGCCAGTTCACATTGATACTCATCGGCGACGAACATGCACACGAATACATCACCACCGACAGCCTCCTCGTCGACATCGACGACGAAGGCTTCGTACACATCGGACAACCCGTCAACGCCACTACCCTCCGACAGAAACTGAAACAAGCAAGGGCACACAGCCGCAAATATCAAACAGACAAACCTCATTCCTCAACCCTCACCCCACCACGAGGACTCCTCATCCTCGTCAACTTCGCCAACCTCTCCTTCAAGACCGAGGCCGACGAGTTCGACTTGATGATGAACCAACCCGGATATGGCGACGACGGCATCAAAGTCGGTTCGGCACGCGACTACTTCGAAGCACAGTCCATGGGACAATACATTCCCACCTTCGACGTCATCGGACCCGTCACCGTCAGCCAGCCATACAGCTACTACGGACGCAACCTCGACAACGAAAACAAAGACGACCAACATCCCGAAGAGATGATCTACGACGCCGTCAAAGAAGCTGTGGAACAAGGACTTGTCGAAGACCTCACCACCTACGACCACGACCATGACGGCATCGTCGACATGGTATACGTCATCTATGCCGGAAAAGGGGAAAACAACGGAGGAAGCACCGACACCGTCTGGCCACACATGTGGGACTTCCGCGAGACAAACCTCATCGACGCCACCCTGCAAGAACTGCACTTCGGACTCTATGCCTGCTCGGCCGAACTCGACAGAAACGGATCCGTATGCGGCATCGGAACCTTCTGCCATGAATTCGGACACTGCCTCGGACTACCCGACCTCTACGACGTCGACTACAGCGGAGGCTTCGGACTCGGAGACTTCGACATCATGTCCAGTGGAGGATACCTCGGAAAAGGATGGTGCCCACCCGCCTACTCAGCATTCGAACGCCATTCCGTAGGATGGATAGAACTCGAAGAACTCACCATCGACGGCAGCTACCAGCTGGAAGACCTGAAGAACGGCAACAAGGCATACCGCATCACCGCACACGACAACGAAAACGAATACTTCATCCTTGAAAACCGACAGCAGTTCTGGTGGGACCGCAACCTGCCCGCACACGGAATGATGATTACTCACATCGACTACGAACAGACAGCATGGGACGAGAACACCGTCAACGACAACCCTGACCATCCGCGCGTCACCATCATACCTGCCGACGGAAAACTTAACAGCCTGTCGACAGCCAACGACCTCTATCCCTCTTCCCTCGGCAACGACGCCTTCACCGACGACTCATCACCCGCTGCCGTCACATGGGACGGAACACCCCTCCAACGACCCGTCACCAACATACAAGAGACCGCCGACCTCATCACCTTCCAGTTCAAAAACAACCTCACCGGCATCAGCCATCAAACGGCAGCAGACACCCCCGCCCCAACACCCTGCTACAACATCCTCGGACAACATGTGCTGCCCGACGGCAAAGGCAACAGCCACCACCTCATCATCAACAACGGAAAGAAAGCAATAAGACAGAATAAATAATGAGGACAGAGGAAGACAAAGTCAAAAGGTCGGATGAAATCCAACCTTTTCAATTTGTTAGATTTGAATAGATTTGTTAGATTTCTGTCACAAAGTGACACTTTGTCTTTTTGTGACCAAAGGCTGGTCACAATGAGACCAAAGGCTGGTCACAATGAGACCAAAGGCCGGTCACAATGAGACCAAAGGCTGGTCACGATGAGACCAAAAAGAGGTCGTGTTTCTGGTCACGACGAGACCAAAATTCGTTAACCATTCCGGTCTCATCGATAAGTCTGACTTCCTCCCGACAAGTCTTTAGAAACCATTCCGTTAGCACCATTATGCATTCAGACGCTTTTGTAAACATTTCCGAACGGAGGGCACTGTTCTTCTTGCGCTACCTCTGATTAGGGATGAGATGAAATCCAACAGATATTTTTCCTATGTTCAATTTTTCCCATTCATAAAATTAATGGATAATTCGTGATAATTCATGTCAAAGAAAGAACCTTTTCGTTAAGCCACAAGAGCAGACCAAGCTTGCTTGATGTCTGCCTTGGCGACTAATCATCAAAGATTTCGCATTCTTCCAAAAGTTGAATTAATGGATAATTCGTGATAATTCATGTCAAAGAAAGAACCATTTATCGAGTTTATTTCGACATGAATTATCACGAATTGCCCATGAATTATCATAAATTAATTCATTCTACTTTGACTCCGTCGACCTTCGGTTCGGATGTAGGGAAAACGGCCATTGGCTCACATGTAAGCGAGGTTAAGGTATTCAGTCGCCTGCGGCGAGAAATCGTTCAAATCTAAGCAAATCAAACAGATATTTTTCCTATGTTCAATTTTTCCCATTCATAAAATTAATGGATA
>JAFSRY010000086.1 GCA_017445845.1 Prevotella sp.
TTCATCCGACCTTTTGACTTTGTCTTCCTCTGTCGCGACTCGGCAATGTGCAAACAAGTTTGCATTGCCCTCGCTGCTCCATCGGTTCTCGCCAAGGCAGACATCAAGCAAGCTTGGTCTGCTCTTGTGGCTTAACGAAAACGTTCTCTTCGTGTGTTCAGTCGACGGGAGTGATGCTGTCGATGGTGATGACGTCGTTGGGATTGCCTGTTGTGATGCCTCCGTCTTCATGCCATGTCATACCCTTGGCACCTCCGAACTCGATGTCGGGGTCGGCCATGCTCATGGGTCCGTTGGGGTTGTTCAGCAGCAGGGTTAATGTTTTGGTGGAGAAGGTCTTGTATTCACCGTCATAGCGGACGGTGCACCAGGGCCTGATGGTGACATAGGGAAATCCTTCGGTAGCTGTCCTGAGGGTGAAGTCGATGAGATAGGAGCGGTCGCGGTCGTCGAGCTTGTCGATGGTCCAGTGGTCTTCCTTTGGTTTTTCCGGTCCGTACTGGTCGGGTTTCCAGGTGTGTATGATGCCCCACTGCTCCATGTTGTTGGCTCCTTTGACCCTCACTTTTGCACGATACTTGTGTATGAAGAATGTTGTTTTCTGGCCAAACTGATTAGGATAGTCGTAGAAGGTCATGTCAGCGGTTTGGAAGAGGTTTACGCAGGCAATGGTCGGCAGGTGGGTGGCAAAGGGCATACCGTCGTCTTCCATCAGCCGGAAGTCGAGGGATTCATCATACAGGAAGGGTACTGCGACAAAGTTTTTGCCTTCCTCGGCATTGATTTCGAAGGTGAAGGTGTCGTCGCGCGTACCCCACCGGAGGTTTTCGTTCTCCATGTTGTCAACGTCCATGTAGTGACTGTCGCCTTCATAGATGGCAAGTTTCGGGCGGTAGTCTCCTGTAACGCCCCATAGTCCGATATCTTTATATTTCACTTCGGCAAGAAACTGGGTGTTCTTGGTGCCGGGTTTGGGATATACATAGAAGCTCCTGTCATCGATGATGGGCACGCTGGGTATCGTATACTTGAGTCCGCCGACGGGAATTTTCAGAAAGTCTTTCTCGATATCGAGGATGTTAAATCCAAAGGCTTTCAGCTTGGCAGAGCCGCCCGACCGCAGATAGAGGCCGATGTCTAAGAAGTCCTTCGTGCGCATGGCGGTCATGTTTGATACTGCCGGAATCTGAATGCTGAACTCGGGACCTATCCGGACGTTCATCTCCAAGCCTACTTTCTGGGCATCGTCGCCCTCGTAGGAGAACTTGTCGGTGCCTTCCTTGTCTGCCATTTTTAAGAAAGAATCGTTTGTGACGTTGTGGCGCGGTATTTTTCCGTCGAATCTCACCAGGGCAGCTACTTTGGGCATCATGCTGAACGTGCAATGGCCGAGACCGACATTGTTGTTTCCCAGGAGTATTTCAGACATTGATGTCATTCCGTCGTTGAAGACGCGGTTGAATTGCGGGGCTTTACCGGTGGCTTTCCAACTGCCTTCCTTTTCATGTTTCGTCTTTGAGTAGGCAATCTTTCCCTCGAAGGGCAGTACCATGCCGTAGCCTATATTAACCATATCTCCCGATATCTCATAATACACCGAGAAGGAGACGCCGATGCCTAACTCCAGAGGGCCTACTTTGAGCGATTTTCCATAAATCATGATGGGTTCGAAGAGGTCGCCCGATATTTTTCCCTGGCCCAGAATGAAGCCAGACTCGAAGATGAAGCCTCCGGCAATGCCAAAGCTGAACTCGTATTCATCATCGTCGCCGTTATAATAGATGCGCATGACGGGTTTCAACGTCACACCGGCTTTGAGATAGGGACCGTTGTATAACTCTACTTTCGGCCTGCCCGTTGACCAGTTTACTTTTCCGTTTGGACTTTCAGTGAATTTCTGTTCCTGAACCAACTCCATTTTTTCCGGGTAGGATTTGCCCAGGAAGAGGCCCTTGGAAATATAGTCGTTGGAGTCGAAGTCGACGTTGATTTTCCGTGGTTGGCTGTGACGTGTCATGCGTCGGGAGTGAAGTCTGGCCAGCCGCTCCTCCTCGCTTTCGGCTGTAGAGAGGAAGACGCCGTTTTCCGGATCATCGTTAGGAGTCAGCTCAACGGAACCATATAAGTCTATAGTCTCGAAGATTTCGAAAGGAGAGTTGAACTTGGCCACGACATGCCACATGCCGTTCTCCTTGGTCAAGCTTGCTACCTTGTGGGCCAGATAGGGCCGGTCTTCTGATGACTCGCAATGGATGTAGCCCCCTTCTACGGGCAGCAGGTTCGTCGGCATGGACTCACTGAAGTAGACGGAACAGGTGACGGAGTCTTCCTCCTGGATGGCAACAAGGTAGTTCAGGATGCGGTCGGAGATGACGAGCGTGGAGTCCTTGAACTGATAGGTCATCTCATACTCGTCGGTCTCGAGGTGGACGGGTTCGTCGTACCCTTCCACGTCGTCCTTCGGATCGGCCTCGGCGTCGGGTACCTCTTCCATATAGAGCGAGCAGCCGGCAAAGAGGAAGACTAAAAGAAACAGTCCGGCCCCGGGGAGGGGGTGTTGGCTGCTGTTGTGAATGCTGTTCAGAATACGATTCATGATATTCTTCATAATCAATCTCCTTATCTGTTGTTGTGAGGTTTGAGCTTATTCCAGCGTCAGCTTAAACAGCTGGCTGGGTGTTCCGTGTTTCTCTCCGTCGAAGAGCAGGGAGTCGGGGAATACTTCGGTCACGGCGGTGTCGTGGTAGTAGCAGCGGAAGTTGATGCTGTCGCGCTCGCGATACTGGCTCCATATGCGCAGTTCCATATAGTCAATGCCGAAGGCCTGCTTGGGTTCAGCCACTCCGCGCAGTTCGTCGCCACAGAAGGCTCCGATGACCATCGACTTGTCGGGCTTCTGTCCGTGCACCGTCACGTCGGCATAGATGACCATGTCGAAGAGGAAGTCCATAGGGTCGACCTTCCACTGGGGCATGACCGTGACGCGGCACGAGTCGAGGAGTTGCGCAGACACCGACATCGCCGTCAGCAAGACACTGCCGGGCTGAAGGGCTACGATGCTGTCCTTCACCATCTCGATGATGCCCTCCTGGTCGGTCATCCAGTAGACACTGGAGTTCGACAAGGTGTCGGGATCGAAGAGAGGGGTGATGAGCAGGCTGTCGCCCACCATGATGTTCACCTCATGACGGTCGAGGGTCATCGTGCCCGCCGGCGTGGCATCGCCGTAGAACTCGAAGAACTCACCACACGACGTCAATAGAAGTAAAAAGGTAAGAAGGTAAAAGGGTATATACCTTTTCGCCTGTACTATTCGCTCGTATTTCAGTTTTCTATCCATATTCTTCACCTTTTAATGGGGTTCCCTTACTCCAACCCCTCCCGAGGGAGCCGTCGGGAGGGGGCTACGCCTGACTCTATTCCTTCGGGGCTCTGACCGTGACGGTGTTCGAGTTCTTGCTCCTGCGGCCGTCTTCATATTGAATGAGGATGTAGTACTGCGCTTCCTCACCCTCGTTGAGCAGCACGTCGCTGTAGCTGCGGTCTTCGGCAGCCACGGAAGTGTGGAACTGGAAGTTGTGTTCGCCTTGCGGCTTGCGGAAGATGCAGATATACCACGGTCCGTAGTCGGGCACCTCGCCGAGGTCCCAGGCAATGCGCGTCTGATGGTTGTCGCGGTCATAGGTGCCGTCGAGTTTCATCTTGACATCAATGACGAGCGGACCTTCGAAGTAGTTCATGTAGGCCAGCGAGAGGTCGCTGGAGATGTTGCTGTTGTTGAACGACTCGATGGCATAGTAGTACTTGTTCTTGCGGTCGTAGGGCGGCGTGTCGTCGATGTGGAGGACGTTGTTCAGGGCTTTCACCGAGTCGGCGTCGCAGATGGCAATCAGCGTGCGTTCCTTGCTGCGATCCTGCCAGCGATAGACCTTATGGCAGGCCATCTGCTGGTCGGTACCGGTAATCCAGTCCATGTGGATGCCTTTCGCGTCGACCCATGCGGAGTCGAGGTGGGCAACGGTGGGCTTGAGCATTGTCGGACGCTCCACCTCAAGGACTCCCGTCCAGTCGCCCTCGTTGGTAGAGAAGTCTATCGCGCGTACCTTATAATATATATAGCGCTGGTTCACGTCGAGGGCCAGCGTGTCGACGAACATCGTGTCGCGGATGCCTTCGTCGTTGCGGAAGAGCCAGGCGTGGGTGGTGTCGTTGGCATAGACCACCTGGTAGTAGTCGATGTCGATGTCGTCGGGTGCCGACCAGTGCAGCTCTACGCGGCCGTCTTCATGCGGGAAGGCGAAGAAGTTGCTCGGTGCTGCCGGACCTATCATGTCCTCCACGCGCAGCATGACGGGCATCGAATAGCTCACGTTATGGGCGGTGTCGTAGGCGGCGATGACCATCATGCCCGAGCGCAGGCCGGTGACATCGATGACGGTCATCGTGTCGGTGCGCTGCAGCGGCTCCTTCATGAGCGGCTTCCACTCTTCGCCGGTAATCTGCTTGTTGTAGTACAGGGGCAGGAAGCCCGTGAGGTCGTCTTCGAGGGAGTCCTTGCGGAAGTGCACCTCGGCGGTGACGTTGACCGTCGGGTCGTCCTCGTCGGGACGGTCGATATTGATGAAGGTGACGACAGGCGGTATGGGCGGGTCGAGGTCGCCCATCTTCACACGGTGGACGGGGCTGGCCTCGGTGAGGTCGCCGAACATGTCGTGGGCAAAGATGCGGTATTCATAGTAGCCCGGGGCCTTCACCTGGTCGCCGAGCGACGTCTCTTCCTGGAAGGGCATGTCCTTCTGGAAGGGCACGAAGGGGTTCTCGTTGACGCGCTGCCACGCCATGTCCTTGAGTTGCTCTTCAAACTTTGCAGGTCCGCGGCGCTCCACTTCGAAGCTGCTGTAGGGTCCCTGCTCCCAGAAGAGGTCTATCTGGTAGAAGGAGACGATGCTGTCGCGTATCTGCACGTCGAAGGGTTCGGGCTTATACTTTGTATTCTCGATGGCCTCGATGTAGCCGGGTTCGAAGATGATGCTGGAGTCCGCGGGATGGATGGCGGGGTGGAGGATGTATTCGTAGGTCGCACCCTTCTTCACGTTGGTGTCGACGAAGCGCATCGCCATGTCGTCGGCCAGGTCGCGACGCCATTCCGAGAAGAGGACGGCGAAGCCGAACATCATGTTCTGCTCCTCGCTCATCTCCACCATGGCCCCGATGGAACCCGGTATGTTGCGCGTCTGGTTGTACTTCATGCGCTTGTTGCTGTACATCATCTCGGTGGCCATGACGGCAAGGGAGTCACTCTGCGGATACTTCGCCAGCATCTGCTCTTTCGACAGGGGCTTGCGGGCATAGAACAGCGTGTCGCGGCCCGTCTCGCTGAGGCGCAGGAGGTAGTAGCCCGTCTGGTTGAGATACTTCCAGGAGACATAGTCCTCGGGTGCCCATCGCAGCACGATGCTGTCGCCATAGGCACGTGCCGCCAGGTTGATTTTCGAGCGCACCAGGGGATGATATACCGGCTGGTCCGTCTCATCGTCAAGGGAGTCGGCGGGCAACAGGGCCTCGTCGTCAGCCACTTCCTCGCTGACCGTGTCAGCATCCTGCCCCACCACATTCTGTGCGTGCGTAGACATCGGTAGAAGCCACCAGGCTGCTGCCAGGGCAAAGAGGGGAATGATATGTTTCATATGCTTCATCATCTTGTTCTGTTATCTTGCGACATTATGCTTTTCCTATCGTCAACGGCCGCTGGACGACCCTCGGCCGGACCCACTGCTGGAAGCCGGCCGCTGGACAGGCTCTACCAGGTGTTTGACATCGGTAGCCCGGCTCCAGTCCTTAAACGGATTATAGAGGGTGGTGGTTATGACGGGCGACGGCGATGATCCGAGTTCATAGCAGTCGTACGACTGGCTACTGATGTCATAGGCGTTGACACGATACTGGTCGTATTCAATCTCGGTCACATGCCTCAGCGCGGCATTGCCATCGAAATTCTCTCTCGGAATCGTCTTGCCACCATAGTTATACATACTACCTATACCACTGCCAAACAACCGGCAGAACATCGTGCGGGAGATGTCCTGATGGCGGCGGTCACTGCTACCGAATCCGGCGACAGACTTGTGAGGCGTCTTCCACTTGTGGCTGTCGTTGTTGGGGAACTGAGCGCCAAAGACGAGCGGGAACTGATAGTACGGCACCTGTACCTCGTTAGAGTAATAGCGTTCGTTGCGGGAATTGGAATTATCTGACCACCAGCCCCAACGATAGCTCTTGTAGAGTCCGCGATGGTCGTTATTGAACTGTTGCAAGGCTTCCTTGACAAAATTGTCGTTTTGTTCCCAGCAGAACGTCAGGTACCAATTCTTAATCTTTGCATTTGAACTTCGATACCACGGATGCTGAGCTGATACGTTTTCAAATGCATTGCTGCTGAGCGCATCAGCCATGTAGTAGGGCAATGCAATGTCCCAGAGGGCATAGATCATGCGGTTGTTATCTCCTCGCGACGGATGGACCCTCGGGGTGCGGTCGTCCTGTCCGCTCAGCACCATGGCGTTACACCATTGCAAGTCTTTCTCGGTGAACGTGTGGAGCGGATAGTTGTGTCCGGGATTTCCGACATGGTCCCACTGGAAGTACTGCGACATCTTCTTGATGGGCAGCACGCCGAGGTAGATGTTCTGAGTGGAATTGGGGTTCAGGTTTCCGTTGTAGACACCTCCCCGGTCGTAATAGATGAGCGACTCGGCCACCGGTACGGAGTAGCCCTCACTGGTCTGCATCGTCTCGAAGGAGTAGTTCGTGATGGGGTTACCGCCGATGAAGAAGTAGTTAGCCAGATACGACAGGTATACATACGGGTTGGACAAACGCCATGAGTTGCCTCCGGAGCGTACGCTGGTCTTGGCGTTATCCATCGCAAAGTCGTAGTCGCTGTTCCACGGCACAGTCACGCTCATGCCTTCGTCGTTGTGGCCGTGGTCGTAGCGGATGGCCTTCAGTCGGGCGGCGATAAACGGCATCTCGTATTCCAGGAACCGACACTTGTCATTTTCCTTGATTGGATTGATCCAGGTGGCTTCCTTCGGTATGAGATACATGCGGGCAAGGTTATGCGTGGTGTAGGTGGTTTTGAATTGTCTCCGCTTTATTGTGCGCGGTACATTCACCGTTTGACCTAAGGTAACTTTATAGCCCAACAGTTCGGAAAGTTCTAAAGCTTTAGCTTTTGAGGTTGCTGTCACCTTATTCCATCCGATGGTGTCGAGGTACCAAGTAGTGCTGGTATGTGGGATGACATAGTCGATATCCATTTTCAGGCGACTATCCGTCTTTCTCCCCGGTTTCCATTGATCCTGGTTGGGAATCATGTTGATACAGTTGCCGTTACGGACATATTCGTTGTCGGCTTCGGTAACCTTGACCCAAGATGTCGAGACGGAGCCATTGCCGTTTCTGGTGACATTACGCTCATAGAGTCGCCACTTCAGGGTTCCCTTCTGGTAACAGGAGTTCGTGATATCCTGTTTCAGGGCGATGGTGGGTGTCAGGATGTCGTCGTTATAGGCATCGATAAAGTATTCGGGATCACGCACTGATTTTTTTGATTCGTACTTCAGCTTGCCGCGGTACGACGGGTAGGCCAGTGCTACGAACTGCTGCAGGTCGGTACTGTCTTCCAGTTCCTCCATGTCGTTGCCTCCGGTGCGGAAGTAGTAGATCTGCTTCTGTTGCCAAGGCTCGTTCACCCAGCGGTCGCCCTTCCAGTTGTCCTCGTCGTGGTATTTGCGCGGATCTTCCTCCTTACCCTTAATGATTTCCTTGGCATTACCCTTGACAATGATGCAATAGTATCTGTTGGGGTTCAGCGAGGCGATGTCCAGCGTGTGGTTGGTCTGTGAAAGGTCACGGCGGTTGAGTTTCTTGTGGCTCATATAGTATTTAATCGTTGAGACAGATTTTCTGTCAGCGTAATAACTGCCGCTGATCTTCTTCACGAGGTTGGTATCGGGCATACTGGAGAATTCATAGATGTAAGCATTGCCGACGTTGCGGAAGATGAAAGTACGCTTCGACTGCATCTCCAGTTCCTCGGTGCTTCCCGACCAGTCTTGCTCCAACTGATGGAGGGTGTTCTCGTCGAGCACGCGGAAGCCGGTATTGAGCGGAGCCTGCGTGAAGTAGGTGGGCTTGGTGTAGAAGTTCGGATTGACGAGATCGGCCTCCTTGGCCCAACCCTCCTTGGGGCTGGCTACGCCGAGTGTGCAGTCGCCGAAGAGTTCGAAGTTGTCGAGCGGGTTGCCATAGAACACGTTACATACCGTTCCGCACTCGAAGGAGAAGCGGCGGTTGACCTTCACCAGTCCGCCCAGGAGGCTCAGTTTCACTCGGGCATCGCCGAGGAAGTAGGTAGGATGCGGTGTTCCGCAGCGGAGCACACCACCGATGGCAGCATCGATGACGGGGAACTTCTTGCTCCAGAAGCCCAGGTTGATGTCGATGCCGAAGGTGGCATAGAGGTAGGCGTAGAGCTGTCCTTCGCCGTACCACCCGTTGTGACCCATGCGGCCGTCGCTGGTGTCGGGACACTTCGGCGAGGCGAGTTTGCGGATGCTGACGTCGAAGCCGGCGTTGACGCCCATCTCTCCGTAGAAGATGCCGAGGCGGACGTTGACATATCCTGCTACCGACGCACCCAGCATCACACCGCCTACGACGGCCTGCTGCGTCATCTTCACGGCACGCTCACGGGCAGCGTTGGCCTTTGAGAGGTCGCCACCTTCCAATCCTTCCACCTGCTGGCCGTTGAGGAACTCGCTGATTTCATCGGGGATGGGCGGCAGCTGGCCGTCGTTGGGCAGCTCGTTACCGAAGCAGAGGTACATGGTGGCATTGATCTTCACGTCGACGATGCCCGTCTTGATGTCGATAAGGGTCAGCTTGCATCGCTTGTCCCAGTCGGGCTCGCCGAGGTAGACGTGCCACTTACACTTCGGAAGGTCCTTGCCTTTCTCGCGGAACGTCAGACGCATGTCGAGCGATACGGTGAAGCCCATCTTGTCGCCTTTCGCATTCTTCTCGGAGTAGTTGTCGTGGGCCTTGGTCTCGGTGTTGTCGTTGGCATGGCTGTCGTCGCCGATCTTGTCGTTGAGTCCGTTGCCGGTGGCGGCTCCCTGTGCATATTCAATCAGCTCCTTCTTGATGTTGGCGGCACTGAGCTCGGTGTTCAGGGCTGCCATCTGCGAGGCCAGGCCATTGATTTCATCGTGGAGGGCTCCGTCGGCCTTGCCGTCGACGGTGACGTTCAGCTGCAGATACTTGTCGGTATTATCTTCGAACCATACGAGCGAAATCTTCGAGTCTATCATGCCTCCGACACCGCTGACGCTGCCGTTGAACATAAAGGTGGAGAGTCGTCCCTTGCCGTTATTGGCATTCTTGTCGTAGACGGCGGTGCACTTGAACTCGGCATCCTTGATGATTTCGCCGTCGGAGGAGCCGAGGGTCATGCCGGCAATGACGCCGATGACGCCTTCCTTGGGCTGCGGGTCGCCTTCGTCGCCTTTCGCCTTGTTGTAGTTGCGCGAGCAGTTGAAGTAGACACCGGCCTCGATGCCCTTGATGGTGAGCGGCGTGATGGGGATGCCCACCTTGCTGCTGGCCTTGGCCTGGAAGTAACCATAGGAGAACTTCTTGGCGTTGTTGCCCTGTCCTTCTTCATATTTAAAATAGCCGCCGGTGCAGTCGAGCTCGAAGAGGTTGCCCGGCAGGTTGATCTTGATGTCGCCGGCGTAGCCCTTCTTCTTCTCTTCGTCGACAATCTTCAGGGTGCCGTCGAAGGAGAGGCCGGCAGCCTCAATCTTGAGGTTCAGGTCGTTGTAGGTGATGCCATGGCTGCCTTTCGACTCGTCGAACTCAATCTTGAAGTTCTCGATGTCGACCTTGGCATTGAGTCCGAAGGATGCACCCACGCTGACGAGCGGGTTCTTCGAGTCCTTCATGATGAGGCCGATCTTACCCTTCAGCTCCAGCACGACATCCTTGCCGTTCATGTTCACGCCATAGTCGTCGAGGCTGAACTTGAAGGGTCCGAGTTCTTTCGAGAAGGAGGCCAGCGACCAGTTGCCCACTTCGAAGTAGCAGCGGTCGGAGAGCTTGAATTCCTTGTTGGTGGTGAGTTTCAGCAGTTCGCCCTCGAGCTGATTGGACTCGGCGGCATTCTGGGCGTCTTCCTGCAACTTGGCCTCGTACTTCGACTTCCACTTGCCTCGCTGGCTGGTGGCCAGTCGCATCTGGTTGAAGTGGATGTCGGGCACATGGGGCTTCATCGGCAGATAGCCGAGGTACTTATTGATCTTATCCTTATACTTGCCGGCGGCAGAGCCTCCGATGCCCATCTTTCCGGCCATGCAGAGTTCCACCTCGGTGTCGTAGCCGTTGTCGCCATAGATGGCTTCGAGCAGGAAGTAGCTCTGCTGTTGGTCGATGGTGGCCTCGGCGAGCCAGAAGTCGAAATTCAGGTCCAAATCTCCCTGCACTTTCAATACGAAGTCGATAGCGCCCTCGTGTTTGGTGTCCTTCTGGGGATACATGTCGCAGCGGACGTTCACCATCTCATTGTCGCCGGTGAGCGGCAGGTGGAAGGCACCGTCGAAGTGGCTGCCGGTGAAGTCGTTCTGCATGATGTTGCAGACAATCTCGTTGATCTTCAACTGCCATCCGTCGGCTTTCCAGTTGCCGATGTCTGTTGCTCCGAACTTACCGGTAACGCCGCTGCCGTCGATAATCATCTTGTATCCGCCGACTTCCATGCGGCTGTCGCCCTTGAGGAAGCCCTTGGGGAACTGCATGTTGACGGTCTCGATGGTGAGTCCCATCCACCCCATGCCGGTTTCAGCGCCATTTTCGTCGTAGACGGCTTCGATATGGTCGCGGTTATAGTCTTTCGGGAAAGAGAGTCCGTCGGGATCCCAATAGCCGTCGTGGTCGATGACGATGCCTTGTGCCGTGAATGTCCATCCTGGCAGTTTCTCGGCTTCGAAGGTATCCATCGTGACGAGGGCGTGCCAGTTGTCCCAACCCTTGGCACCGATTTGTGTCTGGATGCTCAGCACGGGCATTTCGTCCTTTACCTCGCCTGTAGCTTTGTCGACTTTCTTTAGCTTCGGTATCTTCATGTCCATGTCGAGGTCGAATAATTCGAACTCATCGCCATGCCAGCTGACGAAGCAGCCGTTGGTGGGCTCCATGAGGTCTTCTGGGGCCTTGAATGTCACTTCATACTGTGACTCGGGCTCAACAAGCGTGAAGTCGCCGAGCAGGGCAACGGTTCCTGACTCGGGGAGCAGGCGTTCGGGACTGATACAGAGACGCGGAGCACCGAGCAGCAGGATGTCGTTCTTCAGGCGGTTGCTCTTGGGCATGGTAAACTCGCCGAGGACGTTCATCGTGGCATAGGTTGCAGCGAACTTCATGTCGACGATCTGCATGTCAACGGGACTTTTATTGATGCTCTTGGGGATAGATAGCGGCAGGTGCAGGTCGTCAATCTCGCCACGCATGAGCTGGTCGTAGATGGCCTCTCCTTTCTTCACCCATCCGTAGTATTTGGCTACGTCGAGTTCCTTGGCAAGGTCTTTGACGACACCGTCGGCAGCACCCTGCAGCTGCGAGGCATAAGGCAGACCGCTGTCGCCGATGAGGTTGTCGATGCCCCAGTCGGAGAATAGTTTCTGGACGACCTCATAGTCGCTGGGGCCGGCCTGGCTCTCTTCCGGGTAGGTATAGGCAAGACCGCCGACAACGATGTCGTCGGTATTGATTTTCAGTGTGTCGAACTTCACGGCAATCATGATGCGGTGTCCGAGCGGTGTCCATTCGATGTGTCCGCGTCCTTTGAAGGCACCCTTGACCTTAGGGATAGCCTCGATGGAGTTAATCTCCATCTGGTATTCACCGATGGCAATGGTCTTTCCCTTGTAGTAGTCGGCCTTCTGCTCGGAGGGTGTGTAGTTTTCGATTTCTATCGTGTTGGAGCACTGGAAGTATTTCTTAGAGGGTCGTTCGATCATGGCAAAGTCGACGATGTTGACAGTGTCATTCACGAAGGCCACTGATTTTTCGTTCATGCTTTCAGGAGTGATTCGAAGCACGAGGTAGTCATGGTTGCTGACTTTGCTTTCAATCTTTTCCCAGAAAACGGTGTCAGTCAGTTCGTAGGTTTTATGTGACCAAATGGGTTCCCCATTTACGGCTTCATTCTTTCCTGTTGCAGGATCTCCCTTGAAGAGTTCTGCGGTATATTGGATTTTAACGGTGTCTTGCCGTTCGCCTTCACCACCAAGGAACCAGGCTTTTCGCCATTCCACGGCAATGTGTTCTCCGATGAAGCATTTGCGGACGTTAACGCCTTTGAATGATGGTTTTTCTATTTGCGGGTTTCGGAAGTTGTAGAGAGAGTCGGTGAGTTGTTCGGATTTGCTGCCCATTTCAATGTCACCGTCGAAGTCTTTACCTTCTTCGTCCTTATCATCGTCCTTTTTATCATCCTTATCACCTTTATCATCCTTATCACCTTTATCATCCTTATCACCTTTATTATTGTCATCGTCGTCGACGACTTCCGGTTTCTCTTTGTTCAGTTTGATTTTGAAGAGACGCATGTCACTCTTACCCTCATTCTCGATGAGGATAAAGTTGAGCATGTTAGAGGAACTGTTGGCAGGCGTTGCTGTTACCTGAGCGATATAGGTGCGGTCTTCGAAGAACTTTGTTGTGATGATGTTCTGCGGGATGATGCACATCGGTGTGACGAGACCGAGGCTCTGGTAGACAATAGGATTGCTCTTGCCGTTGGCACCGATAGCGTCGGTGGGCTGCTGTCCGGGCAGCAGTTCGACGACCTTGAAGTCGTATCGGAAGCCTTGCGTTGTGGTGTTGCAGGTTACGACGGGCTCTCGCCAGGTGAACTGTGCATTGAGGTAGTCGACGGTGGCTTTAGAGTTTCCGCCATCTATGTCGACGACCGGTGTGAGGAATTCGGGCGACTGAGCCTTATAGCAGACATCGAAGACGGCAGTTCCGCTTGATGGGTTGCTCAATACGACGGGTACGGGAATGTCGACCTGCGAGTTGCGTCCGGCATAGTTGGGGTCCCATTTGTAGGCTGTCATGCGGATGGTGTACTGTCCTTCTGGCAGAAGGGCGAAGGAACCGTTGGCAAAGTTACTGAAGAGTCCTTCTGGCACCGCAATCTCACTGGGTGGGATATGGTTGAAGAGGCTCTTTATCTCTGCCAGCGTCAGCTGTCGGGTGGCATTGGCATCGATGGCAATGGGGAATGCAGGCATCCGGTAGGGTGGTGTAGAGATGGAAAGTCCACCGGCGGGCATGGTCTGTTCGAGTTGCATACCTAAGTATACAAACTGTTCGTCCTTCGAGTTGTTCGTCAGCGAGACGTTGAAATACTTGCCAGGTTGCGACACATAGAGCAGGGCCTGTGGGGGCAGTACCTGCTGGACGGGCGTAACGTTGACGATGATTTCCTGTGCGAGGCTGTGCCCCAGCGTGACGCAGGCGAAAAGGAACAGGGCAGCTGCTCTTTTTCCCACATTATTTAATATATGTACCATCTTCATATTCTTTGGACGTTTGGTGAGTTGGCGGTATTGCCGTTTAGGGATATGACCCTATTCACTTTTGACTTCTGACTCTTTTTTTACATTTCCTTTTTGTCAGCTTTCCGTTTTATTTCGAGGAGGCTGAAGGTGTAGGCATAGTTGAAACTGACGTTGATGTCGAGGTCGTCGAGGTTTGAGCGTTGCTTGGTCATATTGACGTCGCCGTATTTGTTCAGACCTCCTGATAGTGAGAAGGTATGAGCTTTCTTCAGGGTGTAGCCGACGGAAGCGTCGAAGCCCATGGAGAGGTTTTTCGACTGATACTTCACTTCGTTATAGCATAGCGTTCCGGTGGCAGAGACGCTCAGATTTTTGTCTTTGAGGAAAGCACGGCTTGCCGTCAGGGCAGCGATGTCGCTCTTGTATTCCGACTGGTATCCTTTCGACAGCTGGTGGCTCAGGCTTGTGTTGAGGTCGAGTTCCCAGGGTTTGATGGTGATGCCGTAGGAGAGTCCGAGTCCGGTTGTCTTGACGTCGCTCTGTCCGGTGGCATATTTGTTTTTATCCTTGTTGTCGGTATAGTTTGCCGAGAGGTTCACGGTGTGGCTGAAGGTTTCGTTGTCGACCATGTAGGTTGGTGTGAAGGTGAAGCTCTGCAGGAGGCGGTGTATCTTTGTCTGCTCGTTGACTTTTGCCGTTCCGTCGCCCTGCACCTGAGTGTATCCGTTGTAGCCTGCCATGAGGTTGAAGTGTTCGCCGATGCGGGTCGATGCCATGGCGTTGTAGACGAAGCCCCGTGTGGTGTATAGCTGCTTGTCGGTGAGGTTGTCCTCTTGTCCGGAGAAGGAGCCCGAGAGCGATATTTTCTTGAAGAGCATCGTGCTGAGGTTGACGCCGAGGCTGTGGTAGTTGTTCGACATGTAATACGTTCCGAGTGATTTATAGTCGGGCTGTATCATTCGGTAGGTGAGGGCGGTGCTGATGCCGAGGAAGGAGTAGCTCATGCTGACGTCTCCGGCGAAGCGCACCGATGATGTTGTCTTGGCATCGAATATTTTGTCGAAGCGTGTCACTTCACCCATCGTGATTTTTTCCGACTGGGTGTCGCTGGTGAAGGCCGACGTGGCGACGTTGGCCGAGATGACCAGTCGTGGCAGCGGTGACAGTCCGCCCTTGACGCCTACGACGAGGTTCTCTTCGGGCATCACCATGCCTCGCCATCCTTCGTGGAGAGACTTGAGCTGGTCGTGAGCCCTCAGCATATAGAGGTCGATATAGTTGGAGGCGTTGCCGTAGCCGACTTTAAATCCCCATCCTACGCGCCGGTATTGCGGAGTGCGGGCGGCAGGGTCGGTGGGGTCGTCGTTGACGGCACTTCTGAGGTTTCCGTAGAAGACGCCGAAGCGTGTTTTCTTGTTGTTGTATTCTACACCGACACCGTTGAACGACATGCTCATGACGTAAGAGCTGAACTGCATGGACGACCGTCCGACGTATCCGGTCCAGTTCTTATAGTGCGGTGTGAGGTTGAACGATATATGGGGGTAGTTGAAGTCGAGGTTGTCGTTGGAGTAGTAGAGTGAGAACGGCATTGAGAAACCGTAGATGGAGATGTCGAGATTTGCATAGATGCTGTTGCTCAGCGGTGATGCATACCCGTAGCTGCTGGTCGAGTGATAGTAAGTATTTCGTGTTCCGATGGAGCCGGAAATGATGAGCGGGTCGCTCTGTGCGATCTGCGAGATGTCTTGTGCGGAAGCGTTCTGGACAGAAAAGGCCAGAAGAACAGAAAACAGCCACAAGAAGTGCATTCTCCTTGGTTTCAGGGTCCTTTGCGAGCAAGGCGTCACTTTGGGCCGTGTGGTCATACTAATGATGTCTTTTTTCATAAAAAATGCGGGTGACTGTTTTCTATTAATATATATAATGTATAATAAGGGCAAAGAAGCAAGGGAAGTCCGGAAGGACGCAGCCTCTCGGACTTCCCTGTCGTATTCTCTTACTTGAGGATCTTCACGGCGCGGCCGTCGTCGGTGCGCACGATGTTCACACCGTGCTGCATACCGTCGGTGCGCTGACCGTTGACGTTATAGACGGCACCGTCGGCAGTAGCCTTTGTCGGGATTTCGCCGATGCCGGTGTAAGTGCCGATGAGCGAACCCTTAGCCATCTGGTAAGGCTCGCGGATGGTGCCCTGCATCATGCGCATGGCCACTGTTCCGGGGATGTCGAACATTTCTCCCGTGGTCTCGTCGAAGAGCTGGAAGGAAATCTGTTCGCCGGTGTTGGCATGAGCGGTGATGAAGAACAGTCCGTTGATCATCTTGCCTTCACCACGGCACTCGTCGCCGACGAAGGCACCCACACTGTAGTGGTCGGCTGTGTTGAGGCCTTCGATGTTGGCAACCATCGACATGTTGTCGCGGAAGCGGCGTGCGTCGTATTTCCAGATGGGATCGCCCATGCGCGGAGCCGGCATGGCGTCGTCATTGTTATAGCCGAGGTTGATTTCAGCCGGGAAGGTGATTTGTCCGCCTTCGGCAGAGTTGTAGAGGTATCCTTCGCCGGGTTTCAGGGATGTGAGAGTTCCCATCCACATGTCGCCCGTGTACTCAGCGAAGCCGTCGCCGAACGACACGATGCGGTCGCCCATTGTGGCACCTGTATTGGGGGTGAGCATATCATTCAGATTGCGATTGCAGATGAATGGGTTATGGATCCATGTCCAACCCTTGTTGACCGTGATAGGCTCTTCCTTTGCGTAGATGGTACCGCCTAACATGACATGCTCTGTTTCAGGAAGTGTCTCCATCTTAATCTTGTAGCATTCGTTGCTGAGCAGACCGCTGTTGAAGAGGTCGCCGAAGTAGCCGAACGACGGGTCGTTGGCCATCAGGCCCTGCTGCGAACGGATTTCAACGAGTCCGTTGCCGAAGGCTGTCTCCATGCTGCCCGGTTCGATGGCACTCCAGAGGGTCTTCCACTGCCAGCCTTCTGCAAGGTCGAGCTTCTTACCGATTTCCATTTCTTCCTCAGCACCGGGATACATCTGCTCGCCGTAGGCAACTTCAAAGACGCCTTGTCCGGGGGTCTCGCAGTAGACATAGGCAATGATAGCGCCTTCGTCGTCACTACCCAGGTCGTCAACGCTGGCATAGGGCCATTCTTCGGTCAGTTCGTTGCTATGGATGTTGATGTGCAGTTCGTTGAGGTCTATGTCAATGCCTTGGGGCTCGGGAATGATGCGCACTTCTGCCGTTTGTCCTGCCACCATCGGCTCATCGGGCATCTCGATGGTGAAGCCTTGCAGCGACGGGGTCAGGATGACGGTGAACGTCTTCTCGACGGTGCGGATGTAGTCTTGCTCGTTAGGCACAGCGTCGGCATTGGTCCAGGCAAGGTCGTAGCCCAGGTAGTCCATATACTTGAAGGAGACATTCATCGTCACCTCACCTTCCATATAGGCGTAGAAGGCGTAATCCCCCGTGTCTTCAGCCTCGCGATTGCCCTGGTTGTCGGTAGTACCACTGTAGGACACGCCGAGGACGCTGGGGTCGCTGGACTCGAAGTTCACTTCGTGGATGAATTGGTAGCCCTCGGGTGAGAAGGTCAGGTTGCCGAGAATCTCATTGGTGATATTCTGCTCAGGACCAAGGAGTTGGATGGCCAGTGTCTCCTTGGCGAAGGTGACATCTTTGGCGGGGTTGTCGATGATGACCATGTAGTCGAAGTAGTACTGGGGGTTCTCTGCCGACTCGGCACGTACCACCGACCAGCCGCGCTTGGCTGCTGTCACCACGCCGTCGGTAACGGTGATGCCGTCGGCCTGGAAGGGGATATCATCGATGTCTTGCGTTTGTTCAGGAGTGATGACAGAATAGACGATGTTCTGGTTCGAAGCATTGGCAGGCTGGATGTGGGTCAGCGCGTTGAGCACTGCCGTCAGGTTGTCACCCACGTTGGCACCGATGATAGGGAAGTCTGCCCGCGCCACGTCAGAGGTGACATCCGTTACCGGCTGCACGACGGTCATCTCCATGGTGTCGAACAGGCGGTCGCTGCCATCGGCATTGGCAATGTAGGCAGTCATCGTGGCTGTTCCCGGAGCTATGGGGTTCCAGGCACCGATGGTTTCATCGAAGCGCATCACGTTGGTGTTGGAGGAGCGCCACTGCACCAGGTCGGTGGCATCGGGAGGCGTCAACTCATAGAAGGTGTCCATTACTTTGCTCAGGTGTTCCCAATCGCCGACGTTCACCTCGTACGTCTTATATTCGGGCAGGATGGTCAGCGCCGTAGCGGGGTTCTTGATGACGATACGCGTGCCGGTCATCTGATTGCCGAGTCTGGCGGTCAGGCTGACTCCGTTGGCATTGGGGGCCAGGGCTGTGAGGATGTTGTCCTCATCGACGCTGATGTATTGTGTCCAGTCGGAGTATTCCCACTCGAACGGCGTGTTAGGCCTGGTGGCATCCTCGGGGGTGAAGGTCACCTGTGTGGTCAGGTCGAGGGTCTCGCCGACGTTCATGGTGATGAGTTCGGGCAGTGAGAACGAAGTCATCTCCACGGCAGAGAGCTCGAAGAGGGCAGAGGCCGTTCCGTGCATCTCGCCGTCCCAGGTGATATCTTCCCCTACTGCCGTCAGGTCATATTCCATGCCCTGCGGAGAATACATCTTGAAGGTAATGGGCTTACCGTCGTCGGCATCAGGATCACCTTTGACACGCAAAGGGTAGTAGTTGTAGTCGGCGTAGTCCGCGATGGCGGGGTTCTCCGTTCCCATCGTCACGGCACGCACTTCTTCGATGCCGTCGCTGTTCTCTACAAAGGCAGCCACCTCGTAGGCCGACCACGCAGGCTCGTTGGGCAGTTCGCCGAGATTAAGCTTGGCATAAACTACGGTTTCGCTGGGCCATTGGTTGGCATCGACCGTCCAATGGTTTTGTGCAAACATTCCGGTTGCGAACAAAACCGCTGTCAGTGTTAACAATAATTTTTTCATAAGCATAAGGTTTATTAATGGATTTATATCTATGTGTTCGTCGCTGTCGCCGGGCGGTTATTGTCGGAAGGGTTTATGCTTGAAAAGGTGTTTCCACCAAGGTTTGTTTTGCGCTTCAACGGCGGCCTGCATGTGCTGTTCTGCCAAGTCTTCCGCAGCGTTGATCGTTTGGATGTCGGCCACCTGTCGGTCGATTTGCTCTTGCAGCCTGTCGTAGCTGCTTGGTCTGATATGTGTGTCTTTGTTCATCATACGTTTGCAAAATTACACAATCATGTGTGAGGGAAATGTGAAAAAACGTTCAAAAATATGTTTTTTTCAATCTTTTTGGAGTCATTGAGTTGTTTTTTTCTTAACGATATTTCTTGTAACAGTCTGATAAACAATATAAAAATATAGACAACGCAACATTTGTTAACATTTTTCTATAATTCGAGAAAATTATAAAAAAAATTAGTGGTTTTTTGTAAGAAAAAAACAAAGTCAAGTGGGCTTTTCAAGGTAGTTTTGTACATTTTCATCCAAGCATCAATGCTTGTTCATCCAGACACCAATGCTTGTTCATCCAGACACCAATGCTTGATAATCCTGTTAACAATGCTTGATAATCCTGTTAACAATGCTTGATAATCCTGTTAACAGTGCTTGATAAGCCTGTTAACAATGCTTGATAAGCCTGTTATCAGTGTTTGATAAGCCTGTTGTCACAAAGAGGTCAGGGTGGCATCTCTTGGTGATGTCGTAGCCAACAACGATAAACAACTGTGTTTGAGCTACTTAGCGCGGTGGGCGTATTGTGTGGGCGAGATGCCGAAGTATTTGCGGAAGGTGTGGGTGAAATGGGTGTTGTCGTTGAATCCGCAGCGTGTGGCGACGTCGCTGACAGACCATTCGGGATGTGAGTCGAGGAGTCGCTTGGCGTTCGCCATTCGTATTTGCATGATGTAGGCGGCGGGTGTCTGTCCGGTGATGGTGGTTACTTTTCGTCGCAGTACGGAGACACTCATCGCCAGATGTGAGGCGATGGTCTCGACGTCGGTTTCTCCGCGGCCCATCATGGAGTAGACGAGGTCTGTGAGTTTTCCGATGAACTTCCGGTCGGCTTCTGAGAGTGAGTCGTCGATGTCGATGCTTCCGTCTTCGGCCTTCGAGAATTTCTCGCGCAGGGAGCGTCGTTGTTCCAGCAGTTTTTCTATGCGCACGCGCAGTTCCTCGGCGTTGAAGGGCTTGTAGAGATAGGCGTCGGCTCCTGCCTCGATGCCTCGTATGCGGTCTTCCTCGGTGGTCTTGGCTGTTATTATAATAATAGGTATGTGCGCGATGGCATCGTTGGCGCGGATGCGTCGGCACACTTCCATACCGTCCATTTCGGGCATCATCAGGTCGGTGATGATGAGGTCAGGGATGATGGTTTCAGCACGCTCGAGACCTATCTGTCCGTTGGCGGCATAGCTGATGTCGTAGTCTTTCTCGAGTTGCTGGCCCATGTAGAGGGCTACGTTGCTGTTGTCTTCGATGATGAGGATGCGCAAGCGTTCGGGAGCAGAGTTGCTTTGCAGCTCTTCGTCTTGCATAAGGGCGATGTCGGGGGTGTTTGAGACGACTCCGTCGTTCATACCTTCGGTGGTACCGGCTGACAGTTGCTCTTCAGTGGTGGTTGTCTGGTGGTTGTCGAGGCTCTCTGTGACCAGGTTTCTGATGGGAAGCTGGATGACAAAGGCAGAACCTTTACCGGGCGAGCTGTACACATGGATGGTTCCGTCGATGGTGTCGACGATTTGCTTCACGAGTGAGAGTCCGATGCCAGTGCCGATGTTCTGCGAGTCGGTCTTCCCCTGGAAGAAAGGTTCGAAGATGTGTCGCTGCGCCTTCCGTGAGATGCCGGGTCCGTTGTCGGCTATGGTGAGGACGAATGTCTTGTCGCTTTCGGCTTTTGTCGTGATGAAGACGTGTCCGCCCTTGGAAGTGAACTTAATGGCGTTCGACACGAGGTTGCGTACTATTTTCTGGATGTAGTCGGGCACAAAGTCCATGTCGACATGGTTTTCCCTTGGGGCGAAGACAAGTTCGATGTTCTTGGTGTGGGCAAAGGAGCGGTAGTTCTCGAGCAGCATCGACAGGTAGGCGACGATGTTTCCGTGGACCTGGTTGGGTGTGGACGAGTTGGCTTTCAGCTTAGAGATGTCGAGCAGTTGGTTGACGAGCCCGAGTAGCTGCTGTCCCTCCTGTTCAATCATGTTGGCCGCCTGCAGAATGTCTTTGTCCTGTGTTGCTTGCTTCTTCAGTTGCCGTCCTATGCCGAGGATGATGGTCAGCGGTGTCCGGAACTCATGGGTGATGTTGGTGAAGAAATGTTCACGTGCCTTCTGCAGGTCGCTCAGTGTCTGGTTGGAGCGCGACTTCAGCCGTATGGCGTAGATGAGGAAGGCAATGGCGGCCAGCAACAGGAAGGCTATGCCGATGGCAGTCAGCAGGATATAGCGGTTGGCCCTGCGTGCCTGCTGGTTTTGTTCGGACAGCACGGAGTTGCGGTATTGTGCATGGTATTTGTTGACGATCTGGCTGATGTTGCTGTGGTATAGTGAGTCCTGCAGGGCGGAAAACTGGTCGTGATATTGCTTTGCCTTTTGGGGATTGCTGTCGTAGAGGGCGTCGTAGAGTGCGTGCAGGGCGCTGCATTGGTTGTAGAGGTTGCCGATGTTGACAAATATCTTGTTGGCCGCCTTGATGTAGTTGACGGCTTTGTCGGTCTGGTGCTGCAGGGTGGCTATTTTTCCCAGCAGCATGTAGCCGATACCTAATGACTTTATATTGTCGGTGTAGCGGAGTATTTCCACAGCCTGTTCTACATGCAGGCGAGCCGGTCCGAGTCGTTTGAGCGACACTTCGGCGGCTCCAATCTGCAACAGGTGGATGGCAGCGTGAATGCTGTCGCCTTGCGCCGTTGAGAGGTCGAAGGCTTGCTGTCCGAAGTCGAGGGCTTTCTGGTAGTCGCCCATGTCTTCGTAGACTTCTGACGTCATGCCGAGGATGACAGCCTGTCGGGTGGTGTTGCCGGTCTTCTGGTTCTGTCGGAGGGCTTCTTCGATGTATCCGAGGGCTTCCTTCGGCTGGTGGGTAGCAAGATAGATGCCTGCCAGCGTGTTCAGGGTTGATGAGAGGCGGTCGGGGTCGGCAAACTGTTTGTCCCAGTCGTATAGCTGTTGGCTGTATTCAATGGCGGCTTGCCAGTTGGTCTTCTGGAAAAAAGAGATATTGAGGAGGTTCAGCGTCTCCGACCGCCATGTCCAGTCGCCATTGCCTTCCGTCAGGGGCAGTGCCTTTTGGGCGTTGTCGATGCAGCCGTCGAAGTCCTGCTGATGGTGCAGGTATTCGGCGGTATAGTACCAAATGGCCATGTTTATCGTGTCGGCGGGTGTGGTCTTGTCGAAATGCAGGTCGTCGCCGAAGCCTTCGCCGACGAGGAAGTCCATGATTTTATTGGCCTGGGTGATATGCTGAGTGCCCTTTGTGGTGTCGAAGGTGCTGATCATTTCCTTTAAGTTCTGAGCGCTAACGGCAGCAGCATTGATGGTCAGGAACAACAGGGCCAACAGTGTTGTCCGCCATGTTTTTCTATAGTTTTCGTTGTATTTCATCTTTCTCTCAGGAAATTTACATCTTTTTATGAACTGCAAATTTACATGAAAAAAGCGAAAAACAATCAGTTTCCGCTGCTTTTTTTTAATCATTAGGTGTATTTTATGGCCCTCGCAGCTCTGTCGGGTCGACAAAACAAAGAGACATAAACGAATTGCTGTTTTTTTTCATGTAATTTCTCATTTTTCATTTTTTTTGGATAAAAATCTCACGCTCGGAATAATAAATAAATTTATTCTTCCTCACTTAATCGATTTTTTGGATAAAAATCTCACGCTCGGAATAATAAATGAATTTATTCTTCCTCACTTAATCGATTTTTTGGATAAAAA
>JAFSRY010000087.1 GCA_017445845.1 Prevotella sp.
CATAACCATGAGGGCATTGTTGATGCCGAAAAGCGGTTCGTCAACCAACAGGACGTCGGCCTCGGTATAGTCATTATTAGTCACCATGCAGGCTGCCTGACGGCCCCACAGCTGAAACTCAAAATATGGTTTGTCGTTGCAACGACCGGCCAGAATCTGTGAGCCGTCGTCGTCCTGATTCATCTCTACCGTCAGTTGGTCGGTGGAAGGAAAATGCTCCTTGTCAACGACATGCAACTTAAAGAGCACGTCGTCGGTCTCCTCGACGGCGAAAGGAGAATATTGCCCCATTTCATCGATAACCTGCTCCGCATCGGGCATCTCTACGGAGAAGGTGTGCTCAGCTACTTGATAGTAGTATTTCTTCATGCTTTATTCCTTATAGATAATCTTGTTGGCTCCCGAGGTAATCTTAATCTCGTCGCGGTGCTCCTTGATGAAGGTGTCGATATGGCGACGGCGCTTCTCTTCGAAAATCTCGTCGATGCAAATCAGGATACCTGTCTCCTCCACATCACCGAAGCCGTCGTTGATGGCTGTGCCGAAAAGCTTCATCGTAGGCGACAGTCCCATATAGGCATTGACCAGTGGCGGGATGTTATAGCCCAGCTTGCGTATCTCGCTATTGAGAATAATGTAGTCGTCCTTGAAGTTATTCTTATTGAACAACTGCTCCAGTTCGGTGGTGTCGGTCTCGATTTTCAACGGTTTCATCGGAATGATGAGCTTATCCTTGTCATCGAAATACTTCTTCAGGAAGTAGAGAATCATGTCGCGACCCTTGCGGATATACGAGGGGTACATGGTCATCTTGCCGAAGTAATAGCGCGTCTCAGGACGTATCACCGTCAGTGCTCCCAGACCGTCCCACAGGTTGTCGAGGGCAAAGAGGCTCTTGGAACCCATGCGCGTCGACTGGTAGGGCAGGGAGACGAACGAGCGTCCCAGTTCGATGGTCCAGGGTGCATAGTCGCGAATGAATTCCTCGGAGAAATGGAACATGTGGCTCGTGGCCAGAATGGGCTGTCCCTTGTCATCGTACTGCCAGTCGCAGCCCGGCAGATAGCGATAACCACCGATAATCTCCTCGTTTTCGGGATTCCAGACGATGAGCTGCTTGTAGCAGTTCTCGCAGGTGTCGAACTCATCAATGTCCGTTGCCTTGCCCGTGCCGCCTCCGGCATCGCGGAAGGCTATCTCACGCAGACGACCAATCTCCTGCATGACGTTCGGCGCATTGTGTGCCGTGATGATATAAATCTTGTTGTTGCTCTTGTTGGTCATGCGCAGCTGCTTGTCAGGCGTCAACTCGCTCAAGAGCAGTTCTTTGGGTACGGGAGGAATGATAGGTTGTTCCATTTCTTAGTTTTTGGATTATAGGGTATATACAGTATCTTGTACAAATTGTGCCCATTCCATCGGACTCTTGCTCTTGTCGAAGGTCTGCCAGGGGATGGGTTTGCCAATGCTTACGCGGAAGGTCTTGCCAACGTTCTTGTACATCTCGTCGACCAAATATACCATGGCGAGGTTGAAGGGCAGGAAGCGGTCGGAGAAATTGGCCAGGCGATAGAAGGAATCTGAGTTCTGGCCTTCGAAGTGGATGGGCACGATGTCGCGCTGGTATTCCACACTCTTCGAGATGAAGGTCTTTGACCAGGGAATGTCGCGGATGATGCCGTTATGGCGGCGTGAGCATAGTCCGGCAGGGAACATCAGCATGTGGTTGTC
>JAFSRY010000088.1 GCA_017445845.1 Prevotella sp.
CTCCTTCTGGCTGCGGATGGCCCCTCCGTCGAACACCGTCTGCTGCACGTCGATACCCACACGGTACTGGTCCTTCGTCAGCCCTTTCATGTTGATACCCATCTGCTGATACAGTGCCTGCATCTCGTCAGGGAAAGACACAACGTCGTTCTGGTACGTGGCCTGAGCCGAGGCCGACACCTGTGGCAACCATCCCTTCTGGATGTTCGCCACCGTCAGCTCCGTCGTCTTTTCTATCAACCCATACTGCCGTATCAGCGGATAGTTCCGCTCTGCCGCCTGCTGACACTCCTCCAACGTCTGTGCCCCTGTTGCGGCAAATGATAAACGTAAAACGATAAATGATAAAACCAGTCGCTTCATAAAAAGATGTTCTTTTGTTATTCTGTCTAAATTACTGTCTTTTGTCTTCCGACGCTGCAAAATTACGACTATTTCCCCATACCATCGCTACCCATACATAGAAAGAAATGTTCTTTTTGTTCGATTTATGCAGAAAAAGGACTTTTATTCGATTGTTTTTATTATCTTTGCATCGGATAAAACAATAAAAGCAGCCGATATGAAGCAACCGAAACTGATGAACTACTCACGGATGAGGGACATCCTGACCCCGCATTTCGCACAGATGCGCGAATATTCCTATATCAGCAACGAACTGGGAATGATTAATGGCGACCCCAGCGTTTTCCTGCACATCGTCCAACAAAATCAGCCACCTTTCATCATCGATGACTACCGCATGGGCATCTTCGTTGGCGGCGAAGCACGTATCACCATCAACCTCGTGGAGCGACACATCACTCCCGGCACACTGGTCTTTCTGGGGCCAGGCACCATCATCAATCCCATCGGCTTCTCCGGAACGCTTGAAGTCTATGGCATCGGACTCTTTGCCGACTTCCCCATGCCTTTTGCCGCAGGACAGATGCCGTCAGCCATGAACGGACAGATACGCGACTTCCAGATAAAGGTTGATGAGCCTGATATTACTACCGCCCGACATATCATTGACAGCATCTGGCACGTCATCCATCAAAAGGACTATAACCGCCAGACGGTCAGCAGTCTCGTCGCTGCCCTCATGTATCATTACGACGGACTCTATCGTCGTTATTCCGACGTGCTGCAGGCCTCTCAGTCGCGCGAGCAGACCATCTTCGACCGTTTCATCCAACTCGTCAATCAGCACTGTGCCGCTCAGCACCAAATCAGCTACTATGCCGACCGCCTCTGTCTCACCGAGCGCTACCTCAGCACCGTCATCCGCCAGACCAGCGGCGTCACCGCCAAGGAATGGATTGACCGCGCCCTCATCGTGCGCATAAAAGTCGAGCTGATGCACACCGACAAGCCCGTCGCCCGCATCGCCGACGACCTCAACTTCCCCAATCCCTCCTTCTTCTCAAAGTACTTCAAGCGTCTCACCGGCCTCACCCCAGGCATTTTTCGCGAGGGATAATTATGTAAGCCAACTATTCTCATAACACGCAGTCCGCCGTCCCTGATGTGATACGGGGCGACGGGAATCCCTTCGGGGC
>JAFSRY010000089.1 GCA_017445845.1 Prevotella sp.
GCAGTGTTCTTTATTAGGCAGATAACCGCCTGTGTCGAAGATGTACGTCATATCGTAGGCTGGTGACAACCGCCATGTGCCTTGGCGCGACATGATGAACGAGAAGTTCTTGTGGTGGTCGTCGGTGTTGTTGGCCAGGATATTGAAGACCATCCGGCGGAACAGCTCCTGACAATCCACCTCGGGAAGATGCAGTTTGCGACACACCGCAAACAACTTCTCATAGCTGTCACCCTCTGGTCTCATGGCCGCCAAGGTCTGGGTGTGTAGCTTTCCCGTCTCATCACGGTCGAAGCGGCGGGTCAGGAAGTGGGTGGTTCCTTCCACCGTCAGTAGTCGCGACTCCATCATCTTGATGCCTGCCGCCAATGCCATTTCGTAGTATGTCTGTTCCAGTTCGGCTGTGGAACGCTTCTCATCTCCAAATTTCAGGAGATAATAGTCGAAGCCAGAGCCCGCTTCGACCTGACCGGAACGAATCTCGCCGGTCTCACGATGAATAGCAATAATGCCCTTGGGCTGACGACCGCCTGCCGAGGTACCTACGGCAATCAAAGATTGCAGAGTGAGTGACTCGTCAGGCTGAATCCTAACATTCTCGCGCTCGCGGACAATCTTCTCAGCCAGGTCGGCAAGGGCCTTGATATCTATCTGGCCATTCATCGGGCCACGCTCTATTTCTGGCACGAACTCCAAGGCTCCCATCCCTCGCCGCCCGATGAACGCCAGTTTCTCCAACGGAGTTACGCTAGCGCTGGAAATATTATTCTCTTTGCGCCATTGTTCAAAAAGCATGTTGCCCCAAGCATCCGGCAACGAGTCTGCAATAAAGGAGGGAAGCTTCTGATAGATACGTTCTGGTTCACCAAAGATGGCACGGCTGCTAAGGGGATGATGGATAGAAGCGGTCAAAGGTGCAATATCCAGTGTTCCCTTCAGGAACTCCGGATTGTAAATAAAATAGGCCAAATGCCGGCTTTCGTGCCATGCCAGGCGACCAATCTCCTGCCCCCATAGCAGGACCTTCAATGTTTCTCTCATAATTTATGACTTCTTATGACGAACTCTTTGCGCTTTCTTACCATTATCGTATAGAAGGTATGGCGACTCGGGTTGCTCTGGCATCAGCTCATCCAAATCATTGATACATCCGACAGCCTTCAAGAGCAACAGAAAGGTATTGAGGGAGATATTACCCACCGTACCACTCTCAAAGCGTTGAATGGTCAGCACTGAAAGGCCCGCCTGCTCTGCCACTTCCTTTTGAGTCAAATTGGCTCTGAGGCGATAGTCTCTGAATCTAGCGCCCAGCATTCGCACCAATTCCGGGGCCGAATATTCCATATAATCCTCATTCATTTTACCTATACTTTATGATAGTTTAAACCACAAAACCGACCATAAAACAACAAATATGTTGATTTATCGCCGCAAAGGTAAGGATAATTTACGATTTAACGATTTACAATTTGCAATTTTCTCTGTAATTCGCCACAATTTTATGATTTAGCTAGCGCAAAGCGCTTCACTCGGCTCTGCCGCTTGACTATATCATGAACCTTCGTGGAATCGTCCTATCAGATCCTGAAGGATATCGTTTCCGGGATCACGATGGTCAAAGCTTTTAAGCAGTCTCAAGCATGTAAGATATGCCTCCTGTCTCGTTGTAGGGAACGCATTGGCCATATTGA
>JAFSRY010000002.1 GCA_017445845.1 Prevotella sp.
AAAATAAATGTATTTATTCTTCCTCACTTAATCGTTTTTTTCGTACCTTTAGATAAGGTACTCTCGCTTGGCAAAACATAAAAAAACATAAACAAGTTTCTGTTTTCTTTGTTTTGCACTCGCTTATTCGTACCTTTGCAGGCATATAGTAATTAATAAGGTAAAAAGAAAACGATGAAAGCAGCTATTGTAGGTGCGAGCGGTGCCGTAGGACAAGAGTTCCTTCGGTTGCTCGATGAGCGTAACTTCCCGATGGACGAATTGGTGCTGTTCGGGTCGGAACGTTCGGCAGGACGTAAGTATACATTTAAAGGTAAGGAATTGGAGGTGCAGCTCCTTCGCCAGGGTGACGACTTCCGCGACATCGATGTCGCCTTTGTCTCGGCAGGCGGCTCAGTGTCGAAAGAGTATGCCGAAACCATCACCAAGCACGGTTGCGTGATGATTGACAACTCCAGTGCCTTCCGCATGGATGAGGACGTGCCGCTGGTGGTGCCCGAGTGTAATGCTGCCGACGCACTGGTGCGTCCGCGAGGCATCATCGCCAACCCCAACTGTACAACCATCATGATGGTGGTCGTGCTGAAGCCCTTAGAGAATTTGAGCCACATCCGTCGCATCCGTGTCGCCTCCTATCAGAGTGCCTCGGGAGCCGGTGCCGCTGCAATGGCCGAACTGAAGGAACAATACCGGCAACTCGGAGTCGGCGAGGCTGTCACCGTCAGCAAGTTCCCCCATCAGTTGGCCTATAACGTCATCCCGCAAATCGATGTTTTCACCGACAACGGCTACACAAAGGAAGAGATGAAGATGTTTAACGAGACACGAAAGATCATGCATTCCGACGTGATGTGCTCTGCCACCTGTGTCCGCGTGTCGTCGCTGCGCAGCCATTCCGAAAGTGTATGGATTGAGACCGAAGAGCCCATCAGCGTGGAAGCTGCAAGGGAAGCTATCGCCAACGCCCCGGGTTGCACCCTGCGCGACGACCCCTCACGGCTTGTCTACCCCATGCCCCTCGAGACTGCCGGAAAAGACGACGTCTTCGTGGGACGCATCCGAAAGGATCTTGCCGACCCCAACAGCCTCACCCTCTGGCTCTCGGGCGACCAGATCAGGAAGGGTGCCGCCCTCAATGCCGTGCAGATTGCCGAGTACTTGATAAAAATGGGTGAACTATGAAGAAGCTATTCCTTTTCGCACTCATGCTCCTCATGACAGGCATGGGTGCTATCGCCTGTAGCGGGCTGCCCCACAACCTCTCTCCAAGGGACAAGGGTAACGACTCCTCCCCCGAGGGAATGTATGGAACAGAAACTTCCAGTGGCTCTGGGCAGCAACTCGACCTGACCGACTTCAACAGCATCCAGTGTTCAGGTGCAGCCGATGTCTTCTTTACGCAGGCTGCCGACTATGCTGCCGTGGCCGAAGACCCCGACCAGATGTTGAAACGTTGTGAAGTGAAAGACAACAACCTCATCATCGAAACAAAGAAAAACAAGGGGTCCGTGAAAAAGCCCCGCATATTCCTGTGGGCCCCTACCCTGCAGCAACTTTCTGTCAGTGGTGTCTGTACGTTCACGACAGAAGACCTTCGTGCTGACCAACTCACATTCAACCTCTCGGGCGTCAGCAACGTCCGTTTCCGCAACCTCAGCTGTACGGAGCTCATCAGCCATGAGTCGGGCGTCTGTAAGGTACAGGGGCACATAGAGGGCAAGTGGGTAGAACTGCGCTGTTCGGGCGTCTCGAAAGACTCGCTCGACATCGCCAGCGACGACCTTCGACTGAACACTTCGGGTTCGTCGAAGCTGCAGATAATATTCAAGGGAAGTAATGTCACCGTCGACAACTCCGGTTCGACCAAGGTCGACATGAATGTCGACTGTCAGCAGCTGACAGTCAGCAACAGCGGTGTCTCGAAGGTCACCGTCAGCGGAACAGCCCGCAATAAGACTATCAACAACAGCGGAGCCGCCCGTGTCGACACCAGCCGGCTTAAGTAATCTTGGATTTCATCCGACCTTTTGACTTTGTCTTCCTCTGTCGCGACTCGGCAATGTGCAAACAAGTTTGCATTGCCCTCGCTACTCCATCGGTTGACTTTGTCTTCCTCTGTCGCGACTCGGCAATGTGCAAACAAGTTTGCATTGCCCTCGCTACTCCATCGGTTCTCGCCAAGGCAGACATCAAGCAAGCTTGGTCTGCTCTTATGGCTTAACGAAAACGTTCACAATCTTTCCGTGCCGGTCGATAGTGATGGGATGGTCGTGACCAGGTGTGAGATTTTCGATGTCAATGCCGTTGTGGCGACGGCCGAATTGCACCTCGGCCACTCCATTGGCAAACTGACCAGCCCAGCGGTAGCGGAAAGGAATTTTAATAACGCCCTCAGCATTGATATACCCCCACAAACCATCCTTGAAGGCAGGAATCAGGTACTCATCTTCTGATGACGGATTGTAGTCGATGCTGTCGTATTCGAGCGGCATCGTCTCATGTCCGTTCATGTCGAGAAGCGTTTCCTTGCCGTCGCGGGCTGCCACACAGTAGGGATAGCTATAGTCAAAGAAGAACGAAGGCTCTTTGAAGGCAATGCGGTCGTAGATGCAAGGTGCAATGAATTGGTTTAACTGTACATCGTAAATGCCGACAAGACAATTGTTGGTGTCGGCAGGTAGCGAAGCGTCCTTGCGACGTTCAATGAAAAGGCGGTTTGCCCGATAGCAGAACTCTTTTGTGTGAAACGGGAACACGTCGCAACGCACCTGACAGTAGAGCGAAGTAAAAGGCTCCTCAAAGCGTTTGTGGCCGAAGTCGTCGAGCAGCCAGAATTCGCCGTCGCACTTTGCCAATGCTATCCTCAGACCTTCGTCAGTCTTACCCGACCAGCAGGCATAACCATGTTCCCAAAGTATTTGTTCCTCAATGCTGTCGTAGACAGTAGGGAGAAGCGAAAGACCATCGGCATCGATGGCGCCATAGCGGCCGTCATGTTCAATGACGAGGAAAGCCATCACGGCATGGTGGGCATCTCTCGTATAAGGGGTGACAACATTTCCATGCCGGTCGATGCGGCCCCAATGGCCATTTTTCTTTACCCAACATAGTCCGTTGACGAAAGTGCCAGCCTCTTCAAACTGAAGGTTCACCAGGAAGCGACCCGTAGTGTCGACCAGTCCCCAGAGTCCGTTTCTCCTTACCCATGCACAACCGTCGGCATCGAACCGTCGGATGATGTCGTATGCACAAGGAAGGACCATGCGCTGCTTTCCGTCAAGGAGTCCATAACACTTGCTACTCGACATCCACCTTCTTGTCAGGTTGAAGCCCCAGTTCTCATCGTCGTAGTCAAGCTGAAGCAACCGGCGTTTTCTTTTCTCTTTCATTCTGTTTGGTTGTTTGGTTGTTTGGTCGTTTAGTTGTTTAGGAAAGTTATCTACCAGAAAAGGTAATCTCCCCAATCTACCAAACGACTAAACCACTAAATAACAAAAAAGCTAAACTCTTTCCCCATAGAAAGGCATTTGCGCCAATCTGATCTCCTCGGCATGTTTTTGTCGCCACTGTTCGAAGATGGCAAGATACTCCTTGAAAGTACGTCTGCGTCGCTGGATGAGGTCCATGTTGCCTACCCATGTCCATCCGTAGCTGATGACATCGTAACGCAGTTGTCCGTTAGGATGGCTCTTCGACCCTTCGCTCTGTGCAAGACCGTTTCTTACTGACTGCAGGGCTTCCATGGTGATTTTGTCAAGACCGGCCCTCACCCCCATGAAGTAGTCGCAGCATAGTTCCTGTTCCCATTGTCCGTGGTCGAGTCCTGGCAGGTTTGTGTTCTGAAGTACCCGGTGGGTGCATTCGTGGGTCATCACCAACGAAAAAGCATCTTTGCTGTTTACGCCAAGTGCCTTGAGTTGCTCCATGCTGTAACAGATGATGTCATCGGCATAGGACAGTCGGTTGCGGTCAACAAACATCGTGTTCCCTTGTGGATGGTCTGTGAGGTCTTGAATGAATGCCGGGGCAGGAATGCCAAAGAAATTGCATACCTCGTTGATGGCATTCTCACATTCGAAAAACGATACGCCGTATCGGCTTTTCCGTTCCAGGTTTTTGTGGAAGTTGTCAAGATAGTGAAACATCATCTTCTGTAATCATTGTCAATTGTTCTTTACTTACCTCGCCCAGCGAAGCCAGTCGGTCAGACTGCTTCTGCACAATCTTCTCAAACAGGTTGCGGATGTAGCGGGCATTGCCGAAGCGGGCATCCTTCTGTGCGAGCTTCTCGTTAATAATCCGGTAGACCTGCAAGAGGGCTTCTTCCGTGATGCGATACTGGCCTTTGTTCAGGTTGTAGCAGAAGATATCCATCAGTTCAAGGTCGGTGTAGTCGTCGAAATGGATATATCGGTTAAAGCGAGACTCCAGACCAGGGTTGGAATTGATGAACTGCTTGATTTCGTCGCTGTAGCCCGCCAGGATGACCACCAGCCGGTCACGGTCGTCCTCCATGCGTTTGAGCAGTGTGTTGATGGCCTCAAGACCGAAGTCTATGGGACCGCCATTGGCCAGCGTGTAGGCCTCGTCGATAAAGAGCACGCCGTCGAGTGCCTCGTCAATCTTTGCATTAGTCTTCGGAGCTGTCTGGCCAATGTATTCCGCCACAAGGTCAGAACGCTGCACCTCAACGAGATGCCCTTTCTTCAGAATGCCTAAGTCGCGATAGATACCAGCAACTATACGGGCTACGGTCGTCTTGCCAGTGCCTGGACTGCCGGAGAAGACGCAGTGGTAAGAAACAGACATCGTGCGCAGCCCCTGCTGCTCGCGCTGACGCTGAACGGTGACAAAGTTCCTTAGCGACATCACCTCCTTCTTCACACGCTCAAGGCCTATCAGACTGTTCAGCTCTGCCATCGCGTCAGATGGATTGTTTGGCTGCTTGGTAGATGGGTCGTTTGTCGGTCCGGTTGTTTGAGGATTACAGTTCTCTTTCATCACCTCGTCCTTTCTGAAGACGTTATCGAAGTTGGTAGTCGGCGACTGTTCATATTCCAGCAAAGCCTGTATCAAGTCTTTAGCCATCAGGCAACCAGCGGAGGAAGCCCGTTCGAGAAACTGCCAGGCTACCTGTCTGTTCTGGGGTACTGTCTTTCCCCAGTAGTAGAGTTCGCCGAGGGCTGTCATGGCAAAAACGTTACCGTTCTCTATGGCCTGTCCCATTTGTTGGGTCGCTTGTCCGCTGACAATGGCATGGTCGCTGACATCGTCGTCACCGGGACTACTGTTGATATAGAGCAACAGGTCGTAAGCCCACAACACACCATGTTGGTTCATTTCCTGAAGAATGGACAGCCCGTTTTGCTGGTCTTGCCTGACGATTTTTCCTTCGTAGAGCCACAACCCCATCATGGTCAGTGCAAAGGGGTCTCCATTGCGTCCTGCCTGCCACAATTGTTCAACACTTTCTTTTCTGATCATATATAGTTATTATTTGTCAGCTTCTGCTTCGGCCAACTCCTGATAGAGTTCTCTCAATTCCGATTCAAGCTGGGCTGTGCGACGTGCCAGCGAGAAGGTGTAGGAACCGAAGTCACCTTTTGGTTTCACATAGACCGTCGTGCCTGGATAGGGCCAGTTGGACTGCCATGCCTGTGTAGGCTGTGGGTTGGTTCTGTTTTCCAAGTTACGGTTCACCTGTTCCAATTCCCGTTCCTTGCGCTTGATTTCCCCTTGGATGACGGCTACAGCCCGATGATGTCTTTTAGGAGTTTCCTGCAGCCCGCTTCCGGCCATCGACGGGAAACCTTCGTCGGTAGCTCCTCTGACGGGGACATAGCATGTCTGACACTGTCCGGTGCCATGACACGACGGGCAATAGACATAATTGCGCTGTCGGTCTATCCAACGGCCCCTGCCCTGGCAGGCCGTACATCGGTGGGTGCCATGGCAGTCAGGACAGGCTCCGGGTCGGTAGACGGTGGGTTGGAAGTCCCATCGCTCCTTGACATTGCCTTTCTTGTCGATGACAGCGGCATAGTCTCCCATGCACCAGTCCCATCCCGTGTTTCTGATATCCAGTTCGATGGACTGTCCTGCCTTCAGGTCTACGTCGAATGCCGCAGAGTTCACCGCTCCTATGGAGTAGAAGCGTATCATTATCTTTTCATGTCCTATCCATCCGGTATTATGGATGACCAGTGAATAGATGTTGCGTTGCGTACCGTCGGGTAGCACGGCAAGATGTTTTCTGAAACAGCCTTTCAGTGCCATCGTGTGTCAGCCTCTTATCTTTTGTTCATATTGTTGGTTGAGAACAGCCAGTTCTTTTTGACAAATTGTAATCTTGGCCATGATGGCAGATGTGTTGCGCCCTTGCAGTTGGTATTGTCGCAGTTGGTTGTTCAGACTCATCAGCTCCTGGTTCTTTGCTTCGATGTTGCGTTGCAGCGTGGCTGCTGACTTAAACGTCTTGGGAGCCTTCGGTGGAACATAGACGGTGCTGCCCAACTTATCGTAGTGGTAAGGAATATAACAGGTTTGGCAGACACCCGTGCCGTGACATTGCGGACAATGCATGAAGTAGTCCTGTGCATAGATATCCGGATTGATTTTGACGAAGTCGCCTTTGCACCGTCCGCATTTCTTCGTACCATGACACTCGGGGCACTCTCCGGGGGCATACTCTTTCAAAAAGAAGTCCCACCGACCGAGTTCCTTCCCCTGGCTGTCGAAGAGGATGAAGAGATCGCCCTGGCACCAGTCCCAGTCGATGGTACCCATGTGGAACTGGTATGTTTTTCCGGCTTTTGCCTCGAAGGGGTACTCCCTGGAATTCCTCTGGTAGTAGTCGGTGATGTATGCCTTTACTTGTTTGCTACCGAAAAAGGATGTGTTGGTCAGGGTGAACATCCACCGGGGGTGTTCGGAGACCCATCCGCCGCGGGTGCTTTTGTAGATGAATTTTGAAAAGTTTCCTTTGAATGCCATAGAGTTTGGAGTTAAGAGTTACTTTTTTAGTGCGTCGATGACGGTCTTTCCTTTGTCATAGATGTATTCAATGGCATCGATGGCGTAGGAAAGACCTTTCTGTACCCATACTCCGATGTTGTTGATAAGGTGGTCGAAGAACTGTCCGACTTTGGCAAAGATGCCGGGTAGTATTTCTTTCAGCCAGTTGCGTGCGCTGGCGATGATGCTTTTCAGGAACTCCGGGTCTTTCTCGTCGAAGTCCTTGTTGTTTTCCACTGCTTTGTCTTCCTCAGTGTGGAGGGCAACGGCAATCCATATTTGTTCGTCGCTCCAGTCAGGATGGAGTTTCTTGTAATAGTCAAAAAGGGTCTCTTTCATAGTTGTATACATTATTATATATATTATAGCCAGTCGGTCAGCGTTTCCCACAGCCATTCAATGCCTCTCTGTATCCATGGTCCGATGTTTTCAAGGACGTGCTGCAGGGCGTTTCTGACCATTTCTGCAATTTGTGGGAGGTTGCGTTCAATCCATCTTTGTAATCCTCTGACGATGGTGTCGACAAGTTTTTGAGTCCAGCCATTGTCGAAAGTGTGAGGATCGGCATTCAGCATGGTGTCAATCTGTTCTCCAATACCCACACGGGTCCATGCATTAGCGTCGGTGATGTTCGGATTGGTTTCTTTGATGTGTTGGAACATCTCCATTTCTTGTTGTGTCATAGTTCTATACTTTTTTATGTGTTAAACAGTGCTTTGATAGTTTCAAAAATAGAAGCAATGAATTTAATACCTTGTTGGATGTAGTAATTCAGTTTCTCAATGGCCTTGTGTATGAATGGGCCGATTTGTTGATGTATTCTTGGTGCATACTTACTCATCCAACGGTCGATGCCCTCGAGGACTATTTTTTGGAATTCGGGTTTCTTGTCGATGTCTTTCTCCATGGGGTTGTCGCCTAACATGAGACCGATCTGTCGGTTGATGCTTACGCGCTTCATGACCATGTCGTGGTCCCAGTTGGGGTGTTGGGATGCGAAAAGGTCGTAGTCGCGACGGTCGTCGAGTGGAAGGTTGTTGTATTCTTGTTGTTGCTGTGGTGTCATAGTGTGATGGTTTTATTTGTTTAACAGCATGTCGCTCCATTTACCCAGTCGTTCGGGACCGACCGTACCAGCCCAGAAGACACCGCGCGGTGTTCGGGTGATGGCCATGAGGAATTCGCCGAGGTTATAGTTGAAGACGGCTGAATAGAAGACGATTTTGTCGACATCGATGGCGTCGGCGCCGCCGACGAGATTTTCAGCGATGAGTCGGTCGCTGATGGCTCCGAGTTTTACGCGGATGCATTCCTTGAGTTTCTGTGTGGGCACGTTGTTGATGATGTCCCATCGGAGTTCCGGGTCGTTGGGGTCCATGCTTTCGCCGATGGTGTCGATTTTATTGACTGCGAGGATAATGTTCTTCAGCGTGTCGCCGCTTTGGCAGATGGGGAGGACGACTTCTTTCAGGATGCGGCAGTCTTCGCCGATGTCCTTAGAATGGGCATTGATGATGTAGACGATGACGTCGCAGGTGGGTAGTATTTTTTTGTAGAGTTGTTCGTATTCAAGGTCTTTCTCGATGTCGTTGTTCAGGCCGGGCATGTCATAGATGGCCAGGTTGAAGCCGTCACCCATCGGGAATATTTTCTCTTCTATCTGTGTGGTGCCTTCGGCGATGTCGGCCACATAGCCTTTGAGTCCGAAGACGGCATTGAGGGTGGATGTCTTTCCGACTCCTGACTGTCCGATGATGGCAACGCGGAAGGGCTTATGGCGTATCTCGTTGTCGATGGCATCGCGCAGCGTCTTGCTGTCGGCATCGGAGAGTTTGGAGCCTTTGATGATGCTCTCAATGAGGTTTTCTAACATGAATTTCTTTTCCATAGCTTTACTTTTTTTCTATTTCCGACTTGAGCTCATCTATACCAAATTTTCTCAGTCCGCATACAGGGACGATGGCTGCAATACGGTCTACATATTTATCGAATTTTTCATGAAGGATGGTCTTGCGCAAGGCGATGTTTTCCATGCATTGCTGTGTTGGGGCGTTTGCCTTTTCATCCCATGCTTCGTAGCTTTGCTGCCCTGCCACGACGGCAGAGTCAATGTGGTTCAGGGCAATGATGAATTTGATGTGGCGGTGTTGGAACAACGGCAGCAGGCGGATGACAAGTCGTTGTGCCGGTGCATCATTGCGGTCGAGGGTGGTCACGAGGACGATGCAGTCGGCTTGGCTGACGGCTTCTTCGTAGAAACGTTCATAGACGGAGTCAGAGGAGAATTCCCCGATGCCTGGTGTGTCATAGATGGTGATGGCGTCGTAGCCTTCGGGACTGTTTCCCATCAGCGTCACCGTATACAGCTCTTTGGTGCACGATAGCAGCGGAGCGGTTTGAAACGTGGTCCCATAGAGTGCGTTGATGAGAGTACTTTTTCCGTTGCCCGTGCGTCCGAGAAAACATACTTTATAACTTTTCAATACGCTCATAGGATTAGGAGTTTGGGGTCTGAATTGGTTCTACGGTTCCTTTCTTGATGACTTGCTTTTTTCCTTCGGCTGTCGTCAGTATCCAGGAGGGAGTGAGTACTTTATATTTCTGTCCGACGGTGATGTCTTGTCTGTCGGTGGTTTCATAGAGTTCGTTTCGTCCCTTGATGCCCGTGAATTCTGTGCAAGGGTCGTAAGACAGTCCCCATGAGGCTAAGATGCGCAGCCATACAGCTGGCTTGACGACAGCCTTTTGCCATATTGCCGTCAGCTCATTGTTGTTGATGGTTACGATGAGGTCTGACCAGTTGCCCCACATTTCCTTTGAGCTGGTGTCGTTGATGAGTCCGTTCAGTAGTGGTTTGAAGCAGGATAGGTTTTCCAGAAAGGCTTGCTGGGCCTGAGCGTCAGGCATGGGGCGTATGCCGGAAGTGTCGACGGGAATAGTTTTTGGTTTGTTCCCTTCAGCTTGCGGAGTTTTTTTCTCTGGCATCAGTGACTTTTGTCCCGCAGTGGTGTCGGGAGTTTCTTTTGGTTTGCTTTTTTTCTTTCCTGCGAGAAGGTAAATGGCAAGTCCGGCAATGAGGACGATAGTGATGAATGTTTTCATAGTTTATTTGTTTTTATTCTTTTCAAATTTCTTCAAAGAGTATACATAACCCAGGTGTTGGTAGGGTAGCCATTGTGGGTGGTTGTTTTTTGAACGTTTATACCACAGGCGTTCTTGGTTGTTTAGTGTCGACAGGGCCTGCTCTTCGGTCATGTCCTTCTGGAAGGTGGTCGTTTGGCTGTTTGGTTGCTTGGCAGTTTGGCTGTTTGGTTGCTTGGCTGTTTGGTTATTTGTTTCGAATGTCGCCAGCATCTTAATAGACATAAAGATGGCTGAATGTCCCCAGGTCGGTCTGAAGTGGCATGTCCACAAGTATTCCTTTTTCTGTTCGGCAGTGAGCGAGTCAAATTCTTTCAGTTGCTCGTCGGTGATGGTCCATTTGGTGGTTTGGCCGTTTGGTTGATTGGTGGTTTGGCCGTTTGGTTGATTGGTAGATTGGCCGTTTGGTTGATTGGTGGTTTGGCCGTTTGGTTGATTGGTGGTTTGGTCGTTTTGCTTTTCGTTAGCCACCAACTTTTTGATTTTCTTCTCTAACCGTTGTGCGTGAAGGCTGGCATCGCTGTCGTCGTCGATTTCCGCGGCAGCCTTGTAGCAGCACATGGCGGCATAGAGGTCAGCGGGGCATCCGAATCCTTCTTCATGGCACATGGCCAGATAGTAGAGTCCGTTGGCGCTTTTGTTGTCGGCAGCTTTCTTCAGCCAGTCGAAAGCCAGCCGTGAGTCTTCCCCGATGCCACAGCCGAAGAGATAGTAGTAGCCGATGAGGGCTTGTGCATCGGGCTGTCCCTGTTGTGCAGCCTTCAAGGCCCATTTGGCGGATTCGTTGAAGTCTTGTGCTACGCCCTCTCCTTGTGAGTATATCTCTGCTGCGTAGAAGGCAGCGTCGGCATGTCCGAGTTCTGCAGCTTTGAGGAACCATTTCAATGCCAGGTCGTTGCGTTCCTTCTTTCCGTTTTCGCCAAAGTAGTAGTCGCTTCCGGTCTGATACATCTTTTCTATCTGTTGCTTTGATACCGGCTTTTCCGGTTTGCTCTTGGGTGCCAGTTCGCCTCGCAGACGTTCTGCCCACTGCCTGGCTTCAGGGTATCCGAGTGTGACGGCGCGTTCGTAGAGGCTGAGGGCTGTCAGGCTGTCTTTATTGACTCCAATGCCGTTTTCATAGCAATAGCCAAGGTGGAAGGTGCCGGTGGGATGGTTCTGCCGGGCCAGCTGTGTGAAGAGATAGAAGGCGGCATTCTCGTTACGGGGCACGATTTCGCCGTCGAGATAGAAGCGGCCCATCATGAGCATGGCTGATGGGTGATGCTGTCCGGCAGCCGTGCTGATATATCTGAAGGCTAAGGCATAGTCGCGCGCAACGCCGTCGCCCAGATAGTAGCGCCGTCCTAATTCGTATTGCGCTTCTTGACGGCCCTCTGTTGCATCTATTAGCAGTCTGACAATTTTAGAGTTAACATTCGTTGCCATGTGGGTACTTTTAGGTTTAATAATCGTTTCGCGGCCTCAAAGGTACTAAGAAAAGATGAAAAAGTGAAAATTTGAAAACGAAAAACAAAGAAATTGAAACTTTTTAATGTTTTTTAGTTAGCGAGTTGTATCTTTTTTGGGTTGTTTGGTAGATTGGTTGTTCAAACAACCAAACGGCTAACTTTCACCTTTTCACCGTCACTTTGGCTGGGAAGGTGCAGCGGGGGTCGTTGCGCAGGAAGAGGCTTTCGCGCATGTTTTCAACCGTTCGCTTGAGTTTTCCGCGGAAGAGGTTGCGGCCTTGATAGCGTACGGTGACCTTTCGGTCGAGGTCGACGAGGTCGTCGTTAAGCCACAGGGTGAGCTGCGAATAGGTGCACTCGCTGATGTCGATGACGTTGCCGTTGACGGTCAGTCGCACCCGCTGACCGCGCTGCAGTTCGTCGGTGGGTGCCGAGAGCCAATAGAAGTGCGGACGAAGCACTTCCTCCTGTTGCCAGACGACGGTCTTTGGATAGGGATTGCGGCGATACTGCTGCATCCAGGCGACGGCGGCAGTGTCGGCACGCATCATCCAGTGGCCCATGCCTTGCATGATATGCGTTTCATGGATATAGCCTTCGGGGTCGGCGTTTCTGAGCGAGTCCATCTCGAGTCCACGCTCGGCATCGAGGCGGTTGCGGCTGTAGGCATCGTCGTCGGCACCGCACCATATCATGAAGGGAGTGTTGCGAAGGTTCAACAGGCTGACGTCGCCCGGATGACCAGCCATCATCGAGGCGGCAGCCCATCGGTCGGCCATGCGCGGTGCCATGCGCCACAGGCCGTCGCCGCCGGCTGAATAGCCCATCAGATAGACTTTGTCGGGGTTGACGTCTTCGAAGACGACAGCCATCTGGATAAGCTGCTCGTAGAGTGCGTCGAGGGCGGGCTTGAACCACATGTCCCAGTCGTTATAGGGAGCACGCGGAGCCACATAGACACCTTCCGAGGGTCGGTAGAGGTGTTTTTGGTTTTCCCACTGCTGGTCGTTGACTTCGGCGGGAGCGCTGCCGCCGCCGTGGAGCGAGATCCACAGGCTGCGCCCGTCGGCGGGTTTTTCGCCGTAGGTGGCAGCCCAGAGGGGCATGACGAGTTGGCCATCTTCGGCGCGATGGCCGTTCCATAGGCTGTTCAGTTCGGCCTTCCGCGTTTGTTTCCATTCGCCGACGAGTTGAAGGCGAAGCGTTTCAGCCTGACGTTTAGTGAGCGACTGGGCGGAGGCTGTCAGTGTCAGCAGCAGGGCTGCGAGAAAAAGAAAAGAGTGTTTCATGCTGCAAAAGTAATCATAATTTCTCATTTACCATTACTTTGTCCTCTTTTTTTTACTTGTCTACTTTTTTCACCTTTTATTTCTCGTCGCTGAGGTTTTCTTTTTCCCTGCGGTACACGGAGCGGACGACGCCAAGCACTCTCAGGGCATGGGAGAGCGCATTTTCCAATGATGCCTCGTCGGTATAAAAGAATTCGCAGGATGCCGAGACGTTCTGTAAGTTGGGGTCGAGGTAGACCTTTGCCATTTTCAGTTCGCGTGTCACCTTGTTGCAGGTGACAAGCGCCACCATCACTTCCTCGCGGCCTAATTCGTTGAACTGTGGCAACAAGGCGGTGACATATTGGTCGTCTTCGTCGTCGCTGGTGATGACGTATAGTTTCTTCATCTGATATGTCAGTGCAATGTCGCCGTCGTTGTCAATCTGTGGGTTGTAGCCCATCTTGATGAGCGTGGTTTTGATGAGTGCTTTCTTGTTCATGTCGTGGTGTCTTTTTTCTTGTTACTTTTCAGGTTCGTTGTCGATGGGCAATGTGATGATGTCGTCAAGGTCCAGGTCGTCATCGTAGTTGGCATCATCATTGCCGTCATCGTCATCATTGCCGTCATCGTCGTCATCATCATCGCCATTGAGGACCTTGTCCATGTAGTCATAGCCGGCATCAAGGCGATAGATCATATGGGAGAGGACTTCACTGAGGTCTTCATCGCTGATGACCTCGCGTTCGTAGTAGAGCCAGAGGTTATCGGCGAAGCGATAGGCTTTGATATACTTCAGCGAGGCGTTTATTTTGTCGGCAGCCTTGTAGGTGGTGAGGTCGTCTGCATCCTCGAAGTCCAGCACGGCAGGCATGGCGATGTTGATGAACGACTCGTCGTGCTCATTGTAGAAATAGATGAAGGTGTGGCCTTCATATTGAAACTCGTAGGCTTCCGGTGTTCTCTCTTCGGTGATGAAGCCCAGTTCGCGCAGGGTGTTTAGTACTTTTTCTTTCATAGGTAATTGGTTGATGGGGTTGTTTTTAATGAAATCCGATGGTGGTGCGCCCTGCTTGCTTGTCGCGTGGCGAGAACTCGTTGCGTAAGCGTTCAAACTCGCGCAACTCGCGGCTGGTGACCGACGGCGACCGCTGGGTGATGGTCTCCTCGAGCAGCTGCTGGGTGATGAGCTGGTAGGGCTGCTCTTTCTCACGGATGCTGGCATTGAACATCTTGCGCGAAGCCACTTTGACGATGTAACTGATGTCAGAGCAGTTATAGCCCTTTGTGAGTTCTGCCAGGTGCTGATAGTCGATGTCGTCGGCCTTGGGCAGCTTCGACAGCTTCAGTCGGAAGAGACTTTCGCGAGCCTTGTCGTCGGGCATGTCGACATAGATGATTTCGTCGATGCGGCCTGTGCGCAGTGCTGCACGGTCGATTCGCTCAGGATGGTTCGTCGCCGCCAGCACATAGATGCCCTTCTCTGCCGCATTGTTGAGCATACAGAGAAACTCGTTGGTCTCACCGTTCTGATAGTTGCGGTCGTCGTTGCTGCGCTGGGGCACCATCGCGTCGAATTCGTCGAAGAAGATGAGCGTCGGTGCTTTCTTCTCGGCTTTTCGAAACACTTCGCCGATCTTTTCCTGAGTGCCGTGGACGAGGGTCGATGCCAGGTCGTCGGGCACCACCTTGATGAAGTGGATGCCCACCTCTTCGGCAATCTTCTCGGCAAAGAAGGTCTTTCCACAGCCGGCAGGACCGTAGAAGAGCAGGCTGGGCGGCGTGATGCCGAAGGCGTCGGCACACTCGCGGTTGTTGAGCACATTGATGAAGCCTTCGGTGACGAACTGCTTCAATTCGTCCATGCCTGCCACATCGCTGAAGCCTTGATGGTGTTTGTCTTTTTTCTGGGGGGTGGCGGGCTGTGTTGTGGCCCGTGTGACGGGCGGCACCTGTTCCTTTGCCCTGCCAGAACGCTCGGTGGTCATCTTGCGAAGCCATTCTTTTTCGCCGATGGCACAATCCCGTCGCGACACGTCATGGACCATGCGAGTTTGGCTCTGGACTCGCTGCTCCGTCTTTTCTGCATTTGTCTTAGTGTTCATTCTTTTTACCTCTTGTAAGTTCTTGGCGACAATACCCCCACCTTGGATTTCATCCGACCTTTTGACTTTGTCTTCCTCTGTCGCGACTCGGCAATGTGCAAACAAGTTTGCATTGCCCTCGCTGCTCCATCGGTTCTCGCCAAGGCAGACATCAAGCAAGCTTGGTCTGCTCTTTTGGCTTAATGAAAATGTTCCTTTTCGTCGGAAGCTGATGAGGACTGTAACCTGATTAGAAATGATGTTGGAAATGAGGGCCCCAGTCTCTTCGACTGTAGCCGATGGTTGTTCTCCTGATGACGTAATTTTTTGGTGAGTCTGCTAATACTGAAATATAAGGTTTGGGCTCCTGAATGTGTTTTGCATGAGAGAATGAGCCGAAACCCAACAGACTCATTTCTCAGCGCGTCGGTCCTTGTCTGGCCGTTCGTTACTCGCTTCTGACGTTACCATGAAAAGTTGTTCTTATAATTTTTTGAATTGTTGATATGTCCTGCAAAATTACGAACTAATTTTCAGATGCGTGCAAATTTTTTTCGTTTTTTTTCTTGTTTTTGCACAATCAACCTAAAACTGTGCATATTTTTCCATTCTATTTCACTTTGTATGATAGACGATATTAAAGTTTCGGAAGTTAATGAAGTGAAGAGGGCGTGTCAAAATGAAGGTAGTGCGCTTCGCGCAGAAATCTCACAAATCAGAACAGATAAGTGGCATAGAATTGAGAGATTTTGAAAAGATTTGTGAGATTTCTCGCCGCAGGCGACTCTTTTCTGGAAGGCTGAAAAAATTTACTATGGGGTGCTGAGGCGGTTACTTTCGCTCGGCAAAACTAAAAAAAACATAAACAAGTTTCTTTTTTTTTTGTTTTGCACTCACTTATTGGATAAAAATCTCACGTTCGGAAAAATAAATGAATTTTTTCTTCCTCACTTAATCGATTTTTTTGTAACTTTGTCAGCTAATAGTTAAGAACTCATATTAATATCTATCCAAAACCTATGCGTAAACGATTCATCTTGTTGGCTGCTGCCACCGTCTGCATGACGGCCCTGGCACAGTCGTTTGTCCATGAGACATCAGCAACCTATCAGTGGCCCAAGGAACCACTGGTCAGAGAGAAACTACAGTACTGGCAAGACTTGAAGTTCGGCATCATCCTCCATTGGGGTGTCTACTCCGTGCCGGGCATGGTGGAGTCGTGGCAGATTACGAGTGAAGACTGGATTACCCCCGACCCTGTCCGCACCTACGAGGAGGAGAAGCAGTGGTATTGGGGTCTGAGCCGCGAGTTCAATCCTACGAAGTTCAACCCTGAGCAGTGGGCGCGTGTGGCCCGGGAGGCAGGCATGAAGTATGTGGTCTTCACGACGAAGCATCACGACGGCTTCTGCCTGTGGGACACGAAGACAACGGACTATAAGGTGACCAAGAGCGGCTTCGCCGGCAACGAGAAGGCCGACGCCCTCCGCTATGTCATGGATGCCTTCCGTGGCGAGGGTCTCATGCCGGGCATGTATTTCTCGAAACCCGACTGGCACTGCCCCTACTATTGGTGGCCTGCGAAGGCTACGCCCAACCGTTTTCACAACTACAAGATTGAGGACTATCCCGAACGTTGGGCCAACTATCAGAAGTATGTCTACGACCAGGTAGAGGAGCTGATGACGGGCTACGGACAGGTGGACCTGCTGTGGTTGGACGGTGGCTGGTGCACGGCTCCGAGGGAAGACATCAAGCTGGGTGAAATTGTGAAGATGGCGCGACAGAAGCAACCCGGTCTGATTGTTGTAGAGCGTGCCTGCCCAGGCGAATTTGAGAACTATCAGACACCCGAACAGAAAATCCCCGACCATCAGCTGCTGAACCCCTGGGAGTCGTGCATCACGCTGACCAACGACTGGGGATGGGTGCCTCGTCCGAAGTTCAAGTCGCCTGCCAAGATCATCGCCACGCTCGCCGAAGTCGTCGCCAAGGGAGGTTCGCTGCTGCTGGGTGTCGGCCCGACACCCGAAGGCCTCATCGAGGACGAGTCGGTCAGCCGGCTGCAGGAAATCGGTGCATGGATGAACGTCAACGGCGAGGCCATCTATGCCACCACGACCACCCCCTTCTATACCAACGAAGAGCGTTCCGTATGGTTCACAGCCAACAAAGACGGCAAGACGCTCTATGCCATCATTCCTGCCAACGACCAGACGGGCGTGCCCGACGTCATCACCTGGACGGGTAACAAGCCGGTCGGCAAGGTCACCCTCTTAGGTACGAAGAAGACGCAGAAGGCTGTGACCGTCGGCGACAAGACAACGGTCACCGTGCCCGGGAAGCTGAAGAATAAAAACGGTATCGTATTAAAGTTTAAGATATGAAACACCAACTGTTTTCTATCGGCGGAGCAGTGGCAGGCCTGCTGCTCCTTGCCGGTTGTCAGCAGAGCCGGCAGGCCTCCATCATGGAGAAACATACCAATATGCTGACACAGCCCTATGGCTATGTAGCCTGTCACACCACTCAGACTCCCGTCGTCGACGGACTGCTCGACGAAGCCGACTGGCAGGCAGCACCGTGGACGGAACCCTTCTGCGACATCAGTGGCGAAGGGCATCCCGTGCCGCGTTACAAGACGCAAGCCAAGATGCTCTGGGATGACGACAACCTCTATGTGGCTGCAAGGATGGAGGAGCCGAACGTATGGGGCATCCTCCACCAGCGCGACACCATCATCTATCACGACCCCGACTTTGAAGTGTTTATCGATCCCGACGGCGACGGACATAACTACTTCGAAATGGAAACCAACGTGCTGGGCACCGTCTTCGACCTCTTCCTCGAACAGCCCTACCGCACGCCTCATCGTGGCTTCGTCACCTTCGCCTTCGACCTGCCTGGCCTGAAGGTGGCGACACATGTCGACGGAACCCTGAACAACCCCAACGACACCGATGAGGGGTGGACGGTGGAGATTGCCATTCCCCGCAAGGCCATTGCCGCCGAATGGGACAACTACCTGACGGCCGGCAACTACCTGCGACTGGGCATGAGCAGGGTGGAGTGGCAGACGAAAGTCGACACGGACGGCACCATCCAACGGCTGCGCGACGCTGACGACAAGCTGCTGCCCGAAGACAACTGGACATGGGGTCCTACGGGAATGGTGGCCATGCACATGCCTGAACGATGGGGATATGTCTACCTGAGCGACAAGGCCCCCGGCACTGCCGACGCATTCCAATATCCAGCGTCCTATGCTACAGAACATCTCCTCTGGGCAATGTTCTATGAACAGGAAGCCTGCCACAACGAGTCGGGGAAGTATCTCAACAGTCTCACTGACTTCCCGTTGGCCGACGGCGACATCCCCACGGGAACAAGCCTGAAGGTAGAGGCTACCGACGGTGCCTACGAGATTACCGCCACCGACGGCGACGGTCATGCGACAACAATCAACCACATGGGACAAATCATCAGAAAAAATATATAATGAAAAAAGTCATTCTCACCGCCATCGCGCTGCTGACGCTGGTGGCTTGCAACAAGACAGCTGACGACAACGAATTTAAGGTTTATGGTTGGTACGGATGGTCGGAAAAGGTCAGCACCGACAGCCTTGCCCAACTCTTCGCCCAATGGAAGGCGCACGGACTGACAGGCGTCTGCGTGCAGGCCGGCGGCTTCAACACCGAACGCATACAGACCGCCGCACGCATCGCCCACGAGCAGGGACTGGAGTATCATGCATGGATACCGACCATGCTGCAGCACGGCAAGGATTCTACATGGTATACCGTCAACCGCCTCGGCCTGTCGGCTTACAACCCAGAGAACCGTGCCTATGTGACCTATTATGCCACCCTCGACCCGCGTAACCCAGAGGTGGTGGCATGGCTCACGGAACAATATAGTGCCGTTGCCGACATTCCCGAAGTAGACTATGTACAGCTCGACTACATCCGCTATGCCGACGTCGTGCTCTCTGAAGGACTGTGGAAAAAATACGACGACCAGATCCATCACCTATGGTGCGACACCATCGACGGACAGCGTCGCATCCACGAATATCCGGGTGCCGACTACTGCTATTGTGACGAATGCCTGAAAGACTTCCAGGAGAAGACGGGCATCGACATCCGTGAGCGTATGGCCAAAGGCGACGACCCTGCCGACATTGCCCAATGGAACCAATACCGACAAGACCAGGTGACACAGCTCGTCAACACCATCACCGAGGCTGTCCATGCCAAGGGAAAGAAGGTCAGTGCCGATGTCTTCCCCGGCCCGGAGAGCCATGCCGTGTGGATGGTTCGTCAGGAGTGGAACCGTTGGAATGTAGACCTCTTTATGCCGATGAACTACAACGACTTCTATCTGCAGCCCGCCTCATGGGTCGGCACCATCACGCAGGAGGAAGTGGAGAGCACGGAACGGCCCGTCGTCAGCGGCCTCTTCATCTGCCATGACTGGCAGCATAAGGCCGACATCGTCGACCCTGAAGGTTCCGGCTTGCTCCCCTCGGAGATTGCCGAGGCTGTCAACGGTGCAAGGAAAGCCGGTGCCGCCGGCATCAGCCTCTTCACTCCCGCCAGTATGACCGACGAACACTGGCAGGCTCTGGAGGAAGCGATGAAATAAAAAAAAGCTAAAGACCTACCCCCTACCCTTCTCCCGAAGGGAGCGGAAATCAAAAAAAGTGCGGAAAACGCACTTTTTTCCTATTTATATTTGGTAACATCAAATCATTTTCGTAAATTTGCACGGTAATATGCATAATAGTGTTCGAACTAAAGCCAAATGTCTCGTTTTATAAACCCATTCACCGACATGGGATTTAAGAGAATCTTCGGACAGGAGTTTTCAAAACCCCTGCTCTTGGATTTTCTGAACAATCTGCTTATCGGTGAGAGAAAAATAGAGAATATAACCTTTCTGGACAAGGAACAACCTGCTGATACTGCAGTCGACCGATCCGTCATCTACGACATCTTGTGCGAAACGGAAAACGGCGACCGGATTATTGTAGAGATGCAAAACAGCCGACAGCCAAGCTTCAAGCAGCGCAGCGTGTATTATGCAGCCAATGCAATCGTCCGACAGGGTGAAAGAGGAACTCAATGGAGATACGACATCAAAGCCGTCTATTTGGTTGCCTTTCTCAACTTTACCTTAGCCGACATCGGAAAAGACTTCCGTACGGACGTAGCCTTGATGGATGTTCAAAAGAACACCCTGTTTACGGACTTGCTCCGGTTAATCTATCTGCAGTTGCCTCTTTTCACCAAGGAGGCAGATGAATGTGAAAATGACTTTGAACGTTGGATTTATGTATTGAAGAATATGGAAACCATCAACCGACTGCCCTGGATGGCCAAGAGTGCCGTGTTCAAGCGACTCTCTGAAGTAGCCGAAGTGAGTGCCCTCAGCAAGGAAGAACGCATCAGGTACGACCATGCCTTGAAGCAATACCGCGACAACATCAACGTTTACTTAGGGGCTATTGAAGAAGGAAGGGAAGCTGGACGAGAAGAAGGACGAGAAGAAGGCCGGGCAGAGGAACGTCGAGAAATGGCTCGCAAGCTAAGAGCCACAGGAATGTCCATCGCTCAGATAGCCCAAGTGACAAGTCTTTCTGAAGAAGACATCAACGCATTAGAATGATATTTCATTATTCATAATTCATAAATATTTAAACATTAAAAAAACTATGGTAAAAAAATTACGTTATTTCTGCACGCTGCTCCTCATGATGGTAGCCAGCGTGACATGGGCAGGTTCTGAGAAGATTACGTTCTCGGACCTCAACCTTGACAATGCTTGGGACATGACTACACAGACGTGGGGTACAGGTTTCACGCTGACTTTCAACAATGGAACCAACAGTAACACTCCAAAGTATTACACAACAGGTGCAGCTGTCCGTTGCTATGGTGGTAACTATTTTACTATCACATCAGAGAACACTCTGACAAAGATTGAACTCACCTTTAGCTCAGGTGGTGGTTTGAATGAAATCACGACCGACAAGGTTACCTATGCAAATGGTGTTTGGGAAGGAAGTGAGACAGAAGTAAAATTCACCATCGGTGGAACTTCCGGACACCGCCGTATCGCCAGCATCGAAGTGACATGGGAAGAAGGTGATGATTCTAAGCAGGATGCTCAATTCTCATTTGGAGAGACCGACACTTTTGAGGTGGATCAGAATTCCGACGGTACATTCCCCGCATTCACCGCACCCACACTGACCTATGCTCAGGGCTTCGACGGAACAGTTGTCTATAGCTCGACAAATGAAGAGGTTGCTGAGGTGAACTCAGAGAATGGTACTGTAACTATCGTCGGTGTCGGCGAAACCTACATTAAGGCTACCTCTGAAGCTACTAACCTCTTCAACGCAGGTCTTGCTTCTTATAAGATCACTGTCAACAAATACATCGATCCTAATGCTCCCGGAATGTCTAAGGAGAACCCCTACACCGTAGCACAGGCTCGCGCAGCTATTGATGCTGGTGAAGGTGTAGAAAATGTTTATGCAACGGGTATCGTTTCTGAGATTGTCACTGCTTACAGCTCACAGTTTGGCAACATCACTTACAACATTTCCACAGACGGAACAACCACTGCCGACCAACTGCAGTCCTATCGTGGCAAGAGCTACAATGGTGACAATTTCACTTCTGCAGACGACATTCAGGTGGGCGACGAAGTGGTCATCTATGGTAATCTGACTAAATACGGTTCTACTTATGAGTTTGCTGCCAACAACCAGCTCGTTTCGCTAAAGCGCACTGATGTTCCCGTGAAGGTTGACGTCGCTACTGTCAACACTCTGACTCCTACCAGCCTCACTGTTGGTGACGAAGGCACATTCGTTGCTGACGTGACGGTTGCTGAGGGTGTTGCTGATGACGATTATGAAGTGACTTTCGCCGCTGACAACGACGATGTCCTTACAGTCTTGTCTGATGGTACTTACCAGGCAGTTGCCAATGGCACTGTGACCGTTACCGTTCATGTAGAAGCTCTTGACGAAGAACACTTCAACAACGTTGACAAGGAGTTCACCGTCGTCGTTAAGAAGCCTGCTGCTCCCGCTGCTACTGGCGACTACAAGCTCGTCACCTCTACTGCCGACATCGAAGACGGTCAGTACCTCATCGTCTATGAGGATACCGAAACCGAAATCGCTATGAATGGTGCGCTCGATACTGAAATTGACCAGGCCCAGAACTACATTGGCGTAGCTAAGTCGGGTGACTTCATCGTAGCTACCGATGCTGCCAACGCTGCTTCGTTCAACATCACTGCTGTCGACGGTGGCTTTGCCATTGCCACACAGAAAGGAACCGTCATTGGTAACACCAGTGATGCCAATGGTCTGAAGAAAGGAGGCGATCTGGTCAACACCATCGAAATCACTGAAGCAGGCGATGCTGCCATCGTCAGCTCCGGCACTCACCTGCGCTACAACGCCTCAAGTGGTCAGGATCGCTTCCGCTACTACAAGTCAAGCTCATACATTAACCAGAAGGCTGTCTACCTCTACAAGCGCGTCAACGAGAAAGCTCCTGCCGTCACCTTCGACGTAAATGTTACTGCAGCCGGCTATGCTACACTGTACTACGGTGCATCGAACCTCATCGTTCCCGAAGGTGTTCAGGCTTCTACCTACACCGTGACCGATGGTCAGCTTCAAGCGAGCAAGGTCTATACCGCTAACGAAGTCATTCCTGCCGGAACAGGTGTTGTCCTGAAGGCTGCAGAAGGCACCTATACCTTCGCTGCTACCAGTGAAGTTGCTGAAGCCGATGATGCCAACATGCTGAAGGGTTCTGATGGTGACTACAAAGATGAGACTAAAGACTTCATGTACTACATTCTCTCTTACGACCAGCAAGGCCAGAACCCCGGCTTCTACTTCCAGAATGAAGGCGGTACTTATGTCACCAACGGTGCTCACAAGGCTTACTTGGCTGTTCCCGCACCGGTGGCTGGCGAGGCTAAGTTCTTCACCTTCGGTGGTGAGACCGGCATCAATGCTGTTGAGGCTGGCAAGACCAATGGTGTTGTCTACAACCTGCAGGGTCAGCGCGTAGAGAATGCTCAGAAGGGCATCTTCATCATGAACGGCAAGAAAGTCGTCAAGTAAAATAAAAACTTCCCCAAGCCCAGGCCCGCCCCTAACCCCTCCACAAGGGAGGGGAACAAAGGAAGGGCCTCCGGGGTGAGTTTTCTTAAATAATAAACAAAGCAAGTCCTGTCTAACCTCCCACAAACCGGCAGGCACTCCCCTCCTTGGGAGGGGCAGGGGGAGGTACCATTAGATTATGAAGAAATATATTCAGCCCAATATCAAGCTGCGCAGTCTCGAGGCAGAGACCCTCTTGGCAGCCATTTCCCTGAACGACGAAGTTGGTAATGGAGAGCAACTCTCGAAAGGTAACATTTGGGAAGACGAAGAAGAGGAATTCTAAGTGGTCTACCAACATGATTAGTTGGTTCCTCGATAAGGCTCCGCAGGATGGATATCGCTCCGCCTGCGGAGCTTTTTTTCTTTAGCAGAAGTTAAAAGCTATTAGTCATGCCGAATCAACGACTTCTAAGTGCCGAATCAACGACTTCTAAGTGCCGAAGCAAAGACTTCTTAGTGCCGAAGCAAAGACTTCTAAGTGCCGAAGCAAAGACTTCTTAATGTAAAATAGCCTATTTTACTGACCAAAATAGTCTATTTTACCGACCAAAATAGTCTATTTTACCGGGCAAAATAGCCTATTTTACTTTTCCGATTGATACAGATTGACTTTTCCTGATTTCACTAGACACTTTTTCTCTTCATTAGCTGAAATAGTAGACAGTTGTTTTGTAGTCGTACTGAATCAATAGACACAAGCGAAAAAGCCGTGCTGTTTTTGTTGACACTCCGGCCATGCTGGACAC
>JAFSRY010000090.1 GCA_017445845.1 Prevotella sp.
GACGAGATTGGCAACTGGACGAAGCGTAAAAGTGGCTCGGCAACTGAAACAAGAACTATAGAGTATTATCCGCAGCCCTAAAGCCCTCATGAGTTAAACTACATTGCCATGCCAACCTGGAACAATCCTGAAATCTCTTACTTTGTAAACTCAAGCTGGGCATCGAACCCAGCCTGAGTTTTAGCCCGCTGGTGGCATAGTCATCAGCAAACTCTGTCTTGAGAGAATACACAAATATCCTTTTACAAGCCTTGTGAAACCAGTTATGGGGCGAAAAATGGCAGAAATGTCTCAAAAAACTTGGAAGTTAAAAGAAAAAGCCTAACTTTGCAACGACAAATCCCGCCCGCTTCCCATAAGAACAGCGTACCCAGCGGGACATTTTTTGTATATAGACATGAGATATACTAAATAAGCAATGACGCTAGCACAGCAGATTCAGACACTGCAAGGCAGAGGTCTGATGATTGCTGATACCAGAATGATAAAAGTTCAGCATACCTCATTGCTTTTGACGATTCTGGGGTTACGGATAAGAAACCTAACTATTTCTTTATTCCTCCCAAAATTGCATTCAGCCCAAAACTGAACATCCTCATATTTCCCCGTCTTGCCTTTTATTTACGCGCTTTCTGCGTTAATCTTCCGAAAAGCGTTGATATATTCAACCTTTTTTTGTAACTTTGCAAAAGTAATAATATGTTTTAACAACTGAAGAAAGAACAATGAAACATGCAAGACTACTGACTGTGATACTGGCAGTGACGGCCATCACGGCGACCCTTTGGGCACAACCCTATGACTTGACTTGTGAACAGTTGGATAATCCATTGGGTATCAATACCGTGGTGCCACGTTTCTCATGGAAGAACGCGGGCATCATGCGGCAGACGGCCTACCAGCTGCAGGTCGCCACCGACTCCGTCAGGCTGTCGCGCGGAAAGACCGACCGGTGGGACTCTGGCCGTGTGGATGCTGCCGAACAAATCATGGTGGCTTATGGCGGAAAGCCTCTCTCCGTACGCGACTATTGCTATTGGCGTGTCCGCTGCTTCGACGAGAACGGGCGACCGACGGCATGGAGCGGCATCCGCCATTTCAGCATCGGACTCGACGAAACCACGCTGCAGGGCAGCTATCTGATGTTGCCGGAGTCGGCAGGATGTCAGGAAGCTCCGTTCTTTCGCCGGCAGCTCATCCTGAAAAAACAGCCGACGCTGGTGCATGTGAACTCCTTGGGCTATCATGAACTCTTCGTCAACGGACAGCGCATCGGCAACCGCGTGCTTGAGCCTGCTATGACGCAGCTCGACCGACGCTCGGCTATCGTCACCTATGACATCACCGAAGCCTTGCAACAGGGGCAGAACGACATCGTCATCGCCCTCGGACAAGGCTGGTATAAGCCCGTCTATTTCCACTCTGAACACCCCGGACCGATAGTGAAGGCCGAGATTGATGTGCGTGGGAAGGACGGATGGCAGGTCGTCGCCGCCACCGACGGCTCGTGGCTCGCCGCTCCCAGTGGCCGTGGCGGCATCGGCAGCTGGCAGCCCTGGGAGTTCGGAGGTGAGAGAGTCGACGCCCGCCGCCAGCCGAAGGATATGTCGGCGGCATCGCTCGACGCCCTTACATGGACACCAGCCCAGACGGTCAGCGTCGGCGTTGCCAAGGCTTCGCCGGAGATGTTCGCCGGCAACCGCATCGTCAGGACCTTTCATCCCAAGACCGTCACGCGCCAGACCGACGGCACATGGCTTGTCGACATAGGCGTGTGTCTTTCCGGTTGGTTTTCCATTCGGTTCCACAACCTTCGCCAAGGGCAGACCGTTACGATGCGCTATTCTGACAATTTCAAAGACGGCAAGCCCAACGACTATAACGAACGCGACGAATATATCGCACGCGGTGAGGACGGCGAACGCTTCTGCAACCGTTTCCACAGCCACGCCTATCAGTATGTCACCATCAGCGGCCTTGAGGAAATGCCGAAGGCTGATGACATCGAAGCCATGCTCATCACGGCCACCGACGAGCCGCAGACCTCGTTCCGCTGCTCCGACGACGACCTCAACGCCATCCATGACATGATTCAATACACCATGCGCTGCCTTACCTTCAGCGGATACATGGTCGACTGTCCCCACATCGAGCGCATGGGCTACGGTGGCGACGGCAACTCGTCGACACGTTCGCTGCAGACCATGTTCGACGTGGCACCCACCTACTACAACTGGCTGCAGGCATGGGACGACGTGCAGGACGAAAACGGTTCGCTGCCGCATGTGGCCCCGGCCGGTATCCGTTGCGGCGGCGGTCCTTACTGGTGCGCCTTCATCGTGAAGGCACCCTGGCGGACTTATCAGGCCTATGGCGACGCACGGATGTTGGAAGAACACTATGAGGCCATGAAGAAATGGTTCGGATATGTCAGGGCGTATTCGCCGCAAGGACTCCTCAAACCGTGGCCCGACACCCCCAACCGCTATTGGTATCTGGGCGACTGGCTGGCTCCCGACGGCATCGATGTGCAAGACGAACGGTCGGTGACCTTTGTCAACAACGCCTATGTATGTGAGTGTCTCGGCAACATGGTCGTTATCGCGCGGAAGCTGGGGAAACCCTACGAAGCCCATCGCTTCGCCCAATGGCAGCAGACACTCAGACAGCGGCTCATCAACGATTTCTGGCATCCTGCCGACAGCACCTTTGCCTCGGCATCGCCCCTCGACATGGCCATCGCCATCGAGAGCGGCATCGCCACAGGTCCCATGGCGGAAGCCGTCAGCGCTAAACTCGTCAGGCTTTCAAGGAATAAATACAACAGTCATATTGCCGTAGGACTCGTCGGAGTGCCGGTATTCACCGAGTGGGCGACACGCCAGCACCAGACGGAACTGATGTATGACATCCTGAAGCAGCCCGACTATCCAGGTTATCTGAACATGATAAAACAAGGTGCAACGACAACTTGGGAGTCGTGGGATCATCGTCGAAGCAGCATCCATAACTGCTACAACGGCATCGGAACATGGTTCTACGAAGCCCTCGGAGGCATCATTGCCACTGAGCCTGCCTACCGCCATGTACGCATCGAACCGCAGTTTGCCAGACATATCAACTGGGTGGAAGTAAAGAAAGAAAGCCCCTATGGACCAATCGAAGTAAAGTGGAAACGTACTGCCGAAGGCATCAACCTGGATGTCACGATACCTCCCGGCATCACTGCCGAGGTGGCAGGCCAAACCATCGGGGCGGGACATCACCAAATCAGAAAGTAGAAGTAAGGACATCGTCACACCCGATTCTTGGCTTCGTAAATCACGAAGCTATCTACCCTTATCTGTACTTCATAGAGGTAAGCCGATTATCAATGTGAGATAATCGGCTTTCCAATGTGTGATAATCCAATGATCAGTGTGTGATAATCCAATGATCAGTGTGTGATAATCCAATGATCAGTGTGTGATAATCCAATGATCAGTGTGTGATAATAGCTGTTCCAATTTTTGGAATGCCCATGACAATAAGATATCTCATTCCATCATCATCACAAGTTCATCTTTTATCTGGTCGGGTACGTTGATGCCCCGGAGGATGAGGCTGCGGTTCCACCCCTTTACGTCGGTGGGCAATAGTGTCGTCAGAACCTCACGGAACTCATCAGCCTCGTCGTCGCTGTATGCATCGGATTCGCGGCCGGCATAGACATCCAACTCTTCATCATCATAGTACTCAATGGGTTTCGTCGCCGCCTCCATCATACACTCCTGCTCACATTGGTCATTGTCACCGTTGCACGAGGCACAGCCGTCGGCAACGACAACCGTATCGTCGTCACCATGCCGCTGGCTGAGGGCTGCCACTATGCCCAGCAGCACCAATGCTCCTATTATTAATAATGTATAGGTCATGAGTATCTGCTCAAAAATAATTTTACATAAAATTCATTTTTTATAAACTATTCAACTTTGGCCCCGTCGACCTTCGGTTCGGAAGTCATAGAGAACCACTCATTTTACTGATTTTACGAATTTCGCATAACTCTGAAGCCTATACAAGTGGGAGAAAATTCGAGTAATTCGCAGTTCTAAGATGCATCCGAAACTTAAGAAACTATAATAGAAATCATTTTGTCCTTCTGCTTAATTATTCTGTTGGCGAGTTCACGGTCTTGCAATTAACTCGTCTACTTGTTTGCTAAAACAGTCACCTCAAAGCCGGCGGCGCGCAAGTCGTCCCAAAAGTTGGGATAGGACTTCGAGACCACCTCCGGGTTGTTGATGTAGATGCTGCCGTAGCGCATAGCCAAAGGGGCAAAGGCAAGAGCCATGCGGTGGTCGTCGTAGGTGTCGATGGCGACGCTTCCCGTCTGCTCCCGGGGGAAGGCATCGCAACTCATCTCATCCTTACCGATAGCCACCACCACACCCAGCTTCAGCATCTCCTTCCGGAGGGCTTCGATGCGGTCGGTTTCCTTGATGCGCAGACTCGCCAGACCCTTGAAGTGGAAGGGGAGGGCAAGGGCACCGCAGGTGGCAACGAGGGTCTGAGCCAGGTCGGGAGAGTTCTTGAAGTCATAATCCATGCGGGGCAGCGTGCGCAGGTGGCGGGTGAGCTTAACCGTGCCGTCCTTACGGAACTTCGTCTTCACGCCGAGGGCCGAAAAGATATATCTGGCCACTGAGTCGCCTTGACGTGAACTGTCCTTCAGACCCGTCAGGGTGATGCTGGAGTCATAGTCGTCGCACAGCGCCAGCACCTCATACCAATAGGAGGCAGAACTCCAGTCACTCTCCACCACATACGGCTGCGGCTCGTAGGCCTTCGGACTGACGTTGACAGTGTCTACGTCGCTCCATTCGGCTTGGGCACCATAGCTATGCATCACGTTGAGCGTCAGGTCGATATATGGTCGCGAAGAAATCGTACCCGTCATCCGCAGCTCCAGGCCGTTCTTCAGGGCAGGACCTATCATCAGCAGTGCAGAAATGAATTGCGAACTGACATGAGCGTCAACGTCGATATGGCCGCCGTCGAGTTTCTTTCCGCGGATGTGTAGCGGAGGAAATCCTTCGTTCTCCACATACTCGATGTCGGCGCCAAGATAGCGCAGGGCATCCACCAAAATGCCTATCGGACGCTGTTTCATGCGCTCCGTTCCCGTCAGCACGACATCACTCGGCGTCACGGCATAATAGGCCGTCAGAAAGCGCATGGCTGTTCCGGCAGCTCCGATGTTGATGGTTGGTGGGGTAGGGCCAAGCCTCTCTGCCGTCGAAGCCAGGGCTTTGACCATTACCTCCGTGTCGTCGCAGCAGGAAAGATTATGGGGAAGCTCATCGCTTCCCGCCAGCGCACTGATGATGAGGGCTCGGTTGGAGATGCTTTTCGATGCCGGCAACGTGATGGTCGCCTGTAGCGTCGAGGGGGCCGTAACTTTATATGTTATTTTGTTCAAGTTTCGCATCTGCTTAACTTCTTTAACTTCATTAACTTCCGAACCGAAGGTCGACGGAGTCAAAGTTGATTTATGTTATTTTGTTCTAATGCCATTGCAAAGATAATCAAAACCCTGCAAACCACAAAATAAAACGACTTTTATTTCGGCGTTTACTACGATACTCCTACCCAAGAACCCTCCCTTGGGGGGCTGTCTCATGGAAAACCACACACGTCGCCCCCAGCCAAAGACCTGCGCAGAGAAATAACTATTCAGCGAATAATATTAAGGAATGCCCTGTCGGGCAGAAATCCGACAAATCTATTCAAAATCTGTCAAATCTTTATGATTTTTACCCTTAGGATTTGTTTGATTAGTTAAGCCATAAGAGCAGACCCAGCTTGCTTGATGTCTGCCTTGGCGAGTCGCGACAGAGGAAGACAAAGTCAAAAGGTCGGATGAAATCCAAAGATTTCTCGCCGTAGGCGACTCAAAAAATGATTCGCTGGATAGGTACCCAAAGAAGCATAATAGTAAAAATAATTAAAAATATCGCGAAAAAATTTGGTAGGTTCAAAAAGATTATGTAACTTTGCAACCGCTTTCAAGAAAAGCTCGGGATGTAGCGCAGTTGGTTAGCGCACGCGTCTGGGGGGCGTGAGGTCGCTGGTTCGAGTCCAGTCATCCCGACAAAAGCAAAGGCGGTCAGCTGATATTCAGTTGACCGCCTTTGCTTTTGTCGGTGCCATTGTTTTTCTCAGCCTCACGTTTTTCTGCAAAGGTACACCCTATTATATATATGTGAAAGGACAAAAAACGTCTTTGCACTTGAGCAAAGACGTTAATCTACATTACCATATCGTATCGGCTTAATATCAATGTCCGGGTCGAGAAAATTCCGAAAAAGCCAGGATGGGTTCTTGCGGTTCTTCTCTAACCATGCCTTTCTTTTAGCAATTTTCTTTGCTTTCTTCTTCATCTTCTTTTCCTCTCGCATGGCTTTGAGCTCCTCTTCCGTATAAACAGGATGGATGGTGAAGAAGATGGCCATGAAGGAACAAAAGGCCAGGAACAGTACGAACAATATGATTTCCAGTGTTGACATATCTTCTATTCTTTTCTGCAAAGTTAGGAAAAAGAATTGGAACGTGCAAATATTTTGGTGCAAATCTTACGTCATCCGCCGTCGCCTGATCCACGGCAGAAAACCTTGGAAAGAGTAGGGTAAACGAAAAGCCAGAAGCCTTATGGAAACCACAATTTTCTTTAAGATTTGGCTGTTCAAAATCAGATTGAAAATCTGGATTTGACAGTCCAACGGGGAGGGACACCTCCCCACTTCTGGGCTTTTCGTATGCAAAGATACAAAATTTTTGTTATTTGTGCTCCTCGTAGTATTTGAGGCCTTCTTGCACGTTTTTAATCAGGGCTTCGGACGACATGGTGGCACCGGTGACGGCATCAACCTTCAGGGTCTGTGCCTTTTTGATGTCCTTACCGTTGTACTTCTTCAGCACCGCCTTCGCCATGTCAAAATATTCGGGAGTTTCCTTGGTGGGCAGTGCCTCCACTTTGGTGATTTTGTTGCCTTTGATGTGGATTTCAACGGGTGTGGTGTACTTATAGCCGCGGATGGCTTTGGTGAGTGACTTTGTATTGATGATGGTCTCACCGCCTTGCTTGGTGATGACTTCAACTGCCGGCATCATGCTGAGCAGCATGAATGCTGAGGCAATAATTAGTTTTTTGTTTTTCATATCTGACTATTATCTATGTTTCGCGTTTGTTCTTTCTTAATCGGAATTGGGGAATAAACGTTATATTTCAAATCTCAAACCACTTCATACCAAATGGCGGATGATGTCTTCACGTTCACCGGGAAGGAGGTCGATGACGGGCAGCTCAATCATGGTATAGCAGCCAGGCTGCTGACGCAGGGTGGCCCGTGCCACATCAACGAGTACCTGAGCCGTGAGGGCAGGGTTGTTGATGGTCATGTTGAACTCGAAATGTTGGTTCTGGGTCTTGCCGGAGACTCCCTTGCGGACGAGGTTCACGCCGTGTCCCATGTCACGCACGTCGTCGACGCTCTCCACTTGGAAGACATGGGTCTCGTCATTGGCGAAGTAGGGGTCTGCCTTGATGTCGGCAGTAACTCTTTCGAGGCTGACGCCGTCTTCCAGTTCCACATAGACCATGCGCCGGTGGATGCCTTCGCCGAGGGGGATGGTCATGGAGAGGGCATTTTTCACTCCGTCCTTTGAGCGAACGCAGACGCTGTGTCCCATCGACATTCCCGGACCGAAGTTTGTGTAGCTGAGACCTTTGGGAGCCAGAGCTTGCATGAGGGTGCGCACGATGGAGTCGCTGCCCGGATCCCATCCGGCGGCAATGACGCTGACGGTGCCCGTCTCTTTGTTTAGGGCATCGAGCGTGCGCCGATAGTCGGCGATACCGGTATGGATGTCGAACGAGTCGACGGTGTTGATGCCCAGGGGCAGTATCTTTTTGGCTGTCTCCTCACACTTGCGGGTTGGAGTGGCGAGGATGGCCACGTCAACGTCTTTCAGTTCGCGGATGTCGCTGACGACGTCATAAGGCGTCAGTTCGAGGGGCTTGTCTGTCGCGCCCTGCCGACGGACGATACCGGCGATTTCAAAGTCGGGGGCTGCCTGCAAGGCTTCCACTGCGTAGCGTCCGATGTTGCCGTATCCTACGACGGCTGCTCTGATTTTCTTCATAGTTATTGTGTTATCCGTTGTTATCATTCAATTTGCAAAGATACGAAGAATAATTTATTCTTTCCATTTCGCGATTCATAATAATCGTTAATTAGCCTGTTCTCTCATCATTCGTTTCCATTTGCGGTAGCCGAAGATGGCGATGATGACGTAGAGGGCATAGAGGGAAGCCTTGAAGGGGATGTCCTTGTAGAAGTATAGTCCGGAGGTAACGATGTCGACGGCAATCCATACGAACCACTGCTCAAGATATTTATGTGCCAATGCCCATATTCCCACGAGACTCAGTGCCGTCGTGAAGGCGTCGGCAATGGGCACGCTCGAGTCAGTCAGCGTGACCAGCAGCAGATAGATAGCCAACCATAGCGTCAAGGCAATGAGTGTCCACAGGAGGGCCAGACGGAGGGGGATGTGGGTGATGGAGGTCTCACCTCCTTCCCCTGCAGCGTGAGGGGTGTGATGGTTTTTCCACTTCCAAAAGCCATAGACGGTCATGGATATATAGTAGAATTCCATGGCGCAGTCGGCGTAGAGTCCTTTCTGATAGTAAAGGATGATGCCGAGGGCTTGCATGACGAAGCCTACCACCCACATCCAGATGCTGGCCCTATATTCGAGCAGGATATAGGCCAAGCCGAGGACAGCTGTGATGAGGTCGAGATAGTTCATCGAAAGTTGAGTCACTTATTTCCAATTAAAACGTGATGCTTGTGTGGGCGAGGAAATGGATGGGAGCCTGTGCCGAGAACGTCGCCCATGCCCAGCCGCCGTTGTAGGCTTCGATGCCGCCGTCGGCAGTCTTGCGGAAGTTCATCGAGCAAGAGCCGTTGGTTTCATAACGCTCGTTGAAGAGGTTGTAGACGGTGATGCCGAGGGTGACGGTTGGCCGTTTGGTTGTCCGGCCGTTCGGCCGTTTGGGTACGAAGGTGTAACTCAGATCAATGTCGTTGACACAGAAGGCATCGAGCATAGCGCGTGTCTCTGTGCCGTCGTCTTCCTTGTAGGCTCTGAAGCCGGAGTTGGTCATATACTGTTCACTGACATACTTCGTCATCAGAGCGGCGCGGAACCCTTTGTAGTCGTAGCTCAGTGTGCTACCCACGATGAGGTCGGGGGAGTAGGCGAGGTGGGTGGTGCCGGCATTGACATAGCTCTGGCTCCAGTCGTCGTTGATGACGGTGAGCTGCATGTTCTTGGCGCGGTTCTGGCTGAACGTGGCGTTGACATTCCATTCCAGTCCGTCAAAGGGTTGCCAGTCGGCAGACAATTCAAGGCCAGCCCGATAGGAGTCCTTTATGTTTCGTGCTACCATTTCGCCGTTTGAGTCTTGGGCTCCGGTGAGCACAAACTGGTTGTCGTAGACCATATAATAGAGGTTGGCATTCAGTGTGAGACGCTTCGTCTCGAGGGTATAGCCCAGTTCAAGGTCGTTGAGGCTTTCAGCTTTCGGGTCAACGACATCTGTCTCCGCCATCATATCCTCGAAGTCGTTGCGTGTCGGCTCCTTGTGGGCGATGGCATACGAGACATAGACCTTGTGGCCGCGGGCGAGTTCATAGGTCAGTCCGGCCTTCGGGTTGAAGAAGTCATACTGGCGGTCGAGGGTCATGGGCCGCTGCTGGTCGTTGTCGTCGAACTCCTGCGAAGTTCCTGACATCTGATACGACAAATGACGATACTGCAGGTCGACGAAGGCATTGAGACCCTTCGCCAGTTCGTAGTTCAGCTTACCGTAGATGTTTCCGTCGGTCTTCTTGGCATTGTTGCGATAGTATTCGTGGTCGGGGTTGATGGCTCCGCTGAATTCTCGCACCCAGACGAGACGCCCGAAGTGGTCGCCGTCGTATTTGTTCCATCCGCCGCCGATGTAGGCCTCCAGTCCGCGGTGGTTGTTGTAGTTGGCCGAGGCCACGATGCCATAGAAGTCATTTCCCATGTGCTTCTGTCGCACAAGGTCGCTACGAGAGCCGAGGGTAGACAGCAACAGATACTTATAGAGTTTCTGCGATGTCTTATACTGTTCGTAGTAGCCGTCGCCGCGCGTATAGTGAAGGGCCGCATTGACGTTCCATAGCCGGTCGACGTGTTGGTTCCAGATGAGCTGGTAGTGCTGCTGGTGGTAGTTGTCGGTCTGGTTCTTATAGTAGGCCACGTTGCCGTTGGCATCAGTGTATTGTCCGCAGGGGTTGTAGGTGCGTCCATACTGCTGCATGTCCTTCTTCGATGCGTAGTCCCAGGCGTGGTAGGTTTTCTCCGTTCCATTGAAGGTGACGAGTTTCACCATTGTGTTGTCGCTGAAATAGCCGCCTTGCAGGAAGTAGCTGTTGAGTCGGGTCGACGCCCTGTCTATATATCCGTCGCTGCCGATGTTCGACAGTCGGCCCTGCAGTCCCCAGTGTTCGTTGAGCAGACCGGTGGAGAAGCGCACGGTTTCCTTGTGTGTGCCGTAGGAGCCTGCAGCGAGGTCGATGGCGGTGCAAGCGACGTTGCCGATGTTTTCGGTCTGCATGTTCACCGAGGCACCGAAGGCTCCGGCACCATTGGTCGACGTTCCCACGCCGCGCTGTACCTGCATACTCTGCAGGCTTGACGAGAGGTCGCCGAGGTTCACCCAGTAGAGTTGCGCCGACTCGGCATCATTCATGGGGATGCCATTGGTGGTGATATTTATGCGTGTGGGGTCGGTGCCGCGCACATGTAGACTGGTGTATCCGATGCCCATTCCTGCGTCCGACGATGTCGTCACCGAAGGCAACATCGAGAGCACCGACGGCACATCTTTACCGTGGTTCACGGCTTTAATCTGCGCATTCGACAGGTTGGTGAATGCCATCGGCGTCTTTTTCGTGGCTCGTGTAGAGAGTACCTGCACTTCTTCCAGGTTCTCTGTCAGGAGGGAGTCAGACGGTACGTTGGTTTGGGCCATGAGCAGTGTGGGCAGCATGGCCAGTGACAAAAAGATTTTTTTCATTTCCTTATTCATATAAATAATAATGTATATAATAAGGGGGAGAGAGAAAAGCTTTTTCCCTACGCAGGCATTACCCTGGTCAGGTCAGAGGGTATCATCTCAGCCGAATGACCGGCTCTGCCAGTCCTTTTCAGCACCCCTTCGTTTGCAGTTTGCAAACTGGGTGCAAAGGTAATGAAAAAAAATGAGAAACAACCTATTTTTCGTTACTCTTTTCACTCTTTTTTCCGGTGTCGGCACTTCATTCGAAGCGGTCGGCCCACTGACGGAAGCGCTGTAGCCCGGCATCTCCGAACTTCATCAGACTGCGTTCAGCTTCGGCGAGGGTCTTCTCATGGTCGAGGTGTGACTTCGAAAAGAACTTGTCGGCATAGCAGATGACCTGTTCCTCAAGCGTTTCGGGCAGAAAGTCCTGCAACGGCAGGGGGAGTTCCTGACGGATGATTTCTTCCTTCGTGATGCCGGCTCCTGTGTGGCGGGCGCAGACACGGGCAAAAGGCTCATAGGATGCTCCGAGCATTTCGGCTCCAATGATGCCGTGTCGGATGTAGGGCTCTGTGCCGAAGCACTGTATGCCGGGTGCATTGCAGCGGATGATGCCGATGTCGTGGAGCATGGCAGCAGCCTCGAGGAAGTCACGGTCGAGGTTCAGTTCGGGATGTCGGTCGCAGATGCGGAGGGCGCGTTCGGCCACCTGTCTGCTATGCGTAAGGAGGATATGCCTCAGGGGCGTATCCTCCTTATAGTAACGGTCGATGACGACCTGATAGTCGATTGTAGTCATCATTCGTGGTTTCTCTCTATATAGGCGATGACGTCGCCTTTCTGTATCTTGTCGCCGCGCTTGGCATTGATTTCGACAAGACGGCCTCCGATGGCGGCCTGTACTTCCACAAACTCGCCCCATGGAGCCTGGATATAGCAGAGGCGGTCGCCTTCAGCATATTCTTTTCCGATGAACGGTTCTACGGTGGGCTCAGCCTCGCCGTCGGCACCGAACTCCCAGATGACCTGACCTTTGACGGGTGCCACGATGGCGTCGGCCTTTGCGTGTTTGAAGGCGGCGAGTTCTGCGGGCGACAGTTTGTTGCCCAGGGCAGCGTCCTTGGCCTTCTGCAGGTCGGCAAGGAAGTTCTTCTTGGCCTGTCCGCTTTTGTAGTTGCGATACTGTTCGGGATGCATGGCCAGTTCCCACAGTTCTTCGTCGTCCTGACCGTAGTCCCATCCGTTCTCGTCCATTTCCTTGCGGAAGTCATCGAGGGCGTTGGGGTAGAAGGTGCGGGGATCGTCGGTGACGAACTCGCGGCCCTGCTTCTTGGCCAGCTCGATGATTTCGGGAGCCAGTTCCCCGGGTACCTTTCCGCTCTTGCCGAGTATCATTCCCCACATGGCATCGTCCATCATGACGAAGCGGCCCTTGCCTTGTTCCATGGTGAGGAGGTTCATCAGGGCGATGTTCTTGACATACTGTGAGAAGGGCGTGACGAGTGGGGGATAGCCGACGCGTGGCCATACATACTCTACTTCATTGAAGAGGGCTACGAGCATGTCGTCGGTCGACAGGGGGTCGAGGTTGTTCTTCTTACGGATGTTGTTGATGGTTCCCATGATGCCTCCGAGGTCGGCCATCATCGAGCCCATCATACCGCCGGGCAGTCCGCAGCCGAGGAGCAGCGACGACATGTGCTTGTTGCCGGGGTTGATGAAGTAGCCCAGCCAGTCGTCGATGAACTCCTGCGTCAGCGAACGGGCTTTCATATAGGCTGCCATGTTGATGTCGGGCACGTCGAAGCCTTCGTTCTTCAGCATTGACTGGACGCTGATGATGTCGGGATGCACCTTACCCCACGACAGCGGCTCGATGGCCGTGTCGATGATGTCGGCACCATTCTCGCAGACCTCAAGGATGCTGGCCATTGAGAGGCCTGGTCCTGAGTGGCCGTGGTATTGTATGATGATGTCGGGGTATTGGGTCTTGATCATCTTCGTGAGCTTGCCCAGGAAGGCGGGCTGTCCGATGCCTGCCATGTCTTTCAGACAGATTTCCTCAGCTCCGGCTTCTATGAGTTGCTCGGCGATGTGCATGTAGTATTCAAGTGTGTGGACGGGCGACGTAGTGATGCAGAGCGTGCCCTGCGGCGTCATGCCAGCTTCCTTAGCCCACTTGATGGAGGGGATGATGTTGCGGACATCATTGAGTCCGTCGAAGATGCGGGGGATGTCGACACCCTGTGCGTGCTTCACCTTATACATCAGGGCACGCACGTCGTCGGGTACGGGATACATACGCAGGGCGTTGAGGCCGCGGTCGAGCATGTGGGTCTTGATGCCTACCTCGTTGAAGGGCTTGCAGAAGGCGCGTACGGCATCATTGGGGTTTTCGCCTGCCAACAGGTTCACCTGCTCGAAGGCACCGCCGTTGGTCTCGACGCGTGCAAAGCATCCCATCTCGATTATCACCGGAGCAATGCGCTCCAACTGGTCTTTGCGTGGCTGAAACTTACCTGAGCTCTGCCACATGTCTCTGTAGACGAGACTGAACTGTATCTTTTTCTTCATATTCTTCTTACAACGTCGGGAGCGCACATAAGAAAACTGCACACGCTCCTTTGAGCGTGCAAAGTTACTACAAAAAAATGAGACTGCCATCATTTGGCAGGGGTTTTTGTTTATTTAGTAATCGTTAAAAAATATATTGTTACGATTTTACCTCGGATTTTTAGACTATTTTCGTGTTGCCGAAGAAGAAGCGTCCCCAAGAGAGGGGGCTTTATTCGCTTTTCTTGGCCTGCCGGTAGGCGGTTGGTGACAGGCCGAGGTGTTCGCGGACATACTTACCGAAGAAGGATGAATTGGGAAATCCCATCTTCGTTGCTATCTCCTTGGCCGATAGGTCGGTGGTGAGGAGATAGAAGGTAATGTCCTGAATGACATATTCTGAAATCCATTCGACGGGCGACTTTCCGCTGACCTTGCGGCAGATGGTGGAAAGGTATTTCGGGGTGATGCATAGTTCGGAGGCATATTCCGCTACGCTGACTTTCTTGACTTTCCTTCGGCTGAGGTTCTCGAGGAAACGTTGGAAGAGGACGTCCATGCGGGCACCTTTCACCTTGTACGTCTCGGTGTGCTCCTGGTTCATGATACGCTCGCAGATCATCAGGCACGCTACACGGAGCAGGCACACCAGAATATCTTGCTTGAAAGGCGACGTAGAGCGTCGGAAATTCTCGATGACCATCTCGTCCACTTCGTCCCGTCCTTCCGTCTGCTCCTCATGTTCGAAGATGAGATAGTGACGCTGGTAGAGGGCACGGTTCCAGATGCCTAACTGAGCCTGGAGAATGGTCTTGAGCAGCTGGTCGCTGATGCAGATGACACTGCCGTCGAAGTCGGGACTGACCATGATGCGTCCGATGGTGACATGGCTGTGAGAGATGAAAATCTGCCCGGCATAGAAGTTAATGGCTTCATTGCCCAACTCGAATTGTGCCTCCCCGCGTCGGCATTGTGCGATGACGTTGAAGGCCATCTTATAGGTTCTGAAGTCGGGGATGTCGCGCAGGGCATCGGCTACGATGAGTTCGTCGTCGTTATAGATGAAGCGGATGTTTTCAGCCTCTTTCAGTGCTGAGATGCCTTCAGATAGAGCCGTCAGCGGCAGCGTGTTAGTCTTTTCTTCCATACTGTTGTCTTTTTGTCGTGCAAAGTTCGTTATTTTTTCGCATATATTCAATTCTTTTCTTCCACAAGTGTGTCCTATAGTTCTTTAAATGCGAATATGGGCCCTGCAATTCTTCTGAACCGTTATATGACCAGCCTTTGGTCACAATGAGACCAAAGGCTGGTCACGACGAGACCAAAGGCTGGTCACAATGAGACCAAAGGCTGGTCACGATTACAGGAGCACGACAAGTTGATAGAGCCAGTGTGCGACGAGGGCTGCGCAGATGCCTCCGATGGTGTGTGAGAGGATGGCTTTTGAGGTCTGTTCGCGATAGCCGAGGGAGTCGAGCATGGCAGTGTGGGTGCTGAGGAAACCGCTCCAACACATGCCGATGGCGGTGAAGACGGCGATGGCATTGCCGTCAATCCATCCCTGCTGGGCAAAGCCGGGGACAAGGCTCAGGGCAGCCCCCACCGCTCCGAGGGCTGTGATGGGGAAGGCAATCTGGTGAGGATCGGAGAAACCGAAGAGCCACTCGAACAGCCAGTCGACTTTCGAGGCCAGTGCCGGCAGCAGCTCGATGCCTTCGTAGGCCTGTCCCGTGTAGGTGCCGTCGGCACTGGGTCCGAAGGTGAGAATCATGACAAGGGTGGAGATGATGAGTACGCCGGGGATGATGGCGAGACCTACGTTGACACCGGTCTGTCCGCCGTCGAGCAGGGAGTTCAGAATACGGATGAAGAGGGTTTTCTCTTCTTCCTTCACGCTCTGCTCCTGTTCTTCTACTTCGGTCATTTCGACAGCGTTCTCGGTCTTGAACTGCGGGTGGGCCTTGAGTAGCAGATGCTGCATACAACGAGTGGAGACGATGCAGCCGCAGAAGGCTCCGACGAGTCCGACGAGGGGTGCGGTGAAGTAGCCCATACCTACCATGTAGATGATGACGATGAGGCCCATGCCGAAGGCTGTGCCGAAGTTGGTGAGCGAGATGTACTGATACTTCTTGAAGTAGGAGGCAAAGCGCTTGTCCTGCGACAGGGAGATGATGGCGGGGTTGTCGCTGAGAAAGGTCATCACGGCTCCCAGTGATGCTACGCCAGGGAGGTGGAAGAGGGGGTGCATGAGGGGTCGCAACATCTTCTCGATAAGAGTGACGACACCGAACTCTACGAACAGTCGGCCGATGGCACCGGTGATGACGCAGATGCCCATGAGGTAGAAGACGGTGTTGAGCAGCAGGTCGTGGGCCGTCTTCATGATGGTATTGAGCATGTTGGCTGCGCCCATCTGCCAGCCGATGCCGCTGAAGAGGGCAAGTACGATGGCGAGGCAGATGCAGCCCGAGCGGTAGGTGTTTTTATTCATTTCTCACTTATAATTTATGTTCTGCTTTCACTTCAGGAGGACTGCTGACCCTATTGAGAGTATCCCCCTCAGTTTTTCATTCTGATGTTCACTCGCCAGGTTACGCCAAGATCGACCATGGCTTTCTTGTCGAGAAGGGTGCCCTCGGGGCTTGTGTTGGTACCAAAGGCATAGCCGCCGGTGGCATGGAAGCGGACGCGGTTGTCGCCGAGGGGAAAGAATTCCATGCCTGCACACAGGCTCTTGATTTCGGTACCGGGGCGTACCAGATAGTCGGCATCGGTCGTGGTGCGGTTGACGTCGTAGGTGGCCTTGGCGAAGACGTTCAATGACTCGATGGGCTGATAGTTCAGCTGACTGACAATCGAACAGTCGCGGAACAAAAATGTCTGACCGCTGGCGGCCCGGTTCATGAAGTCTACTTCGAGGTTCACCTGTCGGCCCAGCTGGAATTTGTTGCCGAAGCAGAGGTAGCTGATGTAATGGTTCTTCTGCCATTCGGTGAGGTTGGCCGACCAGGTTGTCTTCCACAGGCCATGACTGCCATACCACATGACGTTCCAACTGTAGACATTACTGAGGTCGAGGAGGTTCCCGAACATACTCTCGGTCACTTGGAAGATCAGTTGGTCGTGGGGTGTCGGGTCGTAGAGCAGGCTGCCGCCCCAAGCGTAGCAGGAGACGTTGTAGAGATATTCGGAATAGAGATACAGGTCGATGGACGAACGGTCGTATTCGAAACCGCCGATGGCAATGGTCTGCTTGCCGGCCCGCAGCGTCATCTTGTCGCTGAGCTTGTAGTCGAGGTAGACACGGTCGGTGGCATTGAAAAATTCGCCGTTCAACGCTGCCTTGTTCAACCGTTGGCGCAGGAAGTAGGAAAAGCGGTCGGACAGCTGTCCGCTGACGATGACGTTCAGGTTCTTTCCCTTGAAGCCGCACGCCTCGTCGATGACATCGCCGTGAAGGCGTGTGTGCTCGAAGTCGGCACGCGTGTCGATACTGAGCCGTTCGACGATGTGCCCTTCCTGTGCCATGCAAAGGAAAGGTGAAAAGGTGAATAAAAACAGTATCAGACAGATTTTTCTCATAGTTATGTTTCTTTGATGCTTTCGATGGTTCGTAAGATGTCTACAGCCTCGCCTACGGTCGCGACCTTTGCAATGTGCATCAGCCGACGGCCCTTAATCTCCCTGAGGTCGCAACGGCGGGCATGGGTGGCGATGTAGTCGAGCATACAGCCGAAGGCCCTGCTCTGATAGTAGGGGCTGTCGCCGTTGCTGACAAACTGAATGGTCATGTTGCCTTGGCGCAGGATAATCTTCTCGCAGCCCAACCGCTTGCCGATGCGTCGCAGCGTGACCACCTGCATGAGTTCCTCTCCCTCGTGGGGAACGGGGCCGAAGCGGTCTTCCAACCGCTGCCGGTAGGCTTGCAGGTCGCGGTCATCCTCGATGTTGTCGAGTTCGCGGTAGAGCAGGATGCGTTCTGACGACCCTGGCACATAGCTGTCGGGGAAATACATCTCGAGGTCGCTCTCGAGAGAGCAGTCGGCAACGAAGAGGATTGTGGAATGAGGATTGTAGAATGAGGAATGGGGTATGGCCTGTTGGTTCGCTGCCGGCTTATTTCTCATTTCAGATTTCTCATTTCCCATTTCATTATTGAGTTCAGCCATGGCCTCTTTCAGAATCTTCAGGTAAGTCTCGTAGCCGAGGTCTTCCATGAAGCCGCTTTGTTCGGCACCGAGTAGGTTGCCGGAACCGCGGATGTCGAGGTCTTGCAGTGCCACGTTGATGCCACTGCCCAGTTCCGAGAATGTCTCCAATGCCTCCAGACGTCGGCGGGCCTCAGGAGAAAGCACGGCCTTTGGCGGTGCCAACAGGTAGCAGAACGCCTTTCGGTTGGACCGTCCCACACGACCGCGCATCTGGTGAAGGTCGGAGAGTCCGAAGCGATGGGCATCGCAGATGACGATGGTGTTGGCATTCGGTATGTCGATGCCGTTCTCGATAATCGTTGTCGAGAGCAGCACGTCGTAGTCGTAGTTGATGAAGCCCACGATGATTTCCTCAAGTTTGTCGGACGACATCTGTCCGTGTCCGATGGCGAGACGGCAGTCGGGGACGTATTTCTCTATCATCGCTGCTATCTCTGGCAGCTTGGATATGCGGTCGGAGACGATGAACACCTGTCCGCCGCGCGACATCTCGAAGCTGATAGCTTCAGCGATGACCTCATGGCCAAAGGTGGTGAGGGTGGTCTCGATAGGATAGCGGTTGGGCGGTGGGGTTCGGATGATGCTCATGTCGCGTGCTCCCATGAGTGAGAACTGGAGGGTGCGTGGGATGGGTGTGGCTGACATGGTGAGTGTGTCGACATTGGTCTTCATCTGTCGCAGTTTCTCTTTCGTGGAGACGCCGAACTTCTGTTCTTCGTCGATGATGAGCAGGCCAAGGTCCTTCCACTGTACGCTCTTGCTGATGAGCTTATGGGTTCCGATGAGAATGTCTATTTTTCCTTCCTTCAGGTCATTGAGGATTTCCTTTGTCTTGTTGGCTGAGCGTGCCCTTGATAGGTAATCCACCCTGACCGGCATGTCGCGCAGGCGTTCGCAGAAGGTCCTATAGTGTTGGAAGCAGAGTACTGTCGTGGGTACCAATACCGCCACCTGCTTGGAGTCGGAGGCAGCCTTGAAAGCCGCACGGATTGCCACTTCGGTCTTGCCGAAGCCCACGTCGCCGCACACCAGCCGGTCCATAGGCTTCTGCTGCTCCATGTCGGTCTTCACGTCCTGTGTGGCCTTCAGCTGGTCGGGTGTGTCTTCGTAGAGAAACGATGCTTCGAGTTCATGCTGCAGATACGAGTCGGGAGAAAAGGCAAATCCTTTCTCTTGGTTTCTCTTGGCGTAGAGCCGGATGAGGTCGCGTGCAATGTCCTTGATGCGGGTCTTCGTGCGTTCCTTCATCCGCTCCCATGCACCTGTTCCGAGGGTGGAAAGACGAGGTTCGCTGTCACCGCCCGAACTGCGGTATTTCGAAATCTTGTAGAGAGAGTGGATGGACACATCGACGATGTCGCCCCGCTGATAGATGAGGCGTATCATCTCTTGGTAAGCCCCCTCCCGGCTTCCCCCCATAGGAGAGGAGATAGGAACGCGCACCAGTCCGCCGAACTTGCCGATGCCAAAGTCTACATGCACCAGGAAGTCGCCTGGCACTAATTCCTGCAACTCTTTCATCGTGAGGGCCATTTTGCCGGCACGGGCCTGGTCGCTCTTGAGCTTGTATTTATGGTAACGGTCGAAAATCTGGTGGTCGGTAAAGAAACACAACTTCAGTTGATGGTCGATGAAGCCGGCATGGAGAGTGAAGGGAGAAAAGACAATTCCTTCTGTGAGCCCTTGGGGTATGCCGGGTGTGGTTCCTATGATTTCGGCCAGTCGCTGCCGTTGTTTCTCGCTGTCGGCTAATACATATATTTTATATCCGCGCGAGTGATAATCGGTGAGCACTTGACCGAGCAGTTCAAAATTCTTGTGGATGGGAGGCTGAGCTTCGAAACGGAAACTGATGGTGGCGTCCTGTTCGCTGCCGAGGGTGGTCTCGATGGTTTTGAAACGTTGCAGGTCGTCGGCAAAGCGAGTGGCAGTAGAGAGTTGGCTGACGGCATCCAGTTCGCGTAAAATCTCGGCTTGCTCCTGCTCGGTGGCTCCTGCCAGGCGGTCTTCGTAGGCTTGGCTCGTGAACCCCGCCTTGTAGGTCTTTCCTATTGTTTCGCAGACGTAGGTGAGGTCCTTCGCCATAATGATGGTATCGTCGGGCAACTGTTCCAACAGCGAAACCTTCTCTTCTGCCGACGACAGCTCCGGTACGATGACAGCTTCCTCGCATCGTTCTTTCGACAGTTGGTCGGCGACGCTGAAAGTGCGGATGGTGTCGATTTCTTCACCGAAGAAGTCGATGCGGAAGGGGTCTTCTGACGTATAGGAAAAAACATCGATGATACTTCCACGCATGGCGAACTGACCAGGTTCGTAGACGTAGTCGACTTCATGAAATCCAAACTCGCGCAGTGTTTTCAGCATCGTGTCGGCTTCAATGGTCTGTCCCACGGCAATCTTCAGAGTTCTTTCGTCGATGTTCTGTCTCGAGGGTACGAGTTCGGCCAATGCCTCCGGGTAGGAAACAATGAACAGAGCCTGATGTGCGGTCTGTGTCGACTGGAGTGCAGAGAGCACTTCTGTCCGGCTGATTTCATTGACGGCATCGCGCTGGCCGTATTTCACCGAACGCCGGTAGGAGGAGGAAAAAAGCAATATCTTCGCCTCTGCAGAGAGCACGTTCAGGTCGTCGTAGAAATATTTAGCCTCTTCTTCGTCGGTCAGGATGAAAAGGATGTGCTTCTTGAGGTGCAGACTGGCGAAAAGCATGGGTGTTGCCGATGCTGTCAGTCCTTTCAGAAAAATATGTTGTACTGACTCCTGTCCGATGGCATTTCTCAGTGCTTCCATCTGGGCGGAGCTTTCGTAGATTTTCAATAGTTCATTCGCGTGCATGGCATTATGGCTTCGCAGGGTCTTGCCGATTAGCTCTTGATAGTGGGATAACGTCTGAACCAACCATCCCAGCGGAGGCGCATGACACCGAAGAATGCTTCGCCGAAAATGCCTCCCGACATCTTCGATGTGCCCTCGCGGCGGTTGACGAAGATAACAGGAACCTCCTTGATTTTAAAGCCTATCTTATAGGCTGTGAACTTCATCTCAATCTGGAAGGCATAGCCTTTGAAACGTACTTTGTCAAGCTCGATGGTCTCGAGTACGCGGCGGCGGTAGCATTTGAAGCCTGCCGTTGTGTCGTGAATGGGAACTCCCGTGACCATACGGACGTATTTTGATGCAAAGAAACTCATCAGGACGCGTCCCATCGGCCAGTTCACTACGTTGACTCCGCTGACATAGCGTGAGCCTATCGACATATCGTAGCCTTCGTCGTGGCAGGCACTGTAGAGTCGTGGCAGGTCGTTGGGGTCGTGCGAGAAGTCGGCATCCATCTCGAATATATAGTCGTAGCCGTGGTCCAGAGCCCATCGGAAACCGGCTATATAGGCTGTGCCCAGTCCCTGCTTACCCTGACGCTCCACCAGGAAGAGCCTGTCAGCCAAGTCGCCCGCCATCAGTTTCTTCACGATGTCGGCGGTGCCGTCGGGCGAACCGTCGTCGATGACGAGGATGTTGAAGGTGTGCTGGGGTTTGGGGGTTGAGGTTTGGGCATCGGGCGTGCCGAGGGCTGTCACGGCACGGATGATTTTTTCGATGTTTTCCTTCTCGTTATAAGTCGGGATGATGACGATGCTGTCACTGCTGTTCATAGCAATAAAAATTTTAGTTTGCAAATATACATAAAAAAAACCATTCTCTGTGTAGCCCGATGAAGAATTTAAGCTAAATTATAAAAAACAGGGCTATAAAGCCGTCCCTTGCTTTCACTGGTCGGGGTTTTCTTCGAATCCCTGTAGGTCATCGGGCAGTGCCGACATGATGACATCGTATGAGGTTTGCATGAGTCGTTGTATATTCTCGGCTCCTTTGCCCGAGGGTTGCAGCGGGGCATGGATGGTCAGGCGCAGGGGATGCCAGAAAACCCAGTAGAGGTCGCGGGTGCGGGGCTTTACGTTGATGGACCCGTCGATGGTGAGCGGTACGACGGGCAGCTGCAGTTCGTCGGCAAGCATAAAGGCTCCGCGACGGAATGTGCCCATGTGACCGCTGAACGACCTCGATCCTTCGGGGAAGACGACGAGGGACATGCCGTCGGAGAGTGTTTCGCGTGCCTGGTCGTAGGTGTGCTTGATGCGGCTGGCTCCGCGCTTGTCAACGAAGATATGGTGGGCTGCCTCGCAGGCTTTTCCCACAAGGGGCATCTGACGCAGGCTCTGTTTCATCATCCACTTGAAGTTGCGTCCGAGGAAGCCGTAGATGAGGAAGATGTCGAAAGCTCCCTGATGATTGGAGACGAAGACGTAGCTTTTTCCTTTTTCGAGGTGCTCGCGCCCTTCGACCTTCACGGGCAGCAGGAGAATACGCACGATGAACTGTGACCACAGTCGGCCTGGATAATATCCCCAGAAATGGCCGTTGCCGATGGTACATCCGGCAATGGTGGCGATGGCGGTCAGAATGGTGTCCGCGAGAATGAGTGGTGCTGCGATGAAGAGCTGATAGAGTCGATATAGGAGTGTCATAGGTGGCGGTTAGGGTTTATTATTTACTTTTTCTCAGGGTGATGATGACGATTTCAGGCGGCATATTGAAACGGAAGGGCATGAGTCCGCCGAGTCCTGTGGTGACGATGAGCCGCTGATGCCCCTGTGTGTAGAGTCCGCAGTCTTCAGGGTAGCGGAACGACGATGCTCGCTGTCCCAACAGACTGATCTGTCCTCCGTGGGTGTGACCGCAGAGGGTAAGGGGGATGTCCGTCTGTCGGCTTACTTCAGCCCGCCAGAAGAGGGGATTGTGTTGCAGGAGTATCACAAAGGCATCGGCGGGCACGCCGTCCATGGCCTTTTCCAGATCAGCCGTTGAGGGTTGTCGTTGCGGTCGGTCGCTATAGTTCTCTGTGCCGACAAAGTAGATATACTGCTTGTGTCGTTCAACCCGCCGACTCTCGTTGGCCAGTACCGTCCAGCCTGCCTGTCGTTCGCGGGCGACGGTCTCACGTTCATTGGCTGCTTTGACGGCATCGTCCTTGTAGCTGACGTAATAGCTGTAGTCGTGATTGCCAAGGACGGAGATGACGCCGTCGCGGGCCTCGAAAGAACGGAGTAGGGTGGTGTATGGGTATAGTTCTTGGGGTTCGGTGTTCTGTATGTCACCGAGGAAGCAGATGATGTCGGGCTGTTGTACGTTGATGGTGCTGATGACTCGCTCGACGAAGGCTGTCTGTGCAGAACCGAGGTGAAGGTCGGAAATGACGACCAGACGGTAGCCGTCGAAGGCTTCGGGCAGGTCGCCGAAGGTCATCTCCATCTGTTTCACCGTGAGTTGCCGGGGGCCGAGCGTCATGCCATATATAAATATGTATAGGCAGGTGAGGGCGAGAAGAATTCCGGCGGGACGCCCCCAGTTTCGGCGTTTCTTGCTGAGTGGCCGGAAGAGCCTTCCTATGGCCATGCAGAGTCGGAGGGCAAAACGGGGTATGAAGTAGACTCCGAGCACCCACAGATATAGACTTATCGTCCAGTTTTTTTCGGGCAGAAACCCTTTGGAACAAGCCAGCAGACATGTGCCGGCGGCCATGAGTACTGACGGAACCCATCGCAGTATCCGTTGCCACAAGGGTTTCTTTACCTTGCGACAGCTGTTTCGCCAAGCCCGATAGCAGTCGGGCAGGAGGATGAGCAGCAGTAGTAGGATGACAATGCGATGGATCATGTGATTATTGAACTTTTGGCTTTTTACTGTCGGATGGTTGCCTGCGGCAATTTATAATTCAACATTCAAACCTGGCTGCCTCGCCGTGATAGTCGGCGTCGAAGGGGACGGGGCGATGGAGGTCGTAGACGGCATGACCGTTGCAGATGGTCTTTTCTACGCGCCATTGGAAGGTGTGTCCTTCCAGCGGACTCCATCCGCAGCGGCTTTGAATGACATCTTTGGTGAGTGTCCATGGGGCATGAGGTCTGACGATGACGAGGTCGGCCTTATAGCCAGGTCGGATGAAACCACGTTCGCTGAGACGGAATAGTCGGGCAGGCTGATGGCACATCAGTTCGACGAGACGCTCGATGGAAAGAATGCCTTCGTCGACGAGGCCAAGCATGGCGGACAACGAGAATTGCACCATCGGCATTCCCGATGCGGCCTTCTTGCAGCCGCCTTCTTTCTCGCTTGACAGGTGCGGGGCGTGGTCGGTGGCGATGGTCGTTATCTGTCCGCAGGTGAGGGCTTCACGCAAGGCATCGCGGTCGGTGGGTGACTTTATCGAAGGGTTGCACTTGATGCGAGTTCCCAGTTCTTCGTAGTCGCGGTTGGTGAAGAGCAAGTGGGCAACGACGGCTTCGGCAGTAATGTTTCGGAACTGTCCGAAGAACTCCAGTTCGCGAGCTGTGGAGATGTGGGCTACATGAAGCTGCGTACCATAGACCTTGGCCAGCGACGTGGCTTCGAGAGTGCTTTTGTAGCAGGCTTCTTCGCTGCGGATGAGCGGATGGAGGAAACAGGGTGGGTCGTCGCCGTAGGACAACTGCGCCTCCGCCATGTTTCGGTTGATGGTATCTGTGTCTTCGCAGTGGGCCATCAGCGGCAGCCCGAGTTCACTGGCTCTCCGGAATATCTCCTGGAGTGTCTCTGACCGGTCGACGAGCATGTTGCCTGTCGATGAGCCCATGAAGAGCTTGATGCCGGGAATATACCGACGGTCGAGGTCGTCGAAGGTGTGGACGTTGTCGTTGGTGGCTCCGTAGAAGAAGGAATAGTTTATATGGCTTGACAGCCCGGCCAGCCGCTGTTTCTCTGCAAGGCTTTCGGGGGTCGTCGTTTGCGGCACGGTGTTGGGCATGTCGAAAAAAGTCGTCACTCCGCCATAGGCGGCAGCACGGCTTTCACTTTCGATACATGCTTTATGGGTCAGTCCCGGTTCACGGAAATGAACATGGGTGTCGATGATGCCTGGCAGGATGAAGACCTCGTCGGCGTCGTCCTGACGCGATGCAGGGGTGACGCTTTTGATGCGGTCACCTTCAATCTCGATGGTTCCACGGATGATGTGGCCTTCGTTAACGATGAGTCCGCAACAGGTCTGGGTGTTCATTCTTGTGTTTTGTCGGGTTGTTCTTCGGTGGGACTTGGGGTGCTGGTCGGACTTGCCTGGCTGGAGGTTGCAGCAGGACTTGTCAGCCCGTTCATGATGTTCTGGTTCTCTTGTGCCTTTGAGTAGTATTCTTTGACGTAGACATTATCGCGGAAGGTATCGGTAGCCTTGCTCATGATGTATTCTACCCATGGGGTGAGCTGCGGATATGGCTGGTCCATAGTCATCAGGAAGAAGATGCCGGGCCCGAGCACGTTGTCGTAGTTGTTGGTGACGAAGTCGGTGACGAGGCTGTCTTCTTGTGCGGCCAGTCGGCTTTCTTCGGTGGCCAGCATGGTATAGACAAGGTCCATGTTGCTGCCGTCCATAATGGCTTGGTCGTGGCGATGGACCAGTTCGCGCCGCTGACTGATGAGTTGGTTATATTGTTCGAGGAACGACGACAGGGAGTCGTTCATCGGTGTGCCTCCGCTTGACTGTTGAGCCAGGTCGAGTTGCAGCGAGATGTCGCCTTCCTCGATGACGACGGGCATGATATGCGAGTCGTCCATGTATAGATGTGCCATGCAGGTACTGTCGTAGTTTCCGCTGAAATGAAACTCACCGTGAATGACCTCGCACGAGTCGATGACTTTCATCTTGTCAGTGGTGAGGACTTTGAGATACAGCTTGTGTCCGTCGAGGGCAGTGATGTTCGACGAACCTTGAATGTTGTATTTACTCCCGCAAGCCGTCATGAGAACCACGATGGCAGCGGTGAGCGTATGGGCTAAAAGTTTTTTCATTGCCATTCTTTTTTACTTTGTTCTTTATTCTTGAGCGATGCAATGCGCAGTGTCGTATAGAGCTGCAGCAGTGCGCCGATGAGCATGAGCAGTACCCATTTGTTGAAGAGATAGGTGACGAACGTGAAATAGTTGCTGAAAAGGGGCAAGAGCCAGAGATAGACATCGTCGACCATCAGCAGTCCCGACAAGACGAGGAGCAATCCCGACAGCCGCTGCAACTGGTGAAGCCTGTGCAGCACTATACCGCCGTCGTCTTCTGTCTGTAGCGCCTGGACAACGGTGTAGACGACAGCTCCGACCAAATAGCCCCATGCTGCCACTTCCTGACAGAAGAACAGAATGTAGCTGACGGCACCTGCCACCATGAGCAGACCGCCCAACATCTGAACGGTATTTCCGCTTTTACTGAATCCTTTCTTATATAGATTATATAGACTGTTCACGATAGATTAATTTCTTATTCGTCGCTCAACACAAAGACGTCCTCATTGGGAGCCTTCATGAAGTAGCGTTCGCGAGCCACACGCTCATAGGCTTTCGGATGGCGTTTCAGGTCGTCGAGCAGCAGGCTGTCGCGCTCGTTTTCGCGGGCCAGCTCGGCATATTCATCATTCAGGACATTGATGCGGCTCTGGAGCCGTATCCGCTCGCTCCAGCTGTATTCGTCGAGCAGGCACACCCAGAGCAATCCGAGTATGACCGTGATGATGTATTTATATCGACCCAGCAGCCGGCCGAGGCTGCTGAAGATTTTTTTAGCCTTCGACATGTGACTTGTTTCCTTTTTAACTGTCCTATTGTTTGTGCAAAGTTAGTGCAAACCCTCGGGAAAACAAAATTTCATGCCTTATTATTAATGTTATTTAGTGCACGGGTTAAGAAAACTTAAAACCATACGACAGCCTATGAACATTCTCGAAAAACTTCGTAACTTTGCAAATATATCCTTCCTAAAGATCAGAAATCAATATGGATTATATCGTATCAGCACGCAAATACAGACCGATGACCTTCGACAGTGTCGTCGGACAGTCAGCACTGACGACGACGCTGAAGAATGCCGTGAAAAGCGGAAAACTGGCTCATGCCTATCTCTTCTGCGGTCCGCGAGGTGTCGGAAAGACCACTTGCGCCCGCATCTTCGCAAAAGCCATCAACTGCCTGACACCCACCGACGACGGTGAGGCCTGCGGACATTGCGAGTCGTGTCAGGCATTCAACGAACAGCGGTCATACAACATCTTTGAGCTCGACGCAGCTTCGAACAACTCCGTCGAGAACATCAAGGCACTGATGGACCAGACACGCATACCACCGCAGGTCGGACGCTACAAAGTGTTCATCATCGACGAGGTGCACATGCTCTCCCAGGCTGCCTTCAACGCCTTCCTCAAGACGTTGGAAGAACCGCCTGCCCATGTCGTCTTTATCCTGGCTACGACCGAGAAGCACAAAATACTCCCCACCATCCTCTCCCGTTGTCAAATCTACGACTTCGAGCGGATGACCGTGCAGAACACCATCGACCACCTGAAGATGGTTGCCAAGAAGGAAGGCATACAGTATGAGGACGAAGCACTGGCCGTCATTGCCGAGAAAGCCGACGGCGGAATGCGCGACGCGCTCTCTATCTTCGACCAGGCGGCATCCTTCTGTCAGGGCAACATCACCTATGAGAAAGTCATCGAAGACCTCAACGTGCTCGATGCCGACAACTACTTCCGCATCATCGACCTGTCACTCGAAAACAAAGTGGCTGACATCATGGTGCTGCTCAACAAGCTCATCGGCAAAGGGTTCGACGGAGGAAACCTCGTGCTGGGCCTTGCCTCCCATGTGAGGAACGTGCTCATGGCAAAAGACCCACAGACGCTTCCCCTGCTCGAAGTGAGCCAACAGCAGCGCGAACGCTATCAGGAGCAAGCCCAACGGTGTCCCGTCCGCTTCCTCTATCAAGCGCTGAAAATCATGAACCAGTGTGACGTCAACTACCGCACTTCAAACAACAAACGGCTGCTCGTTGAACTCACACTCATACAGGTGGCACAAATCACACAGCCTGCCGACGACCAGCCCGGCGCGGGGCGTAGCCCTAAACGACTGAAATCCCTGTTCCACAGACTTATGAATGCTCGGCCCAACGGTGCTCAGCAGGTGGCACAAACCGAGCAGAAAGCAAATACCGAAGCCTCTCCCCGACAGGAGACGCCACTGTCCCATCCCGTTCCGAAAGAGGAAAACAAGACCTCCATATCCACGGGAAAGGATGGGGCGGGGGCATCGAAACTGACACTCTCCCGCCTGACATCTTCTTTTGCCAACCTACGGCGCGGACCCGAGAAACCGGCCTATCAGACCGAGGTCGTCGTAGAAAACAAGGATGAAGCCAACCCGTTCACACAGGATGAACTGCTGTTGGAATGGCGTTCGATGTGCAACCGTATGATGACGATTGCCGAGATGAAAGCCATTGCCATCCGACTGAAGAACATGACGCCCACCATCACTACGCTGCCCAACATCGAATTGGTCATCGACAACCAGATACTGCTCGACCAAGTGCAGCGGATCAAGGGACGTATCCGTGCAACCATGGCGAAAGCCCTACACAACGGACAAATCATCTTCCATCTGCGACTGGCCAGACAGGAAGAAATAAAACCTATTCTCACGAAGGCCGACATTTTTAATGAGTTACGGAAAAGCAACCCTGCCTTCGAAAAGCTCCGCGCCACTTTCGACCTCGAGCTGGCATGACAGCTTTTACTCCGGAATAGTCGCCATAGACTACCCCAGGGGCATAACTAATGTCCTTTAACTTCTCTACTTCTCAAACTTCATTAACTACCCAAAATTGAATCAGGGTGTTTACAAGCTCTGTCGGGCTTGCAGCATGTAAGATGTGTGCGGCACACATCTTATCATTTTTTACGAGCACCCATCGCATGGGGTGTCCTAATAATTGTTTGCATGGCCCCGGTTAGTCATATTCCTGCCCCAAAGACACTCAATATTCCCCGTTCTGGCGTTTTTGCCATTCTGCCGAACCGGGCAATTCCAATCGGCGGTGAATAGAGTTCATGAGCCCGATAAAGCCTTTCGGCAGCCACGGTGGTAAGTATCGGAAAAGTAAAATAGCCTATTTTACCGACCAAAATAGGCTATTTTACTGACCAAAATAGGCTATTTCACTTTGCAAAATAGGCTATTTTACCGACCAAAATAGGCTATTTTACTTTAAGAAGTCTTAGAACCGTGCCTGAGAAAGCTATGAAACGGCATTGCCGAAAGGCTGAAATGTGGCGAAGAAAGCAAGGAGAAAACCGAAAGAGTCATATAGAAAGAGCAAAAAAGAAAAGCATTGACCGCTCTGGCAATCAATGCTTTTTTGTTTGTAAATACTGCACCGGCAGTGTCGGCGTTTATACCTTCGGCACGCTCTGAAGCGTGTTCTGAATGTCGGTATCGCTGATTTTGTAGTTCATCAGGTCGCCGTTCAGATATTGCTCGTAGGCGGTCATGTCGATGAGTCCGTGGCCGGAGAGGTTGAAGAGGATAACCTTCTCCTCGCCCGTTTCCTTGCATTTCAGGGCCTCGCGGATGGTGGCAGCGATGGCGTGGCTTGACTCCGGAGCCGGAATGATGCCCTCGGTGCGGGCGAAGAGCAGACCGGCCTCGAAGGTCTCGAGCTGCGGAATGTCGACACCGTGCATCAGTCCGTCCTTGATGAGCTGCGAGACAATCATGCCGGCACCGTGGTAGCGCAGACCGCCGGCGTGGATGTTGGCGGGCTTGAAGGCATGACCCAGCGTGAACATCGGCAGCAGGGGCGTATAGCCAGCCTCGTCACCGAAGTCGTAGCGGAACTCACCGCGTGTGAGCTTCGGACAGCTCTCCGGCTCGGCAGCGATGAACTCCGTCGTCTTGCCGTCCTTGATGTTGTGACGCATGAAGGGGAAGGCGATGCCGCCGAAGTTAGAACCTCCGCCGAAGCAGGCGATGACGGTGTCGGGATATTCGCCCGCCATCTCCATCTGCTTCTCGGCTTCCAGACCGATGATGCTCTGGTGGATGGCGACGTGGTTCAGTACGGAACCCAGCGTATACTTACAGTTCGGCGTCGTCGTGGCCAGCTCTACAGCCTCGGAGATGGCAGTGCCAAGTGAGCCGGGATGGCGCGGGTCGCGGGTGATAATGTCCTTACCTGCGCGGGTCGACATCGAGGGAGAACCCGTCACGGCCGCACCGAAGGTACGCATGATGCTCGAACGGTAGGGTTTCTGTTGCATCGAGATCTTCACCTGATAGACGGCAGCCTCGAGTCCGAACACCGATGCGGCATAGCTCAGCGCGGCACCCCACTGGCCGGCACCCGTCTCGGTGGTGACGTTCGTGGTACCCTCCTGCTTGGCATAGTAGCACTGGGGCAGGGCAGAGTTGATTTTGTGAGAGCCCAGCGGGTTCACACTCTCGTTCTTGAAGTAGATGTGAGCCGGTGTGCCGAGGGCTTCCTCCAGCGCATAAGCCCGGACGAGCGGTGTCGAGCGGTAGTAGCGATACTTCTCCTGCACCTCCTCGGGGATGTCGATGAAGGCATGTTCCTGGTCGAGTTCCTGCACGCAACACTCGCGTGGGAAGATGTGCGCCAGGTCGTCGACGCCAAGGGGTTGCTTGGTTGCCGGATGGATGGGTGGCAGCGGCTTGTTGGGCATGTCGGCCTGAATGTTGTACCACTGTTTCGGCAGTTCACTCTCTGAAAGGATAAATCTCTTCTGTTTCATAGTTGTTGTTTGTGTTAAAGGGTTTATTTTTTTAGAAAATAGTTATTCGTGATGTATAGTGATGATGACATTGCTGTGCGGAGGGCTCTCGGCCTGTTGTCAAAAGACGTCTAAGAAAAAAGGCCTGTCGCAAGTGCGGCAGGCCTTTTGTGTATCTCAGATGTCTCTACACGGCTTGAGCGACTCACGACTTTTTCAATCTTGAGCAGCGCCACCACCAGTTGTTAGACATATACTGTTTCATACGTTTTTTTCCGTTTTATTACGATTTCTGCGGCAAAGGTAAGCAGAATGTTTCAATCTTGCAAATTTTTCGGCAATTATTTTTTCAATTATTAAAAAATTGCGCCTGCGGGTTTCACTTTCAGCACAACATCGTTGTACAGTCCACCATTGGCTCCTCATTACTCATTTCTAATGACTAATTACTTCTTGCAAGGGCACCAGGGCTTGAGCTGCTGGAAGAAGTCGTTGCCCTTGTCGTCGACGAGGATGAAGGCGGGGAAGTCTTCCACGCGGATCTTCCAGATGGCTTCCATGCCGAGTTCGGGATATTCCACGCACTCAATGCTCTTGATGCTCGACTGACTCAGCACTGCTGCCACGCCACCGATGGTGCCGAGGTAGAAGCCGCCATGTTTCTGGCAGGCATCGGTGACGACCTTCGAGCGGTTGCCCTTGGCAATCATCACGAGCGATGCGCCGTGGTCCTGGAACTCATCGACGTAGGGGTCCATGCGGTTGGCCGTGGTCGGTCCCATCGAGCCGCAGGGATAGCCCTCGGGCGTCTTGGCCGGTCCGGCATAGAGGATGGGGTGGTCCTTGAAGTAGGCAGGCATCTCCTCACCGGCATCCAGACGGGCCTTCAGCTTGGCATGGGCGATGTCGCGGGCTACGATGATGGTACCCTTCAGGTTGACGCGGGTGGAGACGGGATACTTCGTCAGCTCTTCGCGCACGGCATCGATACCTTTGTCGAGGTCGATGACGATGCTCTGCTGGCCTTCGCCGGCTTTCGCATATTCTGCAGGGATGAGCTCGCCGGGGTTGGCATCCATCTTCTCCAGCCAGATACCGTCGGCATTGATCTTTGCCTTGATGTTGCGGTCGGCCGAGCAGCTGACGCCCATGCCGATGGGGCAGGAGGCACCGTGGCGAGGCAGACGGATGACACGGATGTCGTGGGCCAGATACTTGCCTCCGAACTGGGCACCGAGACCAATCTTCTGGGCTTCCTTCAGGAGTTTCTCCTCGAGGTCGATGTCGCGGAAGGCACGGCCTGTCTCATCGCCCGTGGTGGGCAGTGAGTCGTAGTACTTGATGCTGGCGAGTTTCACGGTGAGCAGGTTCTTCTCTGCCGATGTGCCGCCGATGACGAATGCGATGTGGTAGGGCGGGCAGGCTGCCGTGC
>JAFSRY010000091.1 GCA_017445845.1 Prevotella sp.
GGGCAAGCCTCTGTTTTTCTTAAAACACAACCAGTTACCTCTTTTTCATCTTCTTTGCCACCCACAATACCCATTCGTCGATGTTGTCGGTGAGCTTTTTGGGATACGGCAAGGGAATTATGACATCGGGCTTATATCCAGGACTGCGTTCCTTGCACGCTTCCTCAAATGTCTCATCAACCGTCATTGGGAACCACAAAGTAATGTCGCTGTTTGGCAGTCGGACTGCGTTGACATTACCTGTCTGTTCGCAACCGTTTGTCCGTTCGCGCCCATAGACCTTGGCATGACTTTTGGAATAATTACGTACCAACTCGACAGGCGATTCAGCAGCGCTGGCACTCCAATTGTCAATGATGATGGCACCTTTTCTTACCAACGGTGTATATTCGACCGTTCCCTTTTCAATTGTCATCCAGTTGATAAGGCTTCCTTCTTCGGTAGAATCTGTTTCGGCCAAAACACGATCAAAGAAACTGCCTGGCATAGCATCACAAAATTCCTTCAGCATCTTGTTGTTGACCGTAGTGTTACGATAGAAATACCGCTGGTCGTTCATTGCACTACAGTCACACATCATCCCAGCCCAAAACTCGCTGAATTCGTCACTGCCCCCGGGGTTTCCCCGAAGGTCAAGAATCAAGTACTTGCACCCTGATTGTTTGAACTCCTTCTCCTTTTTCAGCATCCATTCCCATGTGGGGAAGTCACCCCCACAGGATGGCAGGCGAAGGAGATAAGTTTCGCCGTCCACCTTGCATCCCACCGGCTCGGGGGCATATTCAGAAATGAGTTCCCTGTAATTGATGAGAGTTTCAGACCGCTGCCTACGAAAGAATCGAGAAGAACAACTTGTATGACGGTCGAAATTCTTATAGAACCAATAGACATAACGCCCGACAGCTTCGTCAGCATCTATCTCACATCTCATCAAACGTGCCAAGAGCGAATCTTTCATGGCCTTGTATTCATTTTCGAAGCCGCAACGCATCAAGACGGGAAAGATGGCGTTGTTGCGTTCATTGGCATCCACAGCGAAATCAAAAGTCTCGTATGCACGACAGACGGAATCAGGGAGGGAACCGTATTTCTTCTCGAACTCATCAGTAAAGAAACGTGAGATGTCCTTTTTCATCTGTGGCGTGTCTGTGCCGAATGTCTTTTGAATGTTTTCTGGCAAGCCGCAGCGGTCCCAAATAGTCACATTGGGATGTCCCTTATCGTCAATAGTCGTCATGGAAATGGTTCCGCTGTCAAACCAATTCACGATAGCGACATGTCCATCACAATCAAAGACCGTTTCACTCAAATAGGTACATGGATTGAAGCCACACTGCATGCTTCTTTTGGGGAACCCGGTATTGGCATAAACTGTCAACATTTCGTGGCTGCCGAATATCTGATAGATTTCTTGATTGCTCCGTTCTATCCAATACTGTGACGTAGTGGTGTTTGTCTGCTGCTTGCCACGCAATTTCCATATGCCTTGCAGACGATGCTGTTTGGATTCCAACTTCATTTGCAGCAAGTTCAATGACCGTAGTATTGCATCGGTAGAATCGTTTACCAGTTCATATATCTCATCAATGTTAGTTTGATACGGGAACAGACGGTCGTTGATATGGCCTCGGTCGTTGAACCAACGCAACGTGAATGTGCTGTCGGACATACCGAAAACCTGTATTCCCTTGTTTTCTGTCTTAGATAATTCGCCTGTGAATACCAACGGCTTGCCGTCGGGATTTGTAATGTTAAACGTGAAGGGCTGGTTTACAAAATACGTCGGGGAGTAATTGAACATAAGTGAGAAGTTCTCCTGACAATATTTATACTGTTTGAAACCTGCCTCAACATGTTTGCCGTCTTGATGAATAACTTCGGTGAGCTTGTACAGTCCTCTTGGATTGTTCGTCTGTGCCTGCCCCGTAACTGCGACGAGAGCAAGCAGGATAAGAATAATTGACTTTTTCATGTTCTTATATTTTTTAATTATTTAATGATCAGCACCTCATTGTCTTTGAAAGCCTCGTAGCCGCTGGTGACGACGCGCTCGCCGGGTTCCAGTCCTTCAAGTACTTCGTAATATTGTGGGTTTTGTCGTCCAATGCGGATGGGTCGGCGGTATGCCTTGCTGCCGTCGGCAGAAAGCACGAAGATCCACTGTCCGCCCGTGGTCTGGAAGAACGTGCCGCGCGGAATGAGCACGGCTTGTTCGGGCTGACCCAGTTCGAGGTCGATGTAGTAGGTCTGTCCCGTGCGGATGTTTTCAGGGCGCTCGCCTCGGAAGATGAAGTCGCAACGGAACTTGCCCTGTCGCACCTCGGGATAAACCTTGCGCACCTGCAGTTCAAAAGTCTTATCGCCCCGCTGGAAGGTAGCCGTGAGGCCCTGGCGCACGCGGTCGATGTAGTGTTCGTCGATGCTGGCTTGTACTTTGTAGTCGGAGAGGTCGTTCAGCTGACCAATCTTCTGGCCGGGCTGGATGCTCTGGCCCAACTCCACATCGAGCAGACCCAGTTCACCGTCGATGGCAGCGCGCACTTCGAGTTTATCTTTCCGCTGACGAACCAGCACCACATTGCGGCGCATGTTTTCGAGGTTGTCCTCCATCTGGTCCATCTGCACCGTGCGATAGATGCTGTCCTGCTTCAAGCGTTTCGACACCAGCGAGCGCTTTTTAGTCGAAAGCTGAAAGTCCTCCTCCGACTGCAGATAGTCCTCCCGACTGATAAGCTTCTCATCGTATAGCCGACGGTTCTGCTCGTAGGTGCGCTGCTTGCGCTGGGTGTCCATGTCGAGTTGTGCCTGCTCGGTGAGGTTGTTCAGCCGGTCTTGCTGCATGGCCACCTGGGTATTGCGCAGCAGGTTCTGCTTTTCTGCCAGTTCGGCCTCGGCGTTGAGGATCTGCAGGTCGAGGGCGGTGTTGCTCAGTCGCACGATGACGTCGCCTTTCCTGACGTGGGTGCCCTCTTCGACTACTTTCTCTATGACGATGCCGCCTTCCTCGGGCGATAGCTGAACGACCTGTATGGGCATCACCTGTCCGTTGGTGCGCACATAGTCTTTGAATTGGTCGTTGGTTACGAGGCTGATTGTCAGTTCTTCGCGGTCGACGCGCAGTGTGGAGGCATGGTTGCCGAAGAGCACCCAGCACCCGAGGGCTGCCATCAGACAGCCTACTCCAGCGTAAGGCCAGTACTTCATGAGTCGCTGAGCCTTTGTTTTTTCTATTCTTCTGTCCATATCTGTTCTCCGTTATAGTATCTTACCAATTGTTTCTTCACCATCACCATCAGTTGGCATTGCAGCAAGGTGGCCTTTGAGTTGAGCAACTGTGCCGACATGGTGTGCAGGTCGATGGCTGTCGAGAGTCCCTCTTCGTATTGTCGTCGTGTGAGTTCGTAGGCGAGGCTGTCGGCGGCGACCTTCTTCTCCATCTGTTGTGTCTGCAGGAGGTAGGCGTGCAGGTCTTGTGCGGCCTGGGTGGCGAGTTTGAGCAGTTCGAGGCGTTTCTCTTCGTAGGCTTCGCATGCGATGCGGTAGTTGTTCTTGGCTCGTCGGATGGCGGTGAGCGACTGCAAGCGGTTGAAGATGGGGATGCTCAGCGTGGCCCCGACATACTGTCCCATGTTGTTCTGCAGTTGTGTGGTGAAGGGTGTTGCCATCGGCGAGTGCAGGGTTTTATAATAAGTGGTGCTCAGGCCCGCCGTCACTGAGAGTGCAGGTAGAACAGATGCGTGGGCCTGGCGCCACTCGTGTCTTGCCACTTCCATCCGGAAATGGGAAATGAGTAATGAGTAATGAGAAATGAATTGGTTGCGAAGCGGTAGGCACTCCTCCCCTTGGGAGTGGTCGGGAGGGGTTCCAATTATTTCGAGGCTGTCCGTTACGGGTAGTCCCATCACCGTCTTCAGCTCGAGCAGGGCGGCGGCATGGAGGTTCTGCTGGCGCGTCAGGTTATAGTCGGCTTCGGCCTTCTGCGATGCCACCTCGGCTACGTCGGCAGCGCTCTTCCGTCCTACCTGTTCCATCAGCTGTGTCTGGCGGAGCAGCAGTCCCGCCTCCTTCTGTTTCTCCTCGGCCATTGTTACGAGTCCCTTGTAATAGGCTGCATCAGCAAAGGCCTGCAGGGTGCTGATGGCTGTCTGGTCTTGCTGTTGCCGGAGGGCATTGCGACCCATGAGCACGGCGGCCTTGGCGGCTTTGAGAGCATGGAGACGGCTGAAGCCGTCGAAGACGGGCAGCGAGGCATTGACGGAGTAGCCGTTGTAGAAGGTGCTCACGTCGGTGTAGGTGTTGGTCTCGGGGTCGATGGCACGTCCGAAGTTATACTGTGTGCCCACCGAGGCGTCGAGGGAGGGCAGGAAGCGGCCGACGGCACCGCGCCGGGCTGCCTTGTAGTTGTCGAGTTCCAACCGTGCCTGCCTGACACTGTGGTTGTGGGTCACGGCATACTCCATGCACCGCTGCGCAGTCCAGGGTTGCGCTGCCGCGCTGCCGGCAAGGAATAAAGGAACGACAACTAATAGATATACGCACTGTTTCATTGTATCGTTGTGTTTTGTTTGCACTGCAAAGTTACGGTTTCTGTCGCTTTCTACAAGCTTAAAGGGTGGGCTGAAAGTGAGATTGTCTAAAATTTTGACACTTATTTGTATGAGAATTAGACAGATTGTTGTAACTTTGTGCCCAAATTCAACGCACATGAATAAATACGGAACTATTCTCGTCGTCGATGACAATGACGGCATTCTGACAGCCCTGCGCTACTGTCTGGAGACGATGTTCGAACGCATCATTACACTGGAACGTCCTGACGACATTCTCAAGACGATGGCGCAAGAGACCGTCGACATCGTACTGCTCGACATGAACTTCACCCTCGGTGTGAACAGCGGACAGGAGGGACTGCTGTGGCTGCGCACCTTGCGCAAGCACCATCCGCAGGTGCCTGTGGTATTGCTCACTGCCTATGCCGACGTGGCGCTGGCCGTCAGAGGTCTCAAGAGCGGGGCTGCCGACTTCATTGTGAAGCCCTGGGACAACGACGAACTGGTCAGGAAACTGAAGGACGTGCTCGACATCCAGGGCGAAATCGTCACCCTCGACGAGGTGGAGGCCGGCCACATCCGACGTGCCATCGACCACTGCCACGGCAACCTCTCTAAGGCAGCCGAGCTGTTGGGCATCACCCGACAGACGCTGTATAACAAGATGAAAAGACTTTCTTGAATTGAGAATTGAAAGTTGAGAATTATGATTACCTTGTTTATATTATTAGGTGTGACAGCGAGTGGGGCCGTATGGTGGTTCGTTCGCCATCAGCGGCGACTGCGGCTGCGAGCTTACCTGATGCAGGAGGCTGTTCGTAATCACGACTTTACCTTCCGTCTGCCTACGCGTGGCCTCCTCTTCGGCGAACGCGCCATGCAGGAGACGCTCAACCAGCTGGGCAACATCATCCGGCAGCAGACCAACCGCAGCGAGGTGGAGTCGTGGGAGCGGCTCACCCGCGTGCTCACCCACGAAATGATGAATGCCACGGCACCCATCGCCAGCATCAGTCAGTCGTTGCTACAAAGACCCGACGTCAAGGGCACTCCCATCGAGGAAGGCATACAAGCCATCAACAACACGTCGCGCCACCTGACCGACTTTGTGGCTGGCTACAGGAAGATGTCACAGCTCGAACACCCCGTCATCGTCACCGCCAACCTCCTTGCCATCATCGATGATGTGCGCCGCGTCTATCCCGACGTTACCTGGCAGACCGATGTCCCTGCCGAAATCTATGTCTGTGTCGACATCGCCATGATGCGACAGGTGCTCATCAACCTGGTAAAGAATGCCGTTGAGGCCGGGGCAAAGACCATCGTCATTGCTGCCGACAGCCCCAAGGGGCACTCCCAATACCTCCAAAAGGGAGGGGAGGGCAAGCCGGAAGGGGTCTCTACCCTCTACATCGGCAACGACGGCCAGCCCATACCGGCAGAGAACCGACAGTCGCTCTTCGTACCATTCTTTACCACCAAGCGCACGGGCAGCGGCATCGGTCTTTCGTTGAGCCGTCGCATGATGGTTCAGCAGGGCGGTATGCTCGACCTTGCTGAAAAACAACTGCCGGGATGTCATGCCGGCTTCCTCCTGATGTTCGGAGGAGGCTTTTGAGGAATCGTTAAAAAATAAATTGGCACGTTTTACCCTCAGATTTTAAACCAACTTAATGATGTCGCTCCAGCGAGTGGTGGGGTTCTTTGATTTGAAGTCGTGCTTGATGGCATTGGCAAAGACATTGGCTCGGCCGCGGCCATCCTTCTGTGTGTATTGTTGCGATCCGATGACGACGGTCTCTGAGCCGTTCAGCCGGTTGATGCGGTCGACGACGGCATCGAGGCGGCGCATCTTCTGAAATTGCTCGGCGTTGAAGTCGAAGAGGTCGGCTTGGATGGGAGAGTTGGGACCGATGCCCATGACGATGACTCCTGCCTTCTTATAGTGGAAGCCTTGAATAAAGATGCGGCGCAGCACGTCGGTGGCGGCTCCCACGATGTCGGCAGTGCTGCTCGATGGCACGATGAGACGTTGCTCCTCCATGTTCCAGTATTGAGGCAGGTCTTCGCGGAAGGCATTGGTATGGAGAAACACTGCCACGAGGGAGGCTACGGTATCCTGTTGTCGCAGTTTCTCGGCACAGCGTGCGGCATAGTTGGCGACATGGGTGCGCAGCTGTTCAAAGTCGGTCACCATTCCGTTGAAGCTGCGGCTTGTGCAGATGCTTTTCTTCTTTGCCATCGCTTCGTTGGGTACGCTGTCGATGCTGTTCAGCTCCTGCCATGTGCGGAAGATGACGATGTTGTTGAAAGTGGCGCGCACCCACGATGCTTCCTTCTGTGCAAAGTCATAGGCTGTCTGGATGCCCATCGACTGCAGACGAGCCGCATAACGGCGTCCGATGCCCCACACCTCGTCGATGGGGAACAGCGAGAGGGCCTTGCGGCGTTTCTCTTCGGTGTCGATGAGGCAGCAGTGGCGGTAGCCGGCATAGCGTTTGGCAAAATAGCTGGCAGCTTTCGCCAGTGTCTTCGTCGGTGCAAGGCCGATGCTCACGGGGATGCCTACATACTGTCTGATTTTCTTGTGCAGCCGTTCGCCCCATGCCTTGAGGTCGTTGTCGGCGAAGCGGTCGAAGTAGACGAAACACTCGTCGATGCTATAGCGGAAGTAGGCGGGAGCCTCTTGTCGGATGATGTTGACGACGCGGCCCGTCAGCTCGCCATACAACTCGTAGTTGCTGGAGAACACGGCGATTTTCTGGTTGGGGAACAGTTCATCCAACTGATAATAGGGTGTGCCGGCCTTGATGCCCAGTTGTTTAGCCTCATTGCTGCGTGCCACCACACAGCCGTCGTTGTTCGAGAGAACGACGACGGGCTTGTCTTTCAGGTCAGGGCGGAAGACCCGCTCGCAACTGACGTAGCAGTTGTCACAGTCGATGATACCGTACACTTTTCCAGTTGATAGTTGAGAGTTACACTGACTCGAAGGTTCGGATTTGATGGATGACGACTCCCCATATCTCAAAGTCGTCGGGGTTGTCGACCTTGAACACCGGGTATTTCTCGTTGGCAGGCTTCAGTTCGATGTAGCCTTCGGCACGGTGGGTGAGGTCGAGGAACTTCATCGTGAAGCCGCCGTTCCACCATGCCACGACGATGGAGCCCTGGTGGGGTTCCACGGCACGGTCGATGATGACCTTGTCGCCGTCGAAGAGGTAGGCATCCTTCATCGAGTCGCCCTCCACGTTGGCATAGAACGATGCCTCGGGATGGCGGATGAAGTCTCGGTTGAAGTCCAGCGTGTCGTGCCGATAGTCGTCGGCAGGCGACGGAAATCCTGCCGCCACGCTTGCATGTTCCAATTCAAGCTTGGTGTCGAAGACACCGCCGATTATTTTTATATTTCCCATATCTCATGACTAAGTCCAAAACTCCTTTTCTCCCGTTTCTGCCATCGTTCCCTGACACTTCGGGCAAGTCTGCAGGTCCCAGAGGCTGATGTCGCCCGAGCCGCACTGAGGGCAGAGCCGTCCAACCTCACTCCGGTACGACGGAGCCACATCGGCAATGATGCCTCCCACGACGATGTTCTGAACCGTTTGGCAGTCGGGGCACCACACTGCCGAAATCTGCTGGCGGAACAAGCCGCGGCCTTCGAACACCTCGGCTTCGTAGCCACAGCGCTTACAACGGTATCTGCATCTCCATGCCATACGTCATCGGGTCTCTAAACGGGGTCTTATAGGGTCTGTCAGACGGTAGACGTGGTCGTAGTCGACACTCACCACGCCCTTCACCGCACGGAACAGTGCCATCGTCTCCTCCAGTGTCTTGTCCTTGGGTTTCCTCAGTGCCATGCCCGTGATAATGCTGTAGTCGTATTTCACTTCGCATCCATACGTCTTGATGGCTTTCAGCAGCGGCTCCTTTCCGACCTTTTCGTCGTACATCACGAGGAATACCTCAGGCGAATGTTCCTGCACCGGCACGCTGCTGACGGGTAGCAGGTCTATCTTCTGCTCGCGTGTCTTGCATGATGTCAGCGGCGCCACCATATTGATGATGGCGAGCCACACAAGAACCAACTTTCTGACGCGGGACACATTCATAGCTGCAAAGGTAATAAAAAAACTGACACATTTTTTATTTTTCACCTTTTTTTTATTACCTTTGCCGACAAAAGGTCGGATGAAATCCAACATGTTATGACAGAGAAGCAAAAAATGCTGGCAGGTGAAATATATTCTGCCATTGACCCACAGCTGATGAAAGAGCTCCGACAGACGCGCGAGTTGATTCATGACTTCAATGCCCTACGCCCGTCGGAACAGCAGGCGATGAAAGACATCCTCTTCCGTCTGCTCGGTCACATCGGCGACGACAACATCATCATCAACCAACCCTTCCACTGCGACTATGGCAGTCAGATTAGTGTGGGCAAAGGGTTCTTTGCCAACTTCAACTTCACCGTCCTCGACGAGGCCCCCGTGACCATCGGCGACGACTGCTTCATCGGTCCCAACGTCAGCATATACACCGCCTGTCACAGCACCGACCCCGTCGAGCGTAACTCGCGACAGGAGTGGGCGTTGCCCGTCACCATCGGCAACAACGTCTGGATAGGCGGCAGCGTCACCATACTCCCTGGCGTCACCATCGGCGACAACGTCACCATCGGGGCCGGCTCCGTCGTCGTCAGCGACATCCCCTCCGGCACCGTTGCCGTAGGCAATCCCTGCCACGTCGTCAAAAGGGTCATTGATAATTGATATTGATAATTGATAATTGATAATTGATAATGCTTTCCTTTATTAACGACATCCTTTGGGGATATGTGCTCATAGCGGCACTCGTAGCCTGCGGCTGTTGGTTCACATGGAAGACCAAGGGCGTGCAGTTCCGCATGATTGTCGAGATGTTCCGCTTGCTCACCGACTCCGCCACGACGGGAGTCAAGGGCGACGGCACCGCCCGACGCCACATCTCGTCGTTCCAAGCCTTCGCCGTTTCCGTTGCCACGCGCGTCGGCACAGGCAACCTTGCAGGTGTGGCGACAGCCATTGCCATCGGCGGACCCGGAGCCGTGTTCTGGATGTGGGTCATCGCACTCCTCGGCTCGGCCACCGCCTTCGTAGAGTCTACGCTCGGTCAGCTCTTCAAGCAACCCCACCGTGACTCCTTCATCGGCGGACCCGCCTACTATATCCTCCACGGGCTCCACAGCAAGTGGCTCTCCTTCCTCTTTGCCATCCTCATCACCCTTACCTTCGGACTCTCCTACAACTCCATCCAGAGCAACACCATCTGCGGTGCCATGCAGGAGGCCTTCGGATGGCAGCCCCTCGTGGTGGGAGCCGTCCTCTCTGCGATGGCACTCTTCATCGTCTTCGGAGGCATCCACCGCATCGCCCGCGTCAGCTCCGTCATCGTACCTCTGATGGCCCTCGGCTATTTCGTGCTGGCACTGGTCGTCGTCATCATGAACTATCAGCTCATCCCCCATGTCATGAAAGTCATCGTCGGCAATGCCTTCGGACTGGAACAAGGCGTAGGCGGTACCATCGGCGCAACCATCATGAACGGTGTGAAGCGCGGTCTCTTCAGCAACGAGGCAGGCGAAGGCAGCGCACCCAACGTGGCAGCCACCGCCACCGTCTCCCATCCCGTGAAGCAAGGACTCATACAAGCCCTCGGCGTCTTCACCGACACCCTGCTCGTATGTTCCTGCACAGCCTTCATCATCCTCATCAGCGGACTCTACGACGTGCCCGGACTCAACGGCATTGCCCTCACGCAGGCTGCCCTCAATGCCGAGATAGGCTCCTTCGGCGTGGTCTTCGTCGCCATCGCCATCTTCCTCTTCGCCTTCTCAAGCATCATCGGAAACTATTACTATGGCGAAGCCAACATCCGCTTTATGACCTCCAACCGACATGTCATCACCCTCTATCGCCTCCTCTCCGGCGGTGTCCTCGTGATGTTCGGGGCGTTGGCAAGCCTCGACACCGTTTGGAGCCTTGGCGACCTCTGCATGGCCCTGCTCACGGCCTGCAACCTCGTCGCCATCGGCACCCTCGGCAAGTATGCCTTCCGGCTGCTCGACGACTACCGCCGGCAGAAACGCAACGGCATCAAGGAACCCACGTTCCACCGCAGCCAGCTGCCAGAAATCGCCTCCGACATAGCCTGTTGGGAGTGATGTCAGGGCCGTTTGCGCTTAGGGTAATTGTGGTTAAACATTTGAGTACTATCAAAACAACTTGTTTTGGGTCGACGAAGCTATGCTTCGACCATGACGAAAGGCGTTATCGTGACACCAAAACAACTTGTTTTGCAAGCGCATAAGATAGAGATCATCAAAACATCAATAATAATTGACTATGGCAGTACATATCAAACTCATCAGAAACAACATCAAACGTAGTAGTTCCTACGGAAAATATTTTGCGAAAACCGTCAGTCAGGGCGAGGTGACCCTTAACGAAATCGCCGCCGAAGCCTGCCGCAACTGCAGCTTCTCGGAAGGCGACATCATCGGCGTTGTCAAGGAGCTGGAAGACAGCCTGAAGGAAAAGCTCTCAGCGGGGCAGACCGTCGTCCTGCCTGGCATCGGCCGTTTCAGCCTGCGTGTGGAGAGCATCGGGGTCGCCAAACCTAAAGACTTCAACATCGCCCGCCACGTCTCCCGCATCATCTGCCGCTTCCTTCCCGCAGGCCGTCGACTGGCAGACGGGACTATCGCCTACGACTTCAGCGAAGGCGTGAAAACAGTCTGGCAGAAAGGCTGCAAGCCAAAGTCGTAGGCATAATCGCCTGACTTTTAAGAAATAATCGTTTGCAAGTTTGCACATCAGAATTTTTTTTTTTACCTTTGCAAAATCTTAAATTACATTTGACCTTTTCCCGCCAAGGCATAACTCGAATAAATCCGGTTCTGCTCTTATGGCTTAACGAAAACGTTGGATTTCATCCGACCTTTTCCCGCCAAGGCAGACATCAAGCAAGCTTGGTCTGCTCTTATGGCTTAATGAAAACGTTGGATTTCATCCGACCTTTTCCCGCCAAGGCATAACTCGAATAAATTCGGTTCTGCTCTTATGGCTTAATGAAAACGTTTAGAGGTGCAAAACCATTAAATCACAGATAAATGAGAAAACTATTCCTAACATTCCTGCTGACCGCCGTCACGCTGTGTGTCAGTGCAGTTCCTGCCAAGCCGGGAACAAAACGTATGCTCACCCTGACCGACGGAACGACCATCAGTGCCATGCTGGTGGGCGACGAGCACGGTCATTTCTGGAAAGCTGAAAACGGAAAAAGCTACCAGATGGTGGGCGGATCCTATCAGGAGGTAAATCCTCAGAACATCATGCAGAAGGCCAGCCTCAAACGAAGCCAGGCCAACAGCCGCCGCGCAAAGCGTATGGCACCACGGAAAGTGGGCGACGTGGGCGGCATCATCGGAAAGAAGAAAGGACTCATCATCCTGGTGAACTTCTCCAACGTGTCGTTCCAGGAGGCCAACGACAATGCCCTCTTCCAGCGCATTGCCAACGAGAAGAACTTCTCCTATGGCAGTTTTAAGGGTTCGATGTACGACTACTTCTATGCCCAGAGTGAAGGCCAGTTCGAACTGACCTTCGACGTCGTGGGCCCTGTTCCCGTCTCGAACCAACGGACATACTATGGCAGTAATGACAGCGACGGTAACGACGTTCATCCTGCCGAAATGGTCATTGAAGCCCTGCATCAGGTCGACGACCAGGTCAACTTTGCCGACTACGACTGGGACGGCGACAAGGAAGTCGAGCAGGTCTATGTGGTCTATGCCGGCAAAGGCGAGGCCGACGGCGGCGCCGCCTCGACCATCTGGCCCCACGAGTGGACGCTGACCGCCGCTAATTATTATGGCGACGGAACAGGAAGCCAGACGCTGGACGGTGTGAAAATTGACACCTATGCCTGCGGTGGTGAGCTGAATGGCTCAGGAACCGTTGCCGGCATCGGCACCATGTGCCATGAGTTCAGCCACTGTCTGGGCTACCCCGACTTCTACGACACCGACTACAGCGGCGGTCAGGGTATGTTCAGCTGGGACTTGATGGACAACGGCTCCTACAACGGCAACGGCTACCAGCCTGCAGGCTACACCAGCTATGAGCGCTGGGTGGCAGGATGGAAAGAGCCCGTCGAACTGGAAACCACCCAGACCATCAGCAACATGAAGCCCCTGCAAACCGTGGGCAGCGATGCATACATTATTTATAATAAGGGCAACCGCAACGAATACTACCTGCTGGAGAACCGTCAGCAGACAGGATGGGACGAAGGACTGCCCGGAAAGGGACTCCTCATCCTGCATGTCGACTATAACTCCTCCGTATGGGCAAGCAACCAGCCCAACGACGACCCCAGTCATCAGCGCATGACATGGATCCCTGCCGACAACGAATATCAGTACACTACCTATCAAGGCGACAAGTATTACACTGAGGAGGGAGCCAAGCACGACCCGTTCCCCTACGGCTCGGTCAACGCCTTCAGCAAGAGCACCACGCCTGCCGCCACGCTCTTCAACAACAACAGCGACGGCTCGAAATATCTCGACGTTTCGGTGGAGAATATCACGCAGAACAGCGACGGCACCATCTCGTTCGACTTCGTAGGTGCCGGCAGCAGTGAAGAACCTACACCCGAAACAACCACTCTGCTCTATGAGGGCTTGAGTGGCTATACAAGCAATGGCGACGGAACGGCCGCACTTGTCGTGTCCAACGCAAACCTTGACTATAACGGATGGGCTACGCTGACGAAGATCTATGCCGGCGGCACCGACAATGCACAGGCGAACGGTGGCTGCCTGAAGTTCGGTTCCAGCAATGCCTCCGGCTCTATGACCACTGGCGACATCCCGATGACGGGCAACGGCACGCTGACCTTCTATCTGAAGAAATATGGCAGCGACTCCGGCAAGCTGAACGTGACCGTCACGGGAGCTACCGCCGATGTCACGCAGTTCACACCCGCCGCCAGCTGGACGCTCTGCACCGTCAGCCTCACGAATGCAACGGGCACCGTGACCGTCACCTTGGCAACAAGCAGCAAGCGGGCCTATGTGGATGAAATCAAACTGGTTGGCAACACAGACAGCGGCGAAGAACCGACACCAGACCCCGAGACCGACTACTATAAGCCAGCCGACGGCAAGATGGGCGCAGCCCTGAAGACAGCCTTGTGCGGCATCATCTATAACCGCACGGAGAAATCGTATGACGACCTCTGGGAAGCCTTCAAGACTACTGATGTGGACAGCAACGGGAAGATTTGGGATATGTATTCCAATGCTACCAGCTACACGCCTGTCACCAGCGGCTCTACCTACAACAAGGAAGGCGACTGCTACAACCGCGAGCACTCGTGGCCACAGAGCTGGTTCGGCAGCAATGCACCGATGTATACCGACCTGCACCATATCTATCCTACCGACGGATTCGTCAACGGCAAACGCTCCAACTACCCCTTCGGCGAGGTCAACAATCCTACCTATATTTCTGCCAACGGCTTCAGTAAGCTCGGTCCCTGCTCCTACAACGGATACAGCGGTACCGTCTTCGAACCTGACGACGAATATAAGGGTGACTTCGCGCGTACATATTTCTATATGGTGACCTGCTACGAAGAAAAACTCTCCGACTGGTATACCAACTATAGTTCCACCGACGTCGTAAATGTCATCGACGGCAATGCCTATCCCGGTCTGAAGGAATGGCAGCTGAAGATGCTGATGGAGTGGGCGAAGAACGACCCCGTCAGCGAGAAAGAAACAGCCCGCAACAACGCTGTCTACGACATTCAGAAAAACCGCAACCCCTTCATCGACTATCCCGGTCTGCAGGAATACATCTGGGGTATCTGTATGGACGAAGCCTTCAGCTATGACAACTATGTCGAGCCTGTCTATTCGGACGAACCCTCCGTCAATCCTGACGACGACACCCCACGCTATGAACTGGTGACCGATGCCTCGACGCTGGCTGCCGGCGACAAGATACTGATTGCCAACATCGGTGACAAGGCAACGTATGTCCTCAGCACCACGCAGAACACCAATAACCGCGCGGCAACAGGCAACGTGACAGTCAACGACGACGGCACGCTCACACCAGGCGAGGCCGCACAGGTCATCACCCTCGAGAAGGAAGGCGGCAGCTTCCTCTTCAATGTCGGTGGCGGCTATCTGTATGCTGCCAGCAGCAGTAGTAACTACCTGAAGACGGAGGCTACAGCCGACGACAATGCGAAGGCTACTGTTGCTATCAGCTCGGGCAGTGCCACCATCACCTTCCAAGGCTCGAACACGAGAAACATCATTCGTTTCAACCCGAACAACAATTCACCCATCTTCTCCTGCTACGCGTCCAGCTCTACAGTGGGCTCGCTGCCGCAGATCTACCGGCTGGTCACCGTGACCGACATCACCCTGGCCAATGGAGAAGACAACACGGCAGTCCTCAGTAGCCACAACGGAAAGAAAGTCAACGCAACGCTGGCCAACCGCACGCTCTATAAGGACGGTTCGTGGAACACGCTGTGTCTGCCCTTCGACGTCACTATCGCCGACAGCCCGTTAGACGGTGACAATGTGCAGGCAAGGGAACTCAATGCCGCTACTTCCTCATTCGAAGGAAATACGCTCACCCTGAACTTCACCGATGTCACCACGCTGAAGGCTGGCAAACCCTACCTCATCAAGTGGGATGCAACGGGCAATAACCTCGTCAACCCGAAGTTTGAAAAGGTCACCATCAGCAGCACTCAGCCTACCGGCATCACCACTGCCGACGGCAACGTGGAGTTCCTAGGAACCTATGCTCCCGCTGGTCTCACGGCCGGCACCCCGGCTAACCTCTTCATGGGTAGCGGCAACACACTCCACTCGCCTTCCACCGACGGTTGCAGCGTCAAGGCCTTCCGTGCCTACTTCCTCGTTGACCTTGGCAACGGACTCGGAAAAGCCAACGTACAGATTCCAGACATCAGCCAGATTGTGCTGAACTACGACGGTGGCTCCGAACTCTCCATCGGCGGTCATGACTTCAAGGACCTTTCAGCTGCAGAAGGAGTCGTCTACACCCTCGATGGCCGCAGACTCTGCAACGCTGCCGACTTCTATCGTCAGGTTGCACAGCGCACGATGCCCCGCGGCGTCTACGTCATCCGCCCGGAAGGCGACATCAACCATAGTGACAAACTCAAAGTCGTAGTGAAATAAAAAACAGAACAGCTATGAACAAGAAGACATATATCATACCCACCCTCAAGGTTAAAGTTGTCGGGCAACAGACCCTGCTGCAAGCCAGCACAATCAACATCAAGAGCCCCGACGTAGAACTTGGTGACGATAGCGACGAGGAAGCCCGCGCCCGTACCTTTACCATTTGGGACGAATAGCACCCTCACGCACATCCGTACAAAAAGACAGCCGCCCCGATCCACCGAGGCGGCTGTCTTTTTATTGTATTCCATCCGACAGCATAGAAAATGGATATACACATCCCCCTCGGACGAGAGAATAATGAACCCAATAACCCACTATACTCACCCGCTGTGACTGCGGGCAACAAGAAAAACCTCCCAGACGGTTAAAATTGTATTAAATTACACCTTATTATAAATAAATACAGAATTATTTTTGTACCTTTGCAGTTGCTATCTGTCTTTTGGGCTATGATGTCATCTGAGGGTGACGGAGCCAATGGGCGGAGCACTACATATTGGAAGGCGTTACTGACGCTTTGTTTTTGGCTGTTCGAAACTTAGGAACTTTTGAATGGTGGTCAATACAAATGCAGATGTGACTCCACGGGGTGTAGCATATACTCTCCGTAGTGTGCTGCGAGGGCTAACCATGTCCTCACTAGCACACTTTACGGGTGTACTATATACTCCTGCGTGGGTGTTTACTCTGTCTGTTACCACCATAGGTTTCCTAAGACCTCGAATAGCGAACAGGCAGAAGTTAAGCATCCACGTTTTTTGTATGTAGGTATCAATGAAGAGAACCATCTGACTTATGGGTGCTTGTCAGAGCAAAAGAGATAGAAGACAACGAAGAGAAACTGACTATACCATACTGACGAGCATCATTCCGCTTCTGACAAAAGAGAACTGGAAATCTAACTGACGCAGGAAGCAGAAAAGAC
>JAFSRY010000092.1 GCA_017445845.1 Prevotella sp.
AAGCCGGGGCTTACCGAGCGCTTCGAGCTGATGGTGAACGGCAAGGAGCTGGCTAACGCCTACTCAGAGCTGAACGACCCCATTGCCTCGTCGTCGCCCTTGTCGGCCAGTCGCATCTGTTCCTGGAAGCGTTCCTCCTGGTCTATCGGGTCGTTGAGCTCTGAGTAGGCATTGGCCAGCTCCTTTCCGTTGACCATCAGCTCGAAGCGTTCGGTCAGCCCCGGCTTGCTTCTGTGCATCTTTGTCAGCGGCGACATCTCCACGGGATAGTCGGTGATGAAGGTGGGTTGGATGAAGGTGCCTTCGCAGAACTCTCCGAAGAGTTCGTCGATGAGTTTTCCCTTGCCCATTGTCTCGTCGACATCCATGCCTTTCGAGAGGCAGAAGGCGCGGATTTCCTCCTCGCTCTTGCCGTCGCAGTCGAAGCCTGTCTTCTCCTTGATGGCATCGAGGATGGGCAGTCGGCGATAGGGTGCCTTGAAGGAAACGACCTGTCCGTCGATTTCCCTTTCGGGCTTTCCGTTGACGGCGATACAGATGGTCTCTAAGAGTTTCTCCGTGAACGACATCATCCAGTTGTAGTCCTTATACTGCACATAGAGTTCCATACAGGTGAACTCAGGATTGTGGTTGCGGTCCATGCCTTCGTTGCGGAAGTTCTTTCCGATTTCGTAGACACCTTCGAAGCCGCCCACGATGAGTCGTTTCAGATAGAGCTCGGTGGCGATACGCATATACATGTCCTGGTTGAGGGCATTGAAATGGGTGATGAAAGGCCGTGCCGAGGCACCGCCGGCAATCATCTGCAGTGTCGGCGTTTCCACCTCGGTATAGCCGGCGTCGTCGAGTACGCGGCGCATGGTCCTGAGCACCGTGGCGCGCTGCAGGAAGGTGTCCTTCACACCTTCGTTCACCACGAGGTCGACATAACGCTGGCGGTAGCGCAGCTCTGGGTCGTCGAACTTGTCATAGGCCACACCGTCCTTATACTTCACGATGGGCAGTGGCTTGAGCGACTTAGACAACAGGGTGAGTTCCTGGGCATGAACCGAAATCTCACCGGTCTGCGTGCGGAATACAAAGCCCTTTACACCGATGAAGTCGCCGATGTCGAGCAGTCTCTTGAATACTACGTTGTAGAGGTCTTTGTTCTCCTCGGGGCATAGTTCGTCGCGCTGGATATAGACCTGTATGCGTCCTTTTGAGTCCTGCACCTCGGCAAAAGATGCCTTACCCATGACGCGGCGGCTCATCATGCGGCCTGCGATACAGACCTGACGAGGCTCGTCATCGTCTTTGAAACCGGCAATGATATCGGTTGAAAAAGCATTTGTCGGATACTCGGCTGCGGGATAGGGATTGATGCCCATCTGTCGCAGCTCTTGGAGACTCTGCCGGCGGCCAATCTCCTGTTCGCTCAATTCTAATATATTCATTTTCTTGGTTTTATTTTTCTATTTCGGATGCAAAGTTACGAAAAAAACGATTAAGTGAGGAAGAATAAATACATTTATTTTTCCGAGCGTGAGTTTTTTTATCCAAATAAAATGGGAAATGAGGAATGAGATAAGAGAAATTATGAGAAAACATGTTTTTTTTTCACTTCCA
>JAFSRY010000093.1 GCA_017445845.1 Prevotella sp.
GTCAACATGAGGTTGACGGAGAGCGAACCTTTCTTGAGATAGATGCTGCGGCCGATGCTGGCGTCAAGCATGAAACCACCCTTACCCTTTGCCTGGGAATAGCGGTTGTAGGCCTCTTCGCCGGTGTTGTCGGCCTTGAGGTTTTCCTTTGCGTAGCGGGTCACAGGCGTATAATAGAGGTAGATGCGGTCGTAGTAGTTGCCGATGAGGTCGATGAACCAGCCATTGGCATGGTAGCTCAGGTCGACACTGGCGGCGGTGAGCGGTGTGCAACCTTCGCGCATTCCCTTGGTCAGGACTTTGTCGCTATACATCTTGCCATCCTGCGAGAGGGTGTAGTTGACATCTGCATCGTTGATATACTGGGCATCGCTGATGGTGCCGAGCATCTTGATGTTGAAGATGGGGCTGACCTTGAAGTTCAAACCAGCCTCAACGCCGTAGTAGTTTTTCTTGATGCCATTGATGGAGACGTAAGAGAAGGAGTTCTCTGAGTCATCATAATACATGCTGTATTCTGCCACATTGGCGAGATGGCTATAGAAGGCGTTGATGTTGGCGTGCAGCCAGGATGTTTCGAGCTGATAGCCGAGTTCGGTCGAGAAGACATCCTCGTTCTTGAGGTTCTTCACGAAGTCGTTGTTAATCTGTGGTGCTGAGAAGGCCGTGCGGGCAATGGGAGCCTTCTTTTCGTAACCGATACCGAACGACAGCGTGTTGCCGCGGCCGGCATTGAGTGACGAGCCGAACTTGGCGCCGCCGTCGACAAACTTGGCCGTCCGACCCTTTCCTTTGGAATTGTCGAGGGCAAGACCGTTTCTCATGTTACCTTCACGCTGCAGGGTCTGTCCGCCGATGCGGGCTGATACCGAGTAGTGCAACGGACCGAAGTTCTCGGTATATGTGCTCCACAGCTGAGCTTTGTTGACGTAGATGTTATAGTCGTAGGCAAAGCGGTCGCCTTCCTTGATTTCCTTGTTGGGGTGGTCGGCATCATACATGGCCTGCATGTCACTGCTGAGATAGGTTCCGATGATGTAAGTGTTCAGGTTGTGGAAGGTGGAAGCTCCAAGCAAGTCTTCCATTGTCTGATAGTGCATACCCTTGTTGGTCGACAACAAGATACCTCCGTTGATTGCCTGCGTCTTCGAGAGTTGCTTCTTTAAGGTCGACGACAGGTTGACGGTCAGCTGGTCGTCATGATAAGCCTGCAGGTAGTACATGGCATCAGCGCCTTGTGCCGAAGCAGCCTTATTGGAGAAATAGATACGGTCCCAGTTTATCTGACGGTTGGCCTGCGAGGCACTCAGATAGTTGTATGAAGCCTGCCATGCTTCCAGTCCGGCCTGTGTGCGGTTGTCTACATCGGTTGGATCCCAGACGTTGTAGTTGTAGCTGGGCATCAGACTGTAGTAGTCGGGCGAAGGATTGGTCGAGTTGTTATAGCTCAGACGCGAGCTGCTATACTTGGCATACTTTCCGAAGAGCGACGTGACGAGTTTGGTTTCGTCGTTGATGTTCCAATCCCAAGTGGCGAGGACAGAGGGAGCGTAGTCGCGGATGACACGCGAGTTACGTTTCTTTCCGTTCTGATAACCCCAGTTAGGATTGTAGTATCGGTTGTTGGCAATCCAATACATCTCATCGGTGGAGGCAGCCTGAGCACCGCGTTCAGTGGGGTTACCCCATGTCACGAGAGACACGGAATGCTTGTCGCCGATGAGTTTCTCTACGCCGAGGAAGTATGAGAATGCGTTGTAGAAGGTTCCCTCTACATAGGCAGTCTCGGTGTTGGCATAACGATAGGTCAGACCCATCGACCAAGCCCATCCCTTGTCGTTGAAACCGGAGTTGTAGCTATACATTCCGCGAAAGGTATAGTTACGGTTGGCACCGGCAATGCTCAGACGATGGCCTGTCGGCAATGAGCTTGGACGGAAGTTATAATTGTTAGACCCGCCCATTGCTGTCATGGCAAAGTTGTTGTCCTCGAAAGGCAGAGAAGCCTCGACGCTGCGTGTCTGGTTGTTCAGTCCACCCACGAGTGAGTAACGGAATTCACCTCTTTCAGCATCGTTTGCAAGATTGCCGTTGATGTAAATATCATTATACTTAGAATTGAAGGCACGATACTTAAATCGGGCCGGACTCCACCTATAGCCGACTTCGCTGGCATAGGCATTGGTGTTAGAGCCGAGCACGGTAACTTCCTGCGACACATTGTCGTCTTCGCCGAGCTGCGACTCTGACAAGGTGAACGCCGACTCATCAACACCGACGTTCTGATCCTGCTTCGTATTGTTTTGCGCAAATGCAAACGATACGTAGCAGAGTGCAATCACTGCTAATTTTAATTTTCTTCGCATATTATTATGGTTTTAAATATTTGCTGCTAATTGCATTCTATTAATAGATTGTTCATTGCAGTTCGCTTTTTCGGGTACAAAGTAACGAATAAAATTTTAAAGAAAAAAGATTTTTTGGCATTTTTTTTCCAAAAAGTGCACATTTGTCAGAAATTATTGCGATATTTGCAGACGAAAAGAAAAGAAAACAACATTACACATTATTTATATTATATATGAAAAGAAAACTATTACTACTGGCAGCATTGCTCGTCGTGGCATTCACTGCAAACGCACAAGAAAAGAAATTTCTGGCCTATGGTGTAGGCTTCTACAATCTTGAGAATTTGTTCGATACCACTCATGACGAGGGAAAGAACGACAACGAGTTTCTCCCCAATGGATCCAACCGCTGGAACAACAAGAAGTATAAGAACAAACTCGGCAACATGTCGCGTGTGTTGGCTGACATGGGAACCGACAAGCTGCCGCAGATTGGATGTGCCGTCATCGGCGTGAGTGAGGTTGAGAATGCTCACTGTCTGACTGACCTTTGCAATCAGAAGCCGCTGAAGAGCCGCAACTTCCAGTTTGTCCATATCGAAGGCCCCGACAAGCGTGGTGTCGACTGTGCCCTGCTCTACAACCCGGCACTGTTCACCGTCACCGACAGCCACCTGTATCCCTATGTCTACGAGAAGCAGGAAGACATTGACAAAGACCGTCAGACGCGCGGCTTCCTTACCGTCAAAGGAATCCTTGGCGGTGAGCGTGTAGCCTTCATCGTTGTCCACCTCCCCAGCCGTTTTTCCGGTTCAGAGTATCGTGAACTGGGTGCCCGTCAGGCCAAGGCCGTCATTGATATGCTTCTCCAAGAAGATCCCGGCTGCAAAGTCATAATCATGGGCGATATGAATGACGACCCGACGAACAAAAGTATGACTGAAGGACTCCGTGCCAAGGCCAACATCGAGGAAGTGGGCGACGGCGACATGTATAACCCCTGGTATAACATCCTTGTCAAGGAAGGAAAGGGTACGCTCATGTATCAAGGCTCATGGAATCTCTTCGACCAGATTATCCTCTCACCGAACCTTCTGAACCGCGACGGCGAAAAAGACTTCTCATCGCTGAAACTTTTCAACTACCACGTCTTCCGCCGCGACTACCTCATGCAACAGGAAGGCAAGTATAAAGGTTCACCCAAGCGTACCCATGCCGGCGGCGTGTGGCTTCGCGGCTACAGCGACCACCTGCCAGTCGTCGTCTATCTGGCCAAGGAACAGAAGTAAGAACCATGACAGAGTCCCATCCCTGGCCACCCTTCCTGCCTGAGCATTGCCGAATGCTGATGCTGGGCAGTTTTCCGCCCTCGCGTAAAAGGTGGTCGATGGACTTCTTCTATCCCAACTTTACGAACGACATGTGGCGCATTGTCGGCCTGTGCTTCTTCAATGACAAGAACTACTTTGTCGACCTCGGCCACAAGACGTTCCGCCTCGAAAGCCTGATACCCTTCTTAAAAGAGAAAGGTATCGGGCTTTTTGATACGGCAAAGGTAGTGCAACGGCTGAAGAACACTGCCGCCGACAAAGACCTTGAAGTCATCGAGCCCACTGACCTGCAGGCTCTCCTGCGACAGATACCCGAATGCACCACCGTTGTCACAACGGGCGAGAAGGCCACCGACGTTTTCTGCCAACAGCTCCACATCGACAGCCGGCCTGCAGTGGGTTCCTACGTTGAGTTCCCGTTCGAAGAGCGGCAACTGCGCCTCTATCGGATGCCCAGCACCTCAAGGGCCTACCCATTGTCAGTAGAACGAAAGGCCGAAGCCTACAGAATGTTATTTGAAGAAAAATAAAGAAGAATCATCATAAGAAACCTTATACTATGGATAAAGTGACCATTATCGGCATTGCCGGAGGAACCGGGTCGGGCAAGACCACCGTCGTGAAGAAAATCGTTGAGGCTCTTCCGCCTCACTATGTGGCAGTAGTGCCCCTCGACTCCTACTACAATGACACGTCGCACATGACCGAGGAAGAACGCAAGGCCATCAACTTCGACCATCCCGATGCCTTCGACTGGAAACTGCTCATCAAGCAGGTCAACGAACTGCGACAAGGCCATGCCATCGAGCAACCGACCTATTCTTACATTCTTTCCAACCGACTTCCCGACACCGTTTACGTTGAGCCCAAGCCGGTCATCGTCATCGAAGGCATCATGACGCTTTGCAACAAGAAGCTGCGCGACATGATGGATTTGAAGATTTTCGTCGACACCGACCCCGACGAGCGCCTCATCCGCAACATTCAGCGCGACACCATCGACCGCGGACGTACTGTCTCGATGGTCGTCGACCGCTACCTGAAGGTATTGAAGCCCATGCACGAGCAGTTCATTGAGCCCACGAAACGTTACGCCGACATCATCATTCCGCAAGGTGGCGAAAACATAAAGGGCATCGGCATCCTCTGCAAATACATTGAGGGACTTATGCCTGAAGAGACAACTGAATTAGAATAAGAATCCTATGTGCTTTATTCCTCCTGCGGCTCCGGCTGTTCAGGCAGATTCTGCAGCTCCGGCTCATCCTCCGGTCCTGTCTGCTCCTGCTCGGTCTCTACAGTCAGCAATGAGGCTGCATAGGCTTTGAACATCCTGTGGATTTTAATGGCATTGATACACTCGACGACACCATAGACCATCAGTGCCCAACCAATGATGAAGAGCGGTGCTGTCAGCACGCCTTTGGGATTGACGATGCAGAGAATGCCGATGGCCAAGAGCAGCGTCGGCATGAGCCACCACGACAAGCCGATCCTTCCGTAGCGAGTGGCCGATGCCAACATTGTATATTGTCCGATGGCACTGAGGATGAGAATGCCTGACAGAATATACATCTGTGCCACCAGAAAGGCTTTGGGCATGACGACGAGGACGACACCGAAAATCATACAGCCGGCTCCGACTATCCAGGCCATCTCTGTCTCGAACGGTATACTCTCTTCAAGGGCAGCATGCCGACGGTTGACGAAGGCTTGCACACAGGCTACCAGACCGGCAATGAAAAACCAGCCGCCCAGCGTCAGCGTAATGGTGACGACGGCTTCTTCACGGAATTTCACTAATAATGCGCCGATGACAAAGGCAAAGAAGGCGCGGAGGAAGGAACTCTTCATAGGATTTATAAGGTTTATGGGTCTTATTGTGTTGCAAAAGTAGTTATTTTTTTCGTAATATCGACAAAATTACACATTATTTATATTAACTCGCGTGTAAAAAAGCGTTATTTCTGCATGGTTTTGCAACTTTTTGAGTAATTTTGCAGGGAATTTATAAAAAAGTCATCATGGAAGGAATGCTGTCGAAACCGTTGCTCGGTCTGACATTGACAGAACTGAAAGAGGTCGCGCAATCATTGGGAATGCCCGCTTTTACCGGTGGGCAGATGGCTACATGGCTCTACGAAAAGCATGTCGGCGACATTGATGCGATGACCAATCTGTCGAAGCAGAACCGCGAGAAACTAAAGGCTGCCGGCTATACCATCGGCTGCCAGGCTCCCATCGACGCTCAATATTCCAAGGACGGAACCATCAAATATCTTTTCCCGGTGGACTGCGGGAAGGCAGCAGAAGCCAACGCTCTCTTTGTTGAAACCGTATTCATCCCGGATGAGGACCGGGCAACCCTTTGTGTTTCCTGCCAGGTAGGCTGCAAGATGAACTGTCTGTTCTGTCAGACGGGTAAGCAGGGTTGGCATGGCAACCTTACTGTTACCGACATCCTCAACCAGATTTATGCTTTGCCCGAGCGCGACCGGCTGACGAATATCGTCTTCATGGGTCAGGGCGAACCGATGGACAACCTCGATGCCATACTGAGAGCCACGGAAGTGCTGACCGCCGACTGGGGCTACGCCTGGAGTCCCAAGCGCATCACGGTGAGTTCTGTGGGTGTGCGCGGCAAGCTTCAACGTTTCATAGAAGAAAGTCCCTGCCACGTTGCCGTCAGCCTTCATGCTCCCTCTCACGAATTACGCAGCCGGCTGATGCCTGCCGAACGTGCCATGAGCATTGAGGAGATTGTCGAAATGTTGCGCAACTACGACTTTTCCCATCAGCGGCGACTGTCGTTCGAATACATTCTCTTCAGCGGACTCAACGACTCACTCGACCACGCACGCCAGCTGTTACAGCTGCTTCACGGTCTCGACTGCCGCATCAACCTCATCCGTTTCCATCAGATTCCCGACGTACCGCTGCCCGGTACCGACGAGGCTGCCTTGCAGACTTTCTGCAGATATCTCACCCAGCATGGCATTTTTACGACCATCCGAGCCTCCCGCGGCCAGGATATCTACGCCGCCTGCGGTCTTCTCTCTACAGCCCGACAGGCCCGAGAGAAACAATAAGCCAACTAATACAAACCCAAAATAAAAAACAATGGAAGACAAAAGAATCCGCGTGGCCATCACGCACGGCGACACTAACGGTGTCGGATATGAACTGATTTTTAAAACCTTTGCCGAACCAGAGATGCTGGAGCTCTGCACACCCATTATCTATGGCTCGCCCAAGATTGCAGCCTACCACCGCAAAGCCCTTGATATTGAGGGTAACTTCAGCATCATCAACAATGCCGAAGATGCGCAGGAGGGACGTGTGAACCTCCTCACCTGCTTCGACAACGAAGTGAAAGTAGACCTCGGGGTGCCCACCCCAGAGTCGGGAAAGGCTGCCATCGATGCCCTCGACCGTGCCTTGACCGACTATAGGAAAGGCCTCTTCGACATCTTGGTGACCGCCCCCGTATTCAGTCAGAACATCACCATCGAAGGGACTCCCTTCACTGGTATGCGTCACTATCTTGACACCTGTGTCGGTGAAGGAAAGAAGTCATTGCCCATCTATAACACCGACAACCTGCGCATAGCTATCCTTGCCGACGACATTGCCATGAAAGATGTGTCGGGCAAACTGACTGCCGAGGCCCTTACCGACACCATCACCCTACTCCACCGCACCCTCTGCCGCGACCTGCGTATCTATAATCCGCGCATTGCCGTATTGGCCTTCAATGCTGATGCCAACGGCACGGAGGAGAATGACATCATCCGCCCCGTCGTCAGCAAGCTGGCTGAGCAGAAGGTAAACATCTTCGGTCCATATCAGGCCGACCGGTTCTTCGGAGAAAACGAATACGAGGCCTTCGATGCCATTCTTGCCATCTACCATGATCAGGGCATTCTTCCGCTGAAGACACTCACCGACGAGCAGCCGCAAATCATATTCGCCGGACTGCCCATCGTATGCACGACCGTCTATGGCGACCCCGACTTTGCCAATGCCGGCAAGGACAAAGCCGACGAAAATGCCTTCCGCCGTGCTATCTACAGCGGCATCGACATCGCCCGCAACCGCGTCATCTACGACGAGCCTTTTGAAAACCCGCTGCCAAAACTCTTCCATGAGAAGCGTGACGAGAGCGAGAAGGTTCGTTTCAGCATACCCAAGAAGAAGGAGGAGTGAGCAGGAAATACCAAAACGGCTTTTTCCTCTTCGGCATCGTCGTGCTCACCATCATGCTGAGCCGGCTTGACTATGCCGAGGTGTGGCGTGGCCTCTGCCACGCGGGCTATTGGTTTCCTGCCGTATTGTTTCTGTGGGCTTTCCTATATGTATTCAATACTGCTGCCTGGTGGATTATCATCTGGTCGCAACAAGCCGACAGCAGCCAGCCCATGCCCTTCAGCTTCGGCTGGCTGTATAAAATCACCATCTCCGGCTTTGCACTGAACTATGCCACACCAGCCGGACTCATGGGAGGTGAACCCTATCGCATCATGTCACTGGCACCGAAGACAGGCACCGAGCGCGCCACATCGTCGGTTATCCTCTACGCCATGACACACATCTTCAGCCATTTCTGGTTCTGGGCCATCTCTATCGTGCTGTGTCTGCTGACGCAGGCGATGACACCCTTCCTGGCCATCGTCCTCTTGTCAGCAGCCGTTTTCTGCGCTCTGGGCATTTGGTTTTTCATTGCCGGCTACCGCAAGGGACTGGCAGTGAGGGCAATGAACATTCTCAGTCACCTGCCATTCCTGAAGAAATGGGCCATGCCCTTCATCGAACGCCACTGTGAACAGCTGCAACAGATTGACCGTCAGATTGCCGCCCTGCACCGGCAGTCACCGCGAACCTTCATCACTGCAGTGTCGCTCGAACTGGCATGTCGCATGGTGTCGGCACTCGAAATCTTTTTTATCCTCCACATCCTCATGCCTGGCGTCAACTACATCGACTGCATTCTCATCCTGGCATTCACGAGTCTTCTGGCCAACCTGCTTTTCTTCCTCCCCCTGCAGATTGGCGGTCGCGAAGGCGGTTTCCTGCTTTCCATCTCCGCACTCGGCATGGGAACCAGTGCGGGAGCTTTCGTTGCCCTCATCATCCGGTTGCGCGAGTTGGTATGGACTTTTGTCGGACTGCTGCTGATTAATTTAGAAAGAAAGAACACACGAAGCTAAGAGATTACATTTCAGCAACTTAGACTTCTAACCAGCATCTCAAAAAAAACACAGTCGTACCTGTGTGAGATAATAGGATTACCTGTGTGAGATAATAGGATTACCTGTGTGAGATAATAGGATTATCTGTGTGAGATAATAGGATTATCTGTGTGAGATACAGATACGAGAACTTTGGATCGGCTGTCAGACCTCTTTGTGAACACCCTCTTGTTCCTGCTCAAGCTCTACCTCTTTTACCTTTTTAAAGAGGTCGGAAGCAAAAACGAGGTCGTTGAGCCGCTTGTTGTTCGAGGCGATGACTTCGTGCGAAGTGCCAGTCCATTCTTTCCGTCCCTTGTAGATGAAGAGAATGTTCTCACCGATGCCCATGACCGAATTCATGTCGTGGGTATTGATGATGGTCGTAATGCCAAAGTCATGGGTGATGCCCGACAGGAGTTCGTCGATGACAAGCGAGGTCTTCGGGTCGAGACCGGAATTGGGCTCGTCGCAAAAGAGATATTGCGGATTGAGCACGATGGCGCGAGCAATGGCTACGCGTTTCTGCATACCTCCTGATATTTCGGCAGGGTATTTGTCCTCTGCACCGAGCAGGTTGACGCGGTCGAGACACTCCATAGCCCGTGCACGACGTTGGCGATAAGTCTTCGACGAGAACATATCGAGCGGAAACATGACATTTTCCAGGACGGTCAGCGAGTCGAAAAGAGCGGCACTCTGGAATATCATCCCCATCTCGCGGCGCAGCATGACCTGTTCGCGCTTGGTCATCTTCACGAAGTCGCGACCGTCGTAGAGCACCTCGCCCGATGTCGGCGTCAGCAGCCCTACGAGGTTCTTCATCAGCACAGTCTTGCCCGAACCCGACTGACCGATAATCAGGTTGGTCTTGCTGTCTTCAAAACGAAAGTTGATGTCGTGAAGCACTTCCTTGTCGTCGAACGACTTGTAGAGCGATTTAACTTCTATCATTACTATTACCTCCTAACTCTCAACTCAGCATCGGCGTGAGAAACACGTCGGAGAAAAGGATGAGGACACTTGATGACACGACGGCAGCCGTTGACGCCTTGCCCACCTCGACAGAACCACCTTCGACACTATAGCCATAGTACGAAGAAACACTGGAGATGATATAGGCAAAGACAAGGCTCTTGATGATTGACATCCACAGAAACCAGGGCACAAAGTCGTGCTGAAGTCCTGCCGTCAGGTCGTCGGGCGGCATGATATGCCCGATGTAGGCTGTTCCGTAAGCACCGATAATGCCCATCGCCGACGAAAAGATGACAAGCACGGGCATGATAGTGATGAGTCCGAGTATCTTCGGAAGAATAAGATACGAAGCCGAGTTGACACCCATGATCTCGAGGGCATCAATCTGCTGCGTCACACGCATCGTACCCAGCTCCGAGGCAATGTTCGAGCCCACCTTTCCAGCCAGTATCAGACACATGATGCTCGACGAGAACTCCAGCAGCATGATTTCGCGTGTCGTATAGCCTGCCACCCAACGAGGCATCCAGGGACTCTCGATGTTCTCCTTCATCTGTATGCAGATAACGGCGCCGATAAAAAACGAGATGAGCAGGACTATACCGATGGAGTCAATGCCCAGTTGCTGCATCTCTTTCACATACTGTTTCCAGAACATGCGAAAACGCTCAGGAACGGAAAAGGTACGTCCCATCAGCATCAGATAACGGCCGAAAGTGGTCAGAGAATCATTGATTAACATGCGTATAAACGTTTACGGATGCAAAAGTAACTAAAAAAAACGACATCACAACGTTCCGTTCAAAACATTTTTAGTAATTTTGCAAAAGTTAAAGAAGCCCCAATGGGTCTTTTTAGGATGATTATGAGCGAAACAACCAATTCTTCCGTCCTCCGAACCGAAGGACTCGTGAAAATCTACGGAAAGAGAACCGTTGCCAACAACGTCAGCATCAACGTGCGGCAAGGCGAAATCGTAGGACTGCTCGGCCCCAACGGAGCCGGCAAGACAACATCGTTCTATATGACGACGGGACTCGTCGTTCCCAATGCCGGGCATGTCTACCTCGACGACGAAGACATCACGGGCTATCCCGTCTATCGCAGAGCACGCGCCGGCATCGGCTATCTGCCGCAAGAGGCTTCGGTGTTCCGCAAGATGTCGGTAGAGGACAATATCATGTCGGTCCTCGAAATGACGGGAAAGACACGCGAGCAACAACTCGAGAAACTGGAAAGCCTCATCAGGGAGTTCCGCCTTGAAAAGGTGCGAAAGAACATGGGCGACCGACTCTCAGGCGGCGAACGCCGACGCACCGAGATTGCCCGTTGCCTCGCCATCGAGCCAAAGTTCATCATGCTCGACGAGCCCTTCGCCGGCGTAGACCCTATTGCCGTTGAAGACATCCAGCACATCGTGTGGCAGCTGAAATACCGGAACATCGGCATCCTCATCACCGACCACAACGTGCACGAGACTCTCAACATCACCGACCGGGCCTACCTGCTCTTCGAAGGACGTATTCTCTTCCAGGGCGTACCCGAAGAACTCGCCGCCAACCCTATCGTCCGCGAGAAATACCTCGGTTCTAACTTTATCCTTCAGAAAAAAGAATTCAAAATAGAGAAATAAAAAACCTCCAATAAAAAAAATAAGAAACGGATCATCATGAAACTGAAAAGAATGTGGGTTATTGCCGCTGCCCTCGCCCTCTGCGGCACAATGAACATGCAGGCACAAGTGATGAAGGCTGCCGACCTCGAGAAGTATGCCAAGGAACGTTATGGCGACAAATGGCTTGACGCCGCCAAGAACCTTGCCGGCGAACTGCAGCTCGACAAGAACGAGAACCTGACCTATCAGCAGGTCATCCCCGCTGAGGGACAGACCAAAGAGCAACTCTATGTGACGCTGAACTATTGGGCCACATCTACCTTTCCGCCCACTGCCGCCGGAGCATCACCTGTCACACTGAACGACAAAGAGGCCGGCTGCATCATCGTTTCGGCCCCCATCACCGACATCGTACGCCATACGGGCACACTCAACAAATACTCCGTAAGCATAACACCTATCATCCGCCTCGACATAAAGGACGGCAGGGTGCGCGTTACCTTTACCGTACAGAGCTACGACATCCTGGCCGACATCAGCGGCGGATGGCTCAGCCCCGTCGACAGCGACGAGCGCACTTTCGGCGACTCCAAGAGAAAGAAAGCCGACATGACCAACCCATATCTCTATGACGAACGCTGGGAGATAGCACGCCACTATCCCTTCGTACAGAAGGATGCCCAAAAGCGAACCTGTGCCAAAGCCCTCGTCATGACCCACGCCTATTCCAATGCCATCATCGACAAGGTAGAAGAAGCACTGAAGAACGGCATCATCGGCAACGACAGCGAAGATTGGTAACCACAGTATGAAACAACTGGTAAAGAGAATCATCCCCGACTGGCTGCAGTCAAAAGGCAGTCTTGCCATCATCATCACGGCAGCCGTGCTGATTGAGGCTACGAGTGCCATTCAGTATTTCTTCGCCAAAGACGGCATCCGCGACGAGGTGGAGCATAGAGCCGAGAGCGAGCTGCGCGCCAAGAGCCTCGAAATACAAAACGTGATGAACGTCGTCAGGGTGGCTGTAGAGAACATGGCGTGGGCCGTAGAACAGCGACTCTCAAAGCCCGACTCGATGTGGGTCGTCACACAGAAACTGCTGGCCGACAACGAATACATCGTAGGCAGTGCCATCGCCTTTGAACCTTATTATTATAAGAGCAAGGGCCGCCAATTCTCACCCTATACCTACAAGCACGACGGCACCACGACCAGCAAACAGCTGGGTACTGACCAATACGACTACCACTCGATGGAATGGTATACCGTCCCTATGGAGACAGGGCACGGCCACTGGAGTGAGCCTTATTTCGACGAAGGCGGCGGCGAGATGATGATGACGACCTACAGTCTGCCCATCCGCAATGCTTCCGGACAGCCCATCGCCATCTTCACGGCCGACGTATCGCTCGACTGGCTCTCACAAGTCATCAATGCCCGGCACATCTATCCCTCGTCATACAACATTCTCCTGTCACGGACAGGACAGATCATGGCATGTCCCGTCGAAAGCCTTGTCATGCGGCAGAACATACAGCAAGTGACCGCCGACCTGGAAGACACTACCGTCAGCTTCATCAACAAACAGATGATGTCGGGCCAAAGCGGACAAGCCACCGTCCACGACGAAAATGGTGAAAAGAACTATGTCTTCTACGCCCAGATGGACGGCGAAACGGAATGGTCGATGGCTGTCGTCTGCTCCGACAGGGAAATCTACTACAGCCTCAGACAGGTGGGGTTCAACCTGCTCTTGCTGATGCTTGTCGGTTTGATCCTCTTGGGATTTATCATCTGGCGTGCTGCCCGAAATGCCCGCAGCCTCTTCGCCGCCAATGCCGAAAAAGAACGGATGGGCAGCGAACTCCATATTGCCAGCGAGATACAGAAGGGTATGTTGCCCAAGATATTTCCACCCTTCCCCGAACGCGACGACGTGGAAATATACGGGTCGCTGGTGCCCGCCAAAGAGGTGGGCGGCGACCTCTACGACTTCTTCATCCGCGACGAGAAACTGTTCTTCTGCATCGGCGACGTCAGCGGAAAGGGAGTTCCGGCCTCCCTCGTCATGGCGGTCACCCGAAGTCTCTTCCGCACCGTCTCCGCCCACGAGGCAAGCCCTGAGCGCATCGTCACAATGATGAACGATTCAATGGCTCAGATGAACGAGACAAATATGTTCGTCACACTCTTCCTCGGAGTCCTCGACCTGCCGACAGGACGCCTGCGCTATTGCAACGCAGGACACTGTTCGCCGGTGCTCGTGGGCGACAGCATAGGGTTCGTTCCCATCAAGGCCAACCTGCCTGTAGGCCCCATCGCCGGATGGAAGTTCGAAGGACAGGAACTCCTCATCTATCCACAGACCACCATCTTCCTCTATACCGACGGCCTGACCGAAGCCGAAGACATCAATCACAAGTTGTTTGGCGAAGACCGGATGATGAAGAGTTTCACAAGCGAAAACCACACCGATGACTCCCCTCACGCCTCCATCCACTCACCGCAACATATCATCGAACGGATGACCGCTGCCGTCCACGCCTTTGTGGGCGAAGCCGAACAAAGCGACGACCTGACGATGCTTGCCATACAATACACCAAGGAACAGCTTGACGTGCGACTCTCTCGAAAACTCACCCTGCAGAACGACGTGCAGCAAGTGCCTCAGCTCGCAACATGGGTAGAAGAAGTATGCGAGGCAGTAGGCTTCGATGCCTCTACCACCATGCAGATGAACCTTGCCATCGAAGAAGCCGTCGTCAATGTCATGAACTATGCCTATCCCCACGGCACCGTCGGCGACATCTTCATCGAAGCACAAGCCAACGATATCCGGTTGAAAATCATCATCACCGATAGCGGAGCTCCCTTCGACCCCACGACCCGCGACGACGTCGACACGACCCTAAGCGCCGAAGAACGCCCCATCGGAGGACTCGGCATACACCTCGTACGCAAACTCATGGACAGCATCAACTACGAGCGCACCAACGGAAAGAATATCCTCACACTTAGAAAGAAACTATAATAAGAGCATGAATACAACAATAGAAGAAAAAGACGGCGCTGTCATTGCCATCTTCGAAGGCCGCCTCGACACGGCTGCAAGCGTCCAGACTGAAAAAGACCTGATTCCCCTGAACAACTGCGAAGGAAAGGATATCATCCTCGACTGCAACCATCTGGAATATATATCCTCAAGCGGACTGCGCCTGTTTCTGGGCGTCCTGAAAAATGCAAAGCCTCACGGCAGCAAAGTCTATCTGACCGGACTGAATAACGATTTGAAGTCTGTCTTTACCATGACAGGCTTCATCAATCTCTTCGAATTTAAGGATTAACAATAAAGAAATGAACCGATTCTTCACCTGGATGCTGGCCGCCATCCTCATCTGCGGCCCCTTGGCTGTCGTATCATGCTCTGCCCAAAACAACAAAAAAGATACCGACACGACACCCCTTACCGAATGGCAGGCAGGGGCAACGGTCAGCAACGAGGCTGTGGAGGCCTTCGGCGGCATCGACAAATGCTTCGCCGCCGAACCTATTCCCGACAGGGTATGGCAGCGGATGCAGGGAAAGACCTACAAGGAGAACCCATACATCGGACGTAATGACCTGCGACACATCCGCGTCCTCCATTGGGACTACGATGAGAAGATGCACGTTGGAGAGATGATTGTCAACCGTGAGATTGCCGACCGCGTGGTCATCATCCTGCGTAAGCTTTTCGATGCGAAATACCCCATACAACGGATGCTATTACCCGACGTCTATAATGCCGACGACGAGACACAGATGCGCGACAACAACTCGTCGTGCTTCTGCTACCGTGCCATCGCAGGCACCACGAAGCTCTCCAAGCACGCACGAGGACTCGCCATCGACATCAACACCCTCTACAACCCTTACTACAAGGACCGCGCCGACGGCACTCGCTACATCCAGCCGGCAACGGCTGCCGATTATTGCGACCGCACAAAGGAGTTCAATTACAAAATCGACCACGACGACCTCTGTTTCCGTCTCTTCACCGAGGCCGGCTTTGAGTGGGGCGGCGATTGGACTTCGTGCAAAGACTTCCAGCACTTCGAGTTGATAGAAGAGTAACGGCAAGACATCCTGAAAAAAGAACCGTAAGACAAATCCCATAAGAACCGTAAGACAAATGAAACTGAAGACATTATTCATGTTGGCAGCCGTCGTACTGCTATTCTCATGCGACAAGGAAACTAAAGTCAACCCTACGGAAGACAGCAGCCAGTTTGTGACTCTCACCGATGTCGTTCCCGATGCCATTCTTGAGATACGCTACTTCGGCACCTACAACTTCGTGGGCAGCCACATCGACGGCTATATAGAACCGACGGCTCTCATGACACGACAGGCTGCCGAGGCACTGAAGGCTGTCAGTGACGACGTCATCGCACAGGGCTACAGACTGAAAATATATGATGCATACAGACCACAGAAAGCTGTAGACCATTTCGTACGCTGGGCGGCCGACCTCTCAGCCACTGAGATGAAAGCCTATTTCTACCCAGACCTCGACAAAAGCGTGCTTTTCGAACAAGAATATATTTATGAGAAAAGCGGCCACACCCGTGGCAGTACCGTCGACCTGACCCTCTTCGACATGCAGACGGAAAAAGAACTCGACATGGGAGGCACCTTCGACTGGTTCGGGCCGGAGAGCCATCCTGACTTCTGCGGAAACCCTGACACGGGCGAATACACGGGTGACAACAGCAAGTCACCGACCGGACGAAGCATCACGCCCGAACAGTTCGAGCATCGAATGATTCTCCGACGCGCCATGCTTAGACACGGCTTCAAGGCACTCGACTCAGAATGGTGGCACTTTACGCTGAAAAACGAACCTTTCCCCGACACCTATTTCACCTTCCCCGTGAAGCACAGACTGACGGAATAACAGTATCAGAGAGCATTCCGACTGCAACGGATAGCTAAGAAGCAACACCGGGAACAACTGAGGACAATTCGTTAAAAAAACAAATTATTTCGGTTTATATTAGGCTGTTAGACCGAAAATGAGTAATTTTGCACCTCAATTCGGAAATAACATAAATAATTATAGATAAAACAAGATGAATATTGTATTTGAAAATCCCGACAAGGTGAATGGTCTGATGACAATCACCGTAGAAGAAAACGACTACAAGGAACAGGTAGAAAAGACGCTGAAAGATTATCGCAAAAAGGCTAACTTCCCCGGCTTCCGCCCTGGCATGGTGCCCATGGGCCTCATCAAGAAGCAATATGAACTGCCCGTAAAAGCTGATGTCATCAACAAGTTCGTTGGCGAGCAGCTCTACAAATATGTAAAGGACAACAATATCCAGATGCTCGGCGAACCTCTGCCCTCAGAGACACAGGTACCCGTAGACCTCGAACATGAGGCTCCTTACACGTTCGTCTTCGACATTGCTGTGGCTCCTGAATTCAAGATTGAACTGAATGGAAAGAACAAAATAGACTATTACGTCATTGAACCCGACGAGAAGACCATTGATACACAGGTGCAGCAGATGGCTCAGCGCATGGGTAGCTACGAGAAGGCCGAAACTTACGAGAAGAACGACATGCTGCGCGGTGACCTCCGCGAACTCGATGCCGAGGGAAACACCCTGGAAGGCGGACTCACCATCGAGACAGCCAGCATGATGCCCGAATATATCAAGGTGGACGAACAGCGCCAGCGCTTCGAAGGTGCCAAGTTGGGTGATATCATCATCTTCAACCCACGCAAGGCTTATCCTGACAATGATGCCGAGGTATCATCGCTGCTGAAGATAAAGAAGGAAGAACTGGCACAACACGAAGGTGACTTCAGCTACCAGATTACTGAAATCAGCCGCTATAAGGCACACGAAGTAAACCAGGAACTGTTCCACGAGGCTTTCGGAGAGGACGTGAACGACGAGGTTACCTTCCGTCAGAAGATTGCCGACGAACTGCGCGCCCAGTTCGTCAGTGAGAGCGACTTTAAGTTCCTCCTCGACGTGCGTGAGTATGTTGAGAAGAAAGTAGGCAAACTCACCTATCCCGATGCCCTGCTGAAGCGCATCATGAAGAATAGCAACAAAGACAAGGGTGACGACTATGTAGAGAAGAACTACGAAGAGAGCATCCGTCAGCTCACCTGGCATCTGGCCAAGGAACAGCTCGTCAGAGCACAAGGTATCAAGATTGAAGATGCCGACATCAAGAATGCCGCCAAAGAGTCGGCACGTGCACAGTTCGCCCGCTACGGTATGAGCAATGTTCCCGAAGAATACCTCGAGAACTACGCCAACGACATGCTGAAGAAGCAAGAGAACATCGAAGGACTCATCGACCAGGCCATCGACCAGAAGCTCATTGCAGCACTGAAGACCGCCGTAAAGCTCAACGAGAAGAGCGTAACACCCGATGAGTTCAACAAACTCTTTGAAAAATAACAACTCAATATTCAGTTGACTTATTAATAAATAATAAAAAAGCGGCTTTTTTTTCAAAAAGTCGCTTTTGTTTTTGGTAGTTACCAACTTTTATTGTATCTTTGTATTTACAAATAGAAAATCCTATGTAATGCATCTTTTATTATCCAGAAGGGTAATAACATAAAGACATATAAACAATAATAAAATTAAATATGATACATACTTCTATTATGAACGACTTCAGAAACTTTGCAACGCGGAAACTCGGCATCAACGGAATGGTGTTCGATGATGTCATGAAAACCCAGGCACAATACATGAATCCATATATCCTTGAGGAACGCCAACTGAACGTCACTCAACTCGACGTCTTTTCGCGACTGATGATGGACCGCATCATCTTCCTTGGCACCGAAGTCAATGACTATACAGCCAACGTGCTACAGGCACAGCTGCTCTACCTCGACTCGACAGACCCAGGAAAGGATATTAACGTCTACATCAACTCTCCTGGCGGCAGCGTGACGGCAGGACTCGGCATCTACGACACGATGCAGTTCATTTCGTCTGATGTCGCCACCATCTGCACCGGCATGGCCGCCTCGATGGCTGCAGTACTCCTCGTTGCCGGGCAGGAAGGAAAACGCAGTGCACTGCCCCACAGCCGCGTCATGATACACCAGCCCCTCGGCGGCGTGCAGGGACAAGCTTCCGACATCGAAATCGAAGCGCGCGAAATTCAAAAATATAAGAAAGAACTTTATACTATCATCGCCAATCACTCTCACACCGACTACGAAAAGGTGTGGGCCGACAGCGACCGTAACTATTGGATGACAGCCCAAGAGGCCCTCGAGTATGGAATGATAGATCAAGTACTGACGAAGAAATAAGTGGTTGGCTGAACAGCAAACGACCATACGAACCACAAAAAAGATAATGGCAAAGAAAGAATGTAGTTTCTGCGGCAGAAACGACCGACAGGTCAAACTCCTTATTTCAGGCATCACGGGATACATCTGCGAAGATTGTGCCCGACAGGCATACGAAATCGTCAAGCAGTCAGCCTCCGTCGTAAAGCAGGCTCCGAAGACGCTCGACCAAGTGCCCAAGCCGAAAGTGATAAAAGACTTCCTCGACCAATATGTCATCGGGCAGGACACCGCCAAGAGGTTCCTCTCCGTTGCCGTCTACAACCACTATAAGCGACTGCAACAGCCCAAGAATGACAAGGAAGTAGAGATTGAGAAGTCGAACATCATCCTTGTCGGTTCCACCGGAACAGGAAAGACGCTGCTGGCGCGCACCATAGCCAAACTGCTCGACGTACCCTTCACCATCGTCGACGCTACCGTCTTCACCGAAGCAGGCTATGTGGGAGAAGATGTAGAAAGCATACTCTCGCGACTCTTGCAAGTGGCCGACTACGACCTTGAAGCCACACAGCGAGGAATCGTCTTCATCGACGAAATCGACAAGATAGCACGCAAGAGCGACAACCCAAGTATCACCCGCGATGTATCGGGAGAAGGTGTCCAGCAGGGACTGCTCAAGTTACTTGAGGGAACGGTTGTCAACGTTCCGCCAAAAGGCGGCCGCAAACACCCCGACCAGGAATACATACAAGTCGACACACGCAATATCCTCTTCATCTGCGGAGGAGCTTTCGACGGCATCGAACGGAAAATAGCCCAGCGCCTTAATACCCATGTCGTCGGCTATAACTCCGTACAGAATGTAAGGAAGATTGACAAAGACGACCTGATGAAGTATATCACTCCCCAAGACCTCAAGTCGTTCGGACTCATCCCCGAGATTATCGGCCGACTGCCCGTCCTTACCTATCTGAACCCGCTCGACCGCGACGCCTTGAGGCGAATACTCGTTGAGCCTAAGAACTCCATCGTCCGGCAATACGTCAAGTTGTTCGAAATGGATGGCATCGCACTCACCTTCACGGAAGAAACCCTCGACTACCTTGTAGACAAAGCCATCGAATATAAGCTCGGAGCACGTGGACTACGTTCCATCGTTGAAACCGTCATGATGGATGCCATGTTCGAAATGCCTACCAGCGGAAAGAAATCCTTCGAGGTGACTACCGACTATGCTCGGGCACAGATAGAAAAGTCGAACCTCATGTGAACACCCTAACCATCTAAACACCCCTACCAATATGGCAGAAAAAGTTAATCTTAGCGAGACCCTGAAACACTATTTCGGCTTTGACTCTTTCAAAGGCGATCAGGAACAAATCATCCGAAGCCTCCTCGATGGGCACAACATCTTCGTGCTCATGCCCACAGGAGGCGGTAAGAGCTTGTGCTATCAGCTGCCATCGCTATTAATGGAAGGAACCGCTATTGTCATCTCGCCCCTCATCGCCCTGATGAAGAACCAAGTCGACGTCGTCAACGGCATGAGTGAGTATAGCGGATTGGCCCACTACCTCAACTCGTCGCTCAACCGCGCTGCCATCATGCAAGTCATGGACGACATCCGCAAGGGACGCACAAAACTCCTTTACGTTGCACCAGAGTCACTGACGAAGGAAGAAAACATTGCCTTCCTGCGAACCGTCAAGATTTCATTCTATGCCATTGATGAAGCCCATTGTATCTCAGAATGGGGCCATGACTTCAGACCCGAATACCGAAACATACGACCTACCATCAATGCCATCGGCAATGCACCCGTCATCGCCCTCACAGCGACAGCCACCGACAAGGTACGGTCGGACATCAAGAAAAACCTTGGTATCAATGACGCCCTTGAATTCAAAAGTTCTTTCAACCGGCCCAACCTCTACTACGAAGTAAGACCCAAGACCCCGGAAATAGACAAGCAAATCATCCGTTTCATCAAGCAAAACCCAGGCAAAAGCGGCATCATCTACTGTCTGTCAAGGAAGAAAGTCGAAGAACTCGCTGCCATCCTTTTGGCAAACGACATCAAAGCCGCCCCCTATCATGCAGGTCTTGACTCGCCCACACGCTCAGAGACTCAGGACGACTTCCTCATGGAGCGCATAGACATCATCGTAGCAACCATCGCATTCGGTATGGGCATTGACAAACCTGACGTACGCTTCGTCATTCACTATGACATTCCAAAGTCACTCGAAGGATACTATCAGGAAACAGGACGGGCAGGACGCGACGGCGGCGAGGGACAGTGTATCGCCTTCTATGCCTATAAAGACTTGCAGAAACTCGAGAAGTTCATGGAGGGCAAGCCCGTGGCTGAACAAGACATCGGCCGGCAACTCCTGCAGGAGACAGCAGCCTATGCCGAGTCGAGCGTATGCCGCCGCAAAATGCTACTCCACTATTTCGGAGAAGAATATCCCCACGACAGCTGCGACAATTGCGACAACTGCCTGCATCCCCACCAGCGTGTAGAAGCCAGCGAAGCTCTCCTCATCGTACTCAAAGCCATCAGCGCTCTAAAGGAGAACTTCCGCCAAGACTATGTCATCGACTTCGTTAAAGGACGCGGCACCGACGACCTTGTGTCCCATCGCCATGACCAACTCGATGAGTTTGGTGAAGGCGAGGAACTCGACCCAAAACTTTGGAATCCCGTCATCAGACAAGCCCTCATCGCAGGCTATCTCAACAAAGACGTTGAGAACTACGGCATTCTCAAACTTACCGCCGCAGGCAAGCGCTTCATCAAGCATCCGCAACCCTTCATGATTGTCAAGGATACTGAATTCAGCGAAGACTACGAAGATCCTGATAGCGAAGCCACAGGAACGGCACTTGACCCCGAGCTCCTGGCCATGCTCAAAAACCTGCGTCTGAAAGTTGCGAAGAAGCATAATCTCCCGCCTTATGTCATCTTTCAGGACATATCACTCGAGCAGATGGCGACCATGTATCCCATTACGCCCTCAGAACTACAGAATATACAAGGTGTAGGCGTCGGTAAGGCGAACCGCTATGGAGGTGAATTTCTGAAACTCATCAAGGCCCACTGCGAAGCCAACAACATCGACCGCCCGCTCGAAATCAGAGTGCGTACAGTCGCCAAGAAGTCAATGCTCAAAGTCAAAATCATCCAGGCCATTGACCGGCAAATAGCCCTCGATGACATTGCCGACGCCCAAGGACTTGAATTCGAAGAACTACTCGACGAAATCGAAGCCATCGTCTATAGCGGAACACGACTGAACATCGACTACTTCCTCGAAGAAGTCATGGATGAAGACCACATCGACGACATCTACGAATATTTCCGCGAAAGCAACACCGACAACCTCGATGCCGCCCTCGACGAACTTGGCAACGACTATTCTGAGGATGAAATCCGCCTCGTCCGCATCAAGTTCTTCAGCGAACAGGCCAACTAATCAATATTAAGAAGCCAGACAACTTGGCCGAATGCGTTAAAACGTATTAAAGAGCACGACAAAAAAACATAAAGCAGTGAGAATGTGCGGAAAAATTACTATCTTTGCACGCAATAAATTATAAACAACACTCTAAAAGTATGTCTTCATTTGTTGCTGATAAGATTGTAATGGACGGACTGACCTTCGACGATGTATTGCTCATTCCTGCCTATTCTGAGGTACTACCCAAGACGGTAGAGTTAAGGACAAAGTTTTCGCGCCACATCGGGCTCAACGTGCCCTTTGTAACAGCCGCCATGGACACCGTGACAGAAAGTGCCATGGCAATAGCTATTGCCCGTGAAGGCGGAATCGGCGTCATCCATAAGAACATGTCCATCGAAGCCCAGGCCCGCGAAGTAGCCATTGTCAAGCGAGCCGAGAACGGAATGATTTATGATCCTGTCACCATTCGCAGGGGGAAAACCGTTGCTGATGCGCTTGCACTCATGGCCGACTATCATATTGGCGGAATACCCGTCGTCGACGAAGACTGCCACCTTGTTGGTATCGTCACCAACCGCGACCTTCGCTTCGAGCGTCGCCTTGACCGAAAGATTGACGATGTCATGACCAAGGACCATCTCGTTACGACCCATCAGCAGACCGACCTTACTGCTGCAGCACAAATACTTCAGGAGAACAAAATTGAAAAACTACCCGTAGTCGACAAGAACGGACGCCTTGTAGGACTCATCACTTATAAGGACATCACAAAGGCCAAGGACAAGCCAATGGCTTGCAAAGACGAGAAAGGCCGACTCAGAGTGGCTGCCGGTGTAGGTGTTACTGCCGACACCCTCGAGCGCGCCCATGCTCTCGTTGACGCGGGAGCCGATGCCATTGTCATCGACACAGCCCACGGACATTCACTCGGCGTGATAGAGAAACTGCGCGAAGTAAAGGCCGCCTTCCCACAAGTAGACATCGTTGTAGGCAATGTAGCCACTGGCGAAGCAGCCAAAATGCTCGCTGACAACGGAGCCGATGCCGTGAAAGTCGGTATCGGTCCGGGCAGTATTTGCACCACCCGTATCGTAGCCGGAGTCGGCGTACCCCAGCTGTCAGCCGTATATGACGTATATAGTGCACTCAAAGGGACCGACATTCCGCTTATTGCCGACGGAGGCCTGCGCTATTCGGGCGACATCGTCAAAGCCCTTGCTGCCGGTGGTTCCTGTGTGATGATTGGTTCGCTGGTAGCTGGCACCGAGGAGAGTCCTGGCGACACCATTATCTACAACGGACGGAAATTCAAGAGCTATCGCGGCATGGGTTCCCTTGAAGCCATGGAACAGAAGCACGGCTCGAAAGACCGCTATTTCCAAGGCGACACCAAAGAGGTCAAGAAACTTGTCCCCGAAGGCATTGCCGGCCGTGTGCCCTATAAAGGAACTGTTCAGGAAGTCATCTATCAGCTCACCGGCGGCCTTCGCTCGGGCATGGGCTACTGCGGAGCCCCCACCATCGAACGTCTTCATGATGCCAAGTTCGTTCGCATCACCAACGCCGGCGTCATGGAAAGCCATCCGCACGATATCACCATCACCAGCGAAGCACCCAATTATTCGCGTCCTGAATAGAATAGAAGGTGAAACAACAAGAAGTGTCAAAAAGTAAAAAACTAAGAATAGAGATGAAAACAAAAGCCATCAGTATCATGTTGTTGCTCATAGCAACAATGGCCAACGCGCAGGCTCCCGCTGACCCTATAATTATGACTATCAACGGCGAAGCCGTGCCCCGCTCGGAATTTGAGTATTCCTACAACAAGAACAACACCGACGGTGTCATCGACAAGAAGACTGTTGAAGAATATGTAGACCTCTTTGTCAACTACAAACTGAAAGTACAGGCCGCCATGAATGCCAAACTTGACACCATACAGTCGCTCATGAAAGAATATGCGTCCTATCGCGACCAGCAGATACGCCCCGCTATGATTTCCGACGACGATGTGGAAGCAAAGGCCCGCGAAATCTACGAACAGACCCGCCATCGTATTGACTCTGCCGGAGGACTTGTCAAGCCCGCTCACATCCTGATCCGCATGGACCAGAAGGCAACCGACAAGCAACAGGCCGAAGCCAAGCAGCGTGTCGACTCCCTTTACGATGTGCTCCAGAAAGGTGGCGACTTTGCCGAACTGGCCCGTAAATTCTCTGCCGACCGCTCAGGACAAAACGGCGGTGAACTCGGATGGATTGAAAAAGGCTACACCGTGCCCGAATTCGAGCAGGTCATCTACAGCATGAAGCCCGGAGATATTAGCAAGCCTTTCACGACACAGTTCGGATGGCACATTGTCAAGCTCATCGACAAGCAGAACTTCTTCCCTTACGACTCTGTCCACAACGACATTCTTCGCTTCATCGAACAGCGCGGCATCCGCAACCAAATCATCAACCAGAAGATTGAAGCGGCTTGCAAGGCCACCGGCAAGACCGAGGAACAGTTGCTCGCTGAAAAACGTGCCGAGATGGAAGCTGCCGACAGCGATCTGAAGTATCTCATCAAAGAGTATCACGACGGAGTCCTTGCCATCGAGCTCACCCAACAGAAGGTCTGGCAGAAGTCACAGAACGACACCGAGGGACTCAACAAGTACTTCCAGAAGCATAAGAAGGAATATAAGTGGCAAGAGCCCCGCTTCAAAGGCATCGCCTACCGTACGCGCAACGTCGAAGATGTTAAAGCCGTGCAGAAAGCTATCAAGAAGGTTCCTTTCGACAAATGGGCACAGGTGCTTCGTGAAACCTTCAACAACGACAGCATTCTCCGCATCCGCGTTGAAAAGGGTTACTTTAAGAAGGGCGACAATGCCATCGTCGACCGCGATGTCTTCAAGAAAGACACCACTGTCAACGAACTGAAAGACTATCCCAACATCGCCGTCTACGGCAAACTTCTGAAGGCCCCAAAGGCCCTTGAAGATGTGAAGGGAGCCGTCACCAACGATTACTCAGAATACCTCATGGACCTTTGGGTGACAGAACTTCGCAAAGATGCCATCATCGAGTTAGACAAGAAGGTGCTTGCCACCGTCAACAAACATTGATGCTTTAACTTGAAATGAAGAAAGGACTCACAATCATCGCCGCACTGGCCTGCGTGCTGTTGGCGCTCGCTGCCACAAAGCCATCAACCTATGACAACAATGGGCTGACGGCCCCCGTTGCGCAGGTCAACGACTCTACCAAGCCCAAGACAGCAAGCGTCTATATTCCCGACGGAAGCATTCTCGACGAAGTCATCTGGATTGTCGGCAACGAACCCATCATGAAGTCTGACGTCGAGAACATGCGTATGCAGGCCGAAATGGAGAACATGAAGTGGAACGGTGACCCCGAATTCCTCATTCCCGAACAGATTGCCGTTCAGAAGCTATACCTTCACCAGGCCGAAATCGACTCTATCGAAGTGACCGACGGAGAAGTACAGCGCGCCGTGGAACAGCAAATCAACGAGTGGATTAACATCATCGGGTCTCAGGAAAAGCTGGAAGAATACCAGAAGAAGACCGTTCAGCAGATGCGTAGCGACATGGTCGACGACTTCCGCAATCAGGAGATGGTGCAGCAGATGCGACAGAAGCTTGTCGAAGATGTTGTGGCCACTCCCTCCGAAGTCCGCGACTACTTCCGCAACCTGCCCGAGGACAGCATTCCCTTCGTACCCACCGAGGTTGAAGTGGAAATCATCACCAAGCAACCGCGGATAAGCATCGAGGAAATCAACCGCGTGAAAGACGAACTGCGCGAATACACCGACCGTGTGACTCGCGGTGAGTCGTCGTTTGCCGTGTTGGCACGCCTCTACTCCGAAGATCCCGGCAGTGCCCGCCAGGGTGGTGAACTGGGATACATGGGCCGTGGCGAACTTGACCCGGCCTTTGCCACGGTAGCCTTCAACCTTACCGACCCGAAGAAGATATCGAAAATCGTTGAGTCGGAATTCGGCTACCACATCATTCAGCTCGTCGACAAGCGAGGTGACAAGATTAATGTGCGCCATATTCTGAAGAACCCGAAGGTGTCAGATGAGAGCATGACCGAAACGCAGCATCGTCTCGACTCACTGGCCGATGAAATCCGTGAGGGTAAGTTCACGTTCGAACAGGCAGCCTTCTATGTATCCGATGACAAGGACACCCGAAACAACCAGGGACTGATGGCCTATAAGAACCAGATGACCCGCACCATCACCTCCCGTTTCCGCATGGACCAGCTGCCGACGGAAATACAACAGGCCGTGGCGAAACTCGAAGTGGGTGAGATTTCTCCCGCCTTCCAGATGATCAATACGAAAGGAAAGAAAGTGTGCGCCATTGTCAAGTTGAAAAGCCGCATCGATGCCCACACCGCCACCATTACCGAAGACTATCAGGTGATGAAAGACGTTGTGCTTGGAAAAGAGCGCCAGAAGTACCTTCGCCACTGGGTTGAAGAAAAAATCAAGCGCACCCACGTCTGGATGAAAGACCGCTATCGTGCCGGCAAATACGAATACGACGGATGGGTTAAATGACAAGTCATCAAAACCATATCAGCAACAGAATGGGTAGGCATAGAACCATCGGCATGATGCTTCTATGCCTGCTTGCCCTTTGTCCGGCGCTCCATGCACAGTCACAGCGGAAAGGAGGGAAGAACGATTCGCGCGTCTATCTCGAGCACGCTGACGAGTTGCGCTACGACATAAACTCGCCGAATATGGAAACCCGCTATGCCCAGATTGTCAGCGGCAACGTTGTCTTCCATCATCAGGGCGGAACGCTGAAATGCGACAGTGCCTTTTTCTATCAGGAAGCCAACACCGTGAAAGCCTTCGGGCATGTCCGCTACACCCAAGGCGACACGCTCTCGCTGACCTGCGACCATGGTGATTACGACGGACAGCGACAGGAGATGCACGCCCGAAAGAAAGTCGTACTCAAGCATCGCCAACAGACACTCTATACTGACAGTCTCAACTACGACCGCCTCTACGAAGTGGCTTACTTCTTTGAAGGCGGCACACTCGTCGACGGCAACGACCGACTGGTCTCCGACTGGGGCGAATACCACACCGACACCCGCGAAGCCCGTTTCTTCTTCAGTGTCAAGATGCAGGGTGACAATCATCTCATCACCACCGACACCCTTTACTACGATACCCGCTCTTCGGAAGCCCATGTACTCGGACCGTCACACATGACATCGGGAACAACCGATGCCGACACCGACAACGGCTTCTACAATACAAAGACGGAACGCATGAGGCTCTTTTCCCGCTCGACCATTGCCGACAAGGAAAAGGCCATCACTGGCGACACCTTGTTCTATAATAAGGCCGACGGCTTCGGCGAGGCTTTCAGCAACGTTGTCTACAACGACACGCTGAACAAGAACCAGCTCAACTGCGACTACATGCAGTATGACGAAAAGACCGGCTATGGCTTTGCCACACGGAGAGCCATCGTCAAAGACTATTCACAAGGTCCCGATACTTTATACATGCACGCTGACACACTGAAGTTAGAGACCTTCCATATCAACACCGACTCGGTCTATCGGAAAGTCCATGCCTATCCGCACGTCAAGGTCTACCGCACCGACCTTCAGGCCATCTGCGACTCGCTCGTTGCCAACTCCAAAGACTCCTGCATGACGATGTATTACGACCCCATTGTGTGGAATGGCGAGCGCCAGTTGCTCGGCGAGCGCATCGAAGCCTATTCCAACGACAGCACCATCCGCGAAGCCCATGTCATCGGGCAGGCATTCTCCATTGAGCGTGGCATGACCGATGTCAACTTCAACCAGCTGTCGTCGAAACAGATTGATGCCTACTTCATCGACGGCAATATCCGAAAGACGGTTGCCACGGGCAATGTGAAGTCCATTTATTACACCATTGACGACAAAGACACCTCCTATATCGGCCTCAACTATCTTGAAACCGACACGCTGAAGATGTATACTTCGGAAAAGCGCGAACTGGAACGCATCTGGACCAATAAGCACAAAAGCATCATGTATCCCATGAGTCAGATTCCGCCCGCCAGACTGAAGTTGCCCGAATTTGCATGGTTCGAAGAGCTCAGGCCTCGCGATAAGGACGACATCTTTGAATGGAGAGGGAAGAAGGCGGAAAGCAAACTGAAAACGATTACCCGCCGCGATGCCCCACTGCAGACGATAAACAACGATAAGGCTGAAAGCCCGGAACCAACGAATACTCCGGAAACGCCGGAGAACCCGGAATCGCCGGAGAACCCGGAAAGTCCGGATAATCCGGAAAATTCTGAAGCCCCCAACCCACAACCACTTACCGACAATGAGTGACATCATCCAACTACTCCCCGACAGCGTCGCCAACCAAATTGCCGCGGGCGAAGTCATCCAGCGACCCGCCAGCGTCATCAAGGAACTGGTCGAGAACGCCGTTGACGCTGGTGCCAAGACCATCCATGTGTTGGTCGTTGATGCCGGACGAACGTCCATTCAGGTCATCGACGACGGAAAGGGTATGTCGGAAACCGACGCACGACTGTCGTTCGAACGCCATGCCACCTCGAAGATAGCGCAAGCCGACGATTTGTTTTCATTGCGCACGATGGGGTTCCGGGGTGAGGCCCTTGCCTCCATTGCCGCTGTTGCCCAAGTGCATCTGACGACACGCCAGGAAGGCACCGACCTCGGCACCGACCTTAACATCAGCGGTTCGCGCTTCATCAGCCAAGAACCCTGCTCATGTCCTGTGGGCAGCAACTTCCGCGTAGAGAACTTATTTTATAATGTACCCGCGCGAAGGAAATTCCTGAAATCGAATGCCACCGAGCTCAACAATATCATTGCTGCCTTCGAACGCATCGTGCTCGTCTACCCCGACATCACATTTACTTTGCACAGCAATGAGTCTGAACTGTTCAACCTGCGGGCTTCAGGACTCCGCCAGCGCATCATCGACGTCTTTGGCAAACGCCTCAACCAAGACCTGCTGCCCCTCGACGTCGACACCACCATTTGCCACGTCACGGGTTTCGTGGGAAAGCCGGAGTCGGCACGGAAGAAGATGAACTGCCAATACTTCTTTGTCAATGGGCGCTACATGAAGCACCCTTACTTCCACCGCGCCGTGCAGAATGCCTTCGAGCGACTGGTACCCAACGGCGAACAAGTGCCCTACTTCATCTATTTCACAGTTCCGCCGGAAGACATCGATGTCAACATCCATCCGGTGAAGACAGAGATTAAATTCGAAAACGAACAGGCCATTTTCCAAATCCTCGCCGCTGTGGTCAAGGAAGCCGTCGGCCTTTACAATGAAGTGCCGGCTATTGATTTCGACCAGCAGGGACACCCCGACATTCCCACTTTCGACCCAGAACGCCGCAACGCTCCGATGCCCAAGATTGGAGGCAACCCGCAATACAACCCCTTCCGCGACAGCTCTCCCCGACAGCACCGGAAGGACACCGTCCCTGACAACTGGCAAGACCTCTACGACGGACTGTCGACCGAGAAGAGGCCCGCTTCACCCCCACCGTCGCAAGACGATTTATTCCTGCCCGCGACAGAGAGCCTCGCACCAGACGCAGCTGCCGCCCAGTCCTTGTTCTCAGGGCATCCCGACGAGGCCTTGGCCGAAAAATCTCCCGTCCACTATCAGTATAAGGGAACCTATATCATGACTGCCGTCAAGTCGGGGCTGATGATCATCGACCAACACCGCGCCCACATCCGTATCCTCTACGAGAACTACCTGAAGCAGATGGAAGGGCACACCTCGGCCTCGCAGAAAGTACTATTCCCCGAAGTCGTCCACATCTCCGTCGCCGACGAGCTGACCCTTCGGAAAATACTGCCCGAGATGCAGACCATCGGCTTCGACCTTGCCGACCTCGGCGGCGGCGACTATGCCATCAACGGAGTACCGGCAGGTCTCGACGGGATGAACTACGTCAGCCTGGTTGAGAGTCTGATAACGGCCACCATCGAGCAGGGCCGCTTCTCTACCGATGACATCAACCACTCGCTGGCTCTCAACCTGGCGCGCAATGCCGCCATCCCGCAAGGACAGGTGATGAACAACGATGAGATGGAGGCACTCATCAACAACCTCTTCGCCTGTAAGAATGTCAACTATACGCCTGACGGGCATTCCATCCTCACCATTCTTAAACAGCAGGACATCGACCGGCTCTTTTGACTGAGCCGATTTTTATAGACCTTTTATATAATCAAACATTGGTAAGCGTATGATCAATGCTTGATAATCGGATTATCACACACTGTTAATCGGATTACCTGTGCTTGATCATAGGATTACCTGTGTGAGATAATCCTATTACCTGTGTGTGTTAATACTCCCGATAGATTGTTTCGTCATTGCCGAAGCTTAGCATCGGCACCTCCAAGGCTGCCTATCGGCCACGCAACAAGCCTACCATCAGTCGGGCGGCATTGTCGGGAGCCACTTCGGTACCGAGTCTTCGCGCCACTTCTTCGTAGCCGGCGAGCATCTGCTCGCGAGGCGATGCGCCGGAAGAAATGCCTTCTGCGGGAAGAAGTTTTTCCAGTTCCTGATGAATATTTTCTTTCGTGAAGCGGTCGGCAAACAGTTCCTGAACGACTTCACGGTCGGCAATGAGGTTGACAAGCGAGATGTATCGGCAACTCATCAGATGACGGAACGCCCAACGGGTCAGATGCGGCACAGGGGTCTTATAGCACACTACCTGCGGCACTCGGAACAATGCCGTTTCAAGCGTTGCCGTGCCACTGGTGACGAGGGCTGCCGTCGAATGGGCCAGCAGCGGATAGGTCTGCTGGCGGACCAGTGTGACCGGTGCCGCACCCATATACTTCTTATAAAAGTCGTCGTCGATGGCGGGTGCGCCTGCCAACACCAACTGGTAGCGGTCGGCAAAGGGTTCGGCAGCGCGGAGCATGGTCGGCAGGTTGTCCTTGATTTCCTGCAGCCGGCTGCCTGCCAGCAAGGCAATAATGGGTTTGTCGGAACGTAAGCCGTTGCGAAGTGCAAAGGCCTCAAACGTCTCGCCGTAGGAAGTCAGGAACTCGCTGACTTCATGTGCCGTCGGGTTGCCGACATAGTGGATGGGATAATGGTGTTTCTGTTCAAAGAAGCTCACCTCGAAGGGCAATATCGAGAAGAGCTCGTCTACATCGCGGCGGATGTTCTTGATGCGGTATTCCTTCCATGCCCATATTTTCGGTGAGATATAATAGTAGACGGGACAGACAGCTTTGGACCTTATATACTTCGCAATGTTGAGGTTAAAGCCCGGATAGTCTACGAGGATGACGGCGTCGGGGGCCCACTCGGCGATGTCCTGCTTGCAGAGCCGCATGTTTCGCAGGATGGTGGGCAGGTGGAGCAGCACAGGCAGGAAGCCCATGTAGGCCAACTCCTTGTAGTGGCGCACGCGGATACCGCCGACCGCCGACATCAGGTCTCCGCCGAAAAAGCGGAACTCTGCGTCGCCGTCCTCTTTCCGGAGCGACTGCATCAGATGGGACGCATGCAGGTCGCCCGAGGCTTCACCGACAATGAGATAGTACTTCATAGTCAAGCCTCATCCCCTGGGGCTGAAAGGTTCGACAATGTCTTCATGTAGTCGTAGGCCGTCACATCAAGTCGCATGGGAGTCAGGGCGACATAGCCGTGGTTCAGCGCCCACTGGTCGGAGTCTTCGGCTTCGGGCTCGTCGTTGCGGTAGTGGCCTACCATCCAGTGAACGTTATAACCGCGAGGATGGCGCTGGGTGACGACTTCGTTGATCCACTGCCCCATCGTCATACGGGTGATGCGCAAGCCCTTGAACTCATCGGCATTAGGGAAGTTGATGTTCCAACAGATGCCTCGGGGCATTCCCTCGTCGAGTGCCTTACGGACAAACATCCTCACCCAAGGGCGCAACGCCGAGAAGTCGGCATGGGCATCGTAGTTGCACGAGGAGAAGGCGATAGCCGGCAGATATTTCATGCAGCCTTCAAGAGCCACGCCAACCGTCCCGGAATAATGGGCGTTGACGGTCGAGTTGTCGCCGTGATTGATGCCTCCGAGGATGAGGTCAGGCTTGCGGTCGCGGCAGAACTGGTCGTAGGCCAGCTTCACACAGTCGACAGGTGTTCCGGAACACGACCATACCTCAACGCCTTCACCCATATTGTCGCGACGGGTCAAGGTGAGTGGAGGGACGGCTGAAAAGGCACATGAATAGCCCGACCGTGCTGACTCGGGGGCACAAACAAGAATATCGGCCATGTCGCGAAGCATGTCAGCCAACTGACGGATGCCACCGGCTTCATAGCCGTCGTCGTTAGAGATGAGTATCAGTGGACGTTGTTTCATTTCTTTATTAATTGCCTGACGGCCTCGGCTACGGCCTGCATGTCGGCAGTGGGTTCAAAGCGGGCGACGACATTTCCCTTACGGTCAACGAGAAACTTGGTGAAGTTCCATTTGATGTCGGGATTCTTGCAGTAGTCGGGATTGCCACGCTGGAGCATCTGGTGCATCATCCGCCCCTGCTCTGTGTCGCCGAAACCGCTGAAGGGTTTCTGACTCTTCAGATAGACAAAGAGCGGAGAAGCATCGGGACCATTGACATCAATCTTGTCAAACTGGGCAAACTGCGTGCCGTAGTTAGCCGTGCAGAACTGAGTGATTTCACCGATGGTGCCGGGTGCTTGCTGACCAAACTGGTTACAGGGGAAGTCGAGGATGTCGAGGCCTTCCTCGTGGAAGTCCTCATAGAGTTTTTCTAATTCTGTATACTGGGGTGTGAAGCCACATCGCGTGGCGGTATTGACAATGAGGAGCACACGCCCCTTATAACGGCTGAGGCTGACGGTCTGTCCATCGGCATCCTTCACCGCGAGCTTATATAGCTTGGGCTTTGCAGCCCCGGCAGTCATACACAGTGCTATGCCGAGGATGGCTGCAAGGAATATACGTTTAGTCATAGTCTTCGTCGTTGTCATCGTAATAGTGTCTGCTGCTGTTGGGATGCCTCTTCCTTCGTGATGGGCTTGCCTTGGTCGTTCACCTCAACCATGTCGAGGAAGCGGTTCCAGTTCTTGTCAATCTGATAGTTCGACACCGTACCGAAGCGGACAAGGAGCGAACTCTCGCGATAGGTGCTCTTGGCAAAGGAACTGGCACTGATCTTGGCAGGGGCGGCTCCTTGAGCAAAGACCTCTACAAGACTGGTGCAACGCTCAAAGGCATCGCCACCTATTTTCTTCAGGGCGGCCGGCAAGACAATGCGCTTCAGGTTGGAGCAGTTGTCAAAGGTGTGACTCCCTATCTCGCGCAGCGAGGCCGGAAGGTCGATGGCGGCAAGACTCGTGCAGTTGCGGAAGAGGTTTGCCGACAGTTCCAAGATACCGTTGGGAATGTTTACTTTGCGAAGATTAGTGCAGTTGGCAAAGGCTGCCGACTCCAACTCACGGATAGAATTGGGAAGATAGATACTGTCGAGGCTCACGCAGCCGTTGAAGGCATCATGGCGGATGACACCGATGGAATTGGGAAGCTGCACTTGGGTCAGACTTGAACAATTCTCAAAGAACCAAGCCGGAACGCGGTTCATGCCCGAAGGAAGCTCCATCGACTGCAGGCTGCTGCAACCCATGAAGACATGCTCGCCGACATTCTTCAGACCGGTGGGAAGTGTAAGCGTCTCTAACGATGTGCAGTCCTGGAAGACATTGTTTCCTAAGGTCGTCAGTCCCGAAGGCAACTCCAGCTGGCGCAGATTGCTGCAACCGGCAAAGGAGCCTGTCGGCAGAGCGGTAATGGCGGAAGGCAACGTGAAAGATTCCAACGACTTACAGCCGCGGAAGACATCTGTCGAGATACGGTTGATGGTACGCGGCAGGTCGATAGCGGTCAGGCTGGCACAGTCTTGGAACAAGGCAGAGGGCAGCTCTGAAATGGTCTTGGGAATGGCGATGGTCTTCAGACTCGAACACCCTCTGAAGGCTCCGTTGCCGATTTTGGCGATAGACTTGGGTATGCTGATTGAGGTGATACCCGAACAGTCGCGGAAGGCTTCAGGGGCAATGGCCTCCACATAATAGGTCACACTGTCGATGGTAATCTTTTCGGGTATGATGATTTCACCCTGATAACCCTGAGGGTTCTTGATGACTGTCGCCACCTGTTTCTTTGCCGTCAGCTGATAGTTGATGCCGTGGACGATGTTCTGCTTGACAGAACCTTTCACATCGGCAGCAAAGCCCTGAACTGCCATCATCAGAAAGGCAGCGAGCATAAGGAAGGATTTCTTTGCGTTCTTCATTTTTTTTATTCTTGTCTTTTCATTATTCTCTTTATTCGCATCTCCATACAAAAGAAAATTATACGATTTGGTCCAGCTGCCGCTTGAGCTCTTGAAGTTGGTCGCGGACGGAAGTCAGCGTCGTCAGCACATCTGCCGTCTTCTCGACTCCCTTTTGGTTGGCATTCATCATCTTTCGGGCTGCCGAAAGCTTGAAGCCACGCTCTTTCACCAGATTATAGATAACACGCACCTGGTCGATATCTTTCTGGGAATACTGACGCACATTCTGGCCTACTGTCTTCGGTTTCAAATGTGGAAACTCCGTCTCCCAATAACGCAGGGTACTCTCGTTGACACCAAACATTTTCGCTACCTCGCGAATGCTGTAGTATAGCTTTACATTCTTATTAGTATTCAGAGCCATAGAAGTTTATCCTTTTGGTTTTCAGTCTGCAAATATACAACTTTTTTCTCATTCTCCACACTTTTTCACGCCATTATTTTCCGTTATCAGGCATTTTCATCCAATTTACGTTCTTCTTCCTCTAAAGAAACTTAATTTCTTTCTTTCAGTGACCCGTTATTCAAGGTTTTTATGTACCTTTGCATACAAATTTAAAATAAAGAAATGATGACTGCAAAAGAAATTCGTGAATCGTATAAGAAATTCTTCGAGTCGAAAGGGCATGTGATTGTTCCCTCGGCTCCTATGGTGATTAAAGACGACCCCACACTGATGTTCACCAATGCCGGCATGAACCAGTGGAAGGATATTATATTGGGCACTAAACAGCCCGAACCGCGACGCCGGGCGGACACCCAGAAGTGTCTGCGCGTCTCTGGCAAGCATAACGACCTGGAAGAGGTAGGCCACGACACCTACCACCACACCATGTTCGAGATGCTGGGCAACTGGTCGTTTGGTGACTACTTCAAAGAAGGGGCCATCGACATGGCATGGGAATATCTGGTCGATGTCCTCAAACTCAACCCTGCCAACCTCTACGTCACCGTCTTCGAAGGCGACGCATCCGAAGGCCTTGAGCGCGACGACGAGGCTGCAGGCTACTGGCTGAAGCATGTGCCCGCCGACCACATCATCAACGGCAACAAGCACGACAACTTCTGGGAAATGGGCGACACAGGGCCCTGCGGACCTTGCTCGGAAATACACCTCGACTCACGCTCCGAAGAAGAGAAACGCGAGACAGGCATCGCCGGACGCGACCTCGTCAACAAAGACCATCCGCAGGTCATCGAAATCTGGAACATTGTCTTCATGCAGTTCAACCGCAAGGCCGACGGTTCCTTGGAGAAACTCGCCATGAAGGTCATCGACACCGGTATGGGTTTCGAGCGACTGGTGCGTGCCCTGCAAAACAAGCAGTCGAACTACGACACCGATGTCTTCCAGCCCATCATCCGCGAGGAAGAGCGACTGACAGGCAAACACTACGGTGACAACGAAGACATCGACGTGGCCATGCGTGTCTGTGCCGACCATCTGCGTGCCGTTGCCTTCGCCATTGCCGACGGACAGCTGCCGTCAAATGCCAAGGCTGGATATGTCATCCGTCGCATCCTCCGTCGGGCCGTCCGCTATGCCTATACTTTCCTTGGACAGAAAGACGGATTCCTCTATAGACTACTGCCAGTACTCATTGAAGAGATGGGCGACGCCTTCCCTGAACTGCCCGCACAGCGCGAACTTATCGGACGTGTGATGAAGGAAGAAGAAGAGTCGTTCCTTCGTACATTGGAACGCGGCATCAACCTGCTCAACAATGCAATGGACGACCTGAAGGCACAAGGCAAGACGGTCCTCGACGGTGTCAGTGCCTTCCGTCTCTTCGACACCTATGGCTTCCCACTCGACCTTACCGAACTGATATGTCGGGAGAATGGATATACTGTCGACGAGCAGCAGTTTGGCGAAGAGATGCAGAAGCAGAAAGAACGTGCCCGCAATGCCGCTCAGGTTGAGAATGGCGACTGGGTTGAACTGAAGCCGGGAACGCAGGAATTCGTCGGCTACGACTTCACCGAATATGAATGTCACATCCTGCGCTACCGTAAGGTGACTCAAAAGAAAGCCTCCTATTATGAACTCGTCCTCGACTACACTCCGTTCTATGGCGAGATGGGCGGTCAGGTCGGCGATCAGGGTGTGCTCGTCTCCGAGAACGAAACCGTTGAGATTATCGATACGAAACGCGAGAACAACCAAAGCATACATATCGTCAACGAACTGCCCAAGGAACTTGAGGCTGACTTCATGGCATGTGTAGACACTGACAAACGAGAAGCATCGGCTGCCAACCACACCGCCACCCACCTGCTCGACTATGCACTGAAGCAAGTGCTCGGCGACCATGTTGAACAGAAGGGCTCTTATGTTTCTTCTGACACCCTGCGCTTCGACTTCTCACACTTCCAAAAGGTGACCGACGAAGAACTGCGCCAGGTGGAACGCCTTGTCAACGATATGATCCGACAGGACATCCCTCTCGACGAACATCGCAACACACCGCTCGAAGAGGCAAAGAAGATGGGAGCCATCGCACTCTTCGGCGAGAAATATGGCGACACCGTCCGTGTCGTCCGCTTTGGTCCTTCTTGCGAGTTCTGCGGTGGTATCCATGCCAAGTCCACCGGTCACATCGGCATGTTCAAGATTGTTTCTGAAAGCAGCGTCGCAGCCGGCATCCGCCGTATCGAGGCTATGACAGGAAAGAACTGTGAGGAGGCTGTCTATGCCCTCGAAGACACCATGCGCGCCATCAAAGGACTTTTCAACAATGCCAAGGACTTGAAGGCTGTGTTGGAAAACTATATAAAGGAACACGACTCGATGAAGAAAGACATCGAACAGTTCCAGGCTCAGGCTGTAGAGCGCATGAAGCAGACCCTCGTCGACCGTGCAGAAAACATCGGTAGTGTGCGTGTCGTCAAAGCAGTCCTGCCCATCGAGGCCGCTCAGGCAAAGGACCTTGTCTTCAAGATACGCGAAGCCATTCCCGAGAAAATGCTCTGCGTCGTCGGCTCAACAGCCGGCAACAAGCCTCTGCTCTCGGTGATGCTCTCCGACGACATGGTGAAAGACCACAACCTCAATGCCGGTCAGATGGTGCGCGAGGCTGCCAAGCTCATCCAGGGCGGCGGCGGCGGTCAGCCCCACTTTGCATCGGCTGGCGGAAAGAACCTTGAAGGCATCCATGCTGCCGTCGACAAGGTTGTCGAACTGGCAAACCTGTAATCAGCTGCCAAAGGTATTATGGAATACATGTCACAAGAAGGCTACGATAAACTCGTGGCCGAACTCCGTGAGATGGAGAGCGTGGAACTGCCCAGGGTTCGCGATGCCATCGCTGAAGCCCGCGACAAGGGTGACTTAAGCGAGAACTTCGAGTATCATGCAGCCAAGCGCGAACAGGCCCGGCTGCTCGGACGCATTCGCTTCAAACAGAAGATATTGGCCAATGCAAGGGTTCTCGACATGTCGCGCCTCAATGGTTCCGACTGTGTCCAGTTGCTGAGTCGGGTGGAAATCATGAACACCGCCAACAGCCGGAAGATGACCTACACCATTGTCAGTCCCCATGAGGCAGACCTCCACGAAGGGAAGATCTCGATTAAGTCGCCTATTGCCCAGGCTCTTTTGGGAAAGAAGGTCGGCGACAACGTCACAGTCCGCGTTCCTGCCGGAACTCTTCAGCTGCACATCGAAAGCATTCAGTTATAGTTTTACTAATGGCTCTGTATGCGTTTGTTCGGTATGCGGTATGTCTCGCCATCTTTCACAAAGACGGTGCCTGTCTCTATGAAGTTGAATGTCACATCATTTCTCTCTCTTGGCTCGGCTGACTGGTTCTCGTCTGAAATAAAGAGTTTTACTACACTCCCATAAGAAAATCAGCGGGAAAGAGGAATCTGACCTCGACGATGTCTCTCCACCTCTTCGGGCGTCGGCTTCTGTGGAATATCTTCCACTTTGAGGGACAACCCTGTGGCAAGTAGCGCGGCGAGCTTACGCCGTGCCAGTGCGTTGTTTTGATTGTATTCTAATTCGTAGTAGTTTAGTGAACGTATGATATACGCGGGGCAGAGGGTGGGTCAGTACAGTTATGATTCATATCTGCGTTCGAATGATTCGAAAAGTTTGCTGCAAAGGTTAAAATCACATAATACTTAGCACTTTTTTTAGAGAAAATGGTGCTGTTTGAGAAAATTATTGTAACTTTGCACCCGCAATCCCGACCCACGCTGTGCCTGACCCGCAAAAGAGGGAAGGAGGGACGTAGTCGAGGGTAAGGGATGCGCTACATATTGAGAAGTGTTTGCTAAAGCTTTGGCTTTGTTATCTTTGAACGTCGGAAATTCAAACGTATAACGCAAGGGCATAGCAGAGGTAGATACTACGGGTAGGTATAGAATATGCTGCTCGTTAGTGTGCCGAGGGTACGTGTTACCCTCCAAGCACACTTTTACGAGTGCAATATATACCGACAGCGTGGGTGTCAAGTTCTGTTTGCAATGTTATACAGGTTTCCGACGACCTAAAGAGAAGAGCGAGCAGAGGCAAGATGCCCCGCCTTCTTTTTGTGTAGTCCGAAACAGTCAACACTATAACAAGCAAGTACCGCCACACCAAGGGCATCGGCGACGGCCAGAGAAGAAAACGGAGGAAATGAGCATGCGCCGACTCCTTGGATTTCATCCGACCATTTTCACGCTCGGCAAAACAAGCCCGCTTGTTTTGCTCTCGCTTAAGCAAATGGTTCTTCACATAGCCATCTGGGGTTTGCTGTTGCTCGTGCCACAGCCTCTCCTATTCGCTCTTCATCTATTCACCTAACACATTCAGCACATGACGTAACGAAATAAAAACAACACTCCCCCCGAATACATCGTTCTTTGAGGCTTCGCCTCGAAGATCTCAGCGCTCGGGAGATTTCAAGCACGCTTGAATCTCCACTCGCTAAATCGATCTTTGAGGCTTCGCCCGAAGAACGGCTTCGCCTCAACAAAGCCAGAAAGCAAGCTTTCGCTTTGTATTCGGCTTGCGCGTTCTTTGACATATTGAGACCCGACGGATATTTTTCGAGTAGAAAATTGTGGCATTACAGAAAAATTGTGTAACTTTGCACACGATACAACTATAAAGAGAAAGGAACTGATATGAGTACAACAGCACTGAACGGACTGCGCGACTATCTTACCGGCACGCTTTCGCCAGACAACATGATTTGGCTGGCCACCCAGTTGACCGAGTATGCCAAGAAGCAACAAGAACCGCCTTTCCGGCGATACACCATGGACGAGATCAACGCCATGCTCGACGAGGCAGAGGCCAATTTTGCAGCTGGCCGAGGCATACCCGATGAAGAGGCTTGGGACGATTTGAACGAAGAGATAGCCCTGTTAGAAAACGAACAGCACGAAATGGCAGAGGCAATATGAAAGTAGAATGGGACCCGAAGGCAAAAGAGGCCAGAAGCCAAGTAGCCGACTACATACGCCGAGAGTTCGGAGCCAAGCGTAAGATACGGTTCTTACAGGAAGTACGTGAGACAACAAAGAAACTGAGCAAGGCCCCATACATCGGGCAGATTGACCCTCTCTTCGCCGACCGTGCAATGACCTACCGCAGCGTTATTGTAAATGGCCTGAATAAGATGGTTTATTGCATTGACGGAGACACTGTTCGCATCGCTGCTTTCTGGGACACCAGAAGCGAGCCTGAAGGACAGGCAGAGCAGGTAAGGTAGCACCCTCCATTCCTCCCCTCAATAGAAAAATATCCGCCGAGACATCCTGACGAAGGATGTTCCCGGCGGATTTTCGTATGCCCCCCGTCCGTCGCGGTCTCAGGCAATGACAAGAAAGACAGAAAAGATAAACTTCATTTATTAACAACTTTATTTACAAACCATTTAAAACAAAAAAGCGTATGAAACAAAAATTATTTAAACGATGTACAAAACTGATATGGAGAGGCAGTTCCCATAGATTACTGCTCCTCATTACCACATTGCTGCCAGCAGCAGCATGGTCTGATATTGGCGACACATTTACGGCTAATGCGACCTTAAATACAAACAGCACCGTTGAAATGACTTTCATTATTACGGGCGACAACACATGCGAAGTGTACGGTAAGAAAAAGGGACTTACAGGATATACGACATCAATAGACAA
>JAFSRY010000094.1 GCA_017445845.1 Prevotella sp.
GGAGCAGCGAGTGCAGACCATGCTTGCATGAAGTCTGCCGAGTCGTGACGGACGAAGACGAAGTCAACGGACGGAGCAGCGAGTGCAGACCATGCTTGCATGAAGTCTGCCGAGTCGTGACGGACGAAGACGAAGTCAACCCCATCAGCCCGGAGGGCGTCTACATTGCCGACCCCTCGTCACGGGTGGGACGTGACGGCAGACTCTACGTCTACGGCTCACTCGACGAAAGCACCGACCACTATTGTTCAAAGAGCTATCACGTCCTGTCGACGGGCGACCTGCGCAGCTGGCAACTCCATCCCCACACATTCAGCGACGAAGAAGTGCTCTATGCACCCGACGCAATAGAGCGCGACGGACGCTGCTACCTCTATTACGACCATCCTGACGGGAGCGAGTATGTGGCAGAGGCAGAGACACCCGCCGGACCCTTCCGCAACCCGGCACGCATAGAAGGACCGACACAGATCGACCCCAACATCTTCATCGACGACGACGGACAGGCCTACTACTTCTGGGGACAGTTCTCCGCAAAAGGAGCCCGCATGAACGCCGACATGAAGACCCTCGACCTGGCATCGATGAAAGACAGCATCGTCACCGAGAGAGACCATCACTTCCATGAAGGCAGCTACGTCGTCAAGCGAGGAAAATACTACTACTTCATCTATGCCGACATCAGCCGCAGACAGCGGCCCACCTGCCTGGGATATGCCATGGCCACGGCGCCGCTGGGTCCCTACACCTACAAAGGCGTCATCATCGACAACGACGGCTGCGACCCCGACACATGGAACAACCACGGCTCCATCGTATGCTTTAACGGACAGTGGTATGTGCTCTACCACCGCTCCACCCACGGCTCGCGGACCATGCGGAAAGCCTGCATCGAACCCATACACTTCAACGACGACGGCACCATTGACGAGGTGGAGATGACCACGCAGGGTGCAGGAAAACCCCTCGATGCCTACAGACCCATTGATGCGGCACGGGCCTGCCGCCTCGAAGGACATGTGCGCATACGCCTGGCCGGAGACCTTCCCGGACGCGAAGTCCTGGCAGAGACACAGACCGGCGACGCCGCCGAATGGAAATACATCGACTTCGGAGAGGGCGCCACTAACGTCAGCATTCGCGTGCAAGCACCCACAGGAGGACGCTTGACGCTGTCTGCCGGAGCAGAAAAGACCACCATGGCAGACCACATACCCATTCCTCCCGCCGACCAATGGCAGACCGTGAAGGCCCCTGTGACCGCCGTGAAAGGAGTCCATGCGCTGAGAATGGAATTCAGCGGTAACATGAACATCGACACCGTCCGATTTGAAAAATAAAAAATGTCAGCAGACAAGTAATGATGGCGTTAGCTTAGGCGACAGGTCAACGAGTTGACAAGTAAACACGTTATTACTCATTTCTCATTTTACTATGGACAGACGTAAGTTCCTAAAGACATCAGGCATAACCCTCGCTGCACTTGCCACGCCGACGGTGAGTACGGCAGCCACAATCATCGAAGCCCGACAAGAGAGACCAAGACAAAAACCCTTGTGCGGAAAGAAGATGAAAGGCCATTTCTCGCTCACGCAGATATCATCAGCCACCGACACCATCGGAGAGTCCTACCTGATGAAGACCCGCGGCGGCAGCGTCATCATGGTTGACGGCGGCTACGCCAGCGACGCAGAAAAACTCCGCCGCCACCTCGTCAAGGCAGGCCGACATGTCGACCTCTGGTTTATCACCCATCCCCACGAAGACCATATGGAAGCCCTTGCCACCATCCTTCGCGACCCGCAGGACATCACCATCGGCAAAGTCATCTATTCGCGACTCCCGGACGACTTCCTCGACTGCGAAATGGAAAGCGCCGACCATGCCCGCAGCTACTACCATGCCTTTGACAACTTCATGGCAGGCACCGACTTCATCAATGTCCATCAGTCAGGACAGCGGTTCGACATCGACGGCATCGGCATCATGATACTCAGCGTGGCCGATATGACTATCCAGCGCCATTGCTACAACGAGCAGTCGATGGTCATCCGCGTATGGGACGACACGAAGAGCGTCGTCTTCCTCGGCGATGCCGAGGCACAACGGGGAGAAAAAGTCCTGGCGCAGTATCGCGATTATCTCGACTGCGACTACCTGCAGATGGCCCACCATGGGCAAAGCGGTTGCAACGAGCAGTTCTATAAAACCATCCACTTCAGGGCGTGCCTATGGCCGACGCCCTCATGGGTCTGGGACCCTGACCCCAACGGACCCCTCAAGACCATGGAGACCCGCCGATGGATGGAAGAAAAAGGTATCACCGAACACCATGTGAGCTGTCTGGAAGAAGACTGGACACTGTTATGAAAAAACTGCTTTCCTTCTTACTCCTGCTCTGCGCTTTGACTTCCACTACAGCACAGACCGACCTGATGAGCGACACATGGGTAGCCACCGATGCCCTCGGGCGCACGATGCCTACCTATGAGGAAGTGGGTGATATGAAGACCGGTCATCCGCGAAAAGTCGGCATCTTCTATATAACATGGCACACGCAGAACCTGCATTCGCTGCCCGGACCCTATACCGACGTGACGAAAATACTGCAGGAAGACCCGTCGGCACGAATGCAACATGACCATCCGCTCTGGCGATATGGCACCTATCATTGGGGCAAACCCGAAGCCGGATACTTTCTCAGTCAGGACGAATGGCTCATTCGCCGAGACCTGTCTATGCTGCAAGATGCCGGCGTCGACGTGCTCATCCTCGACGTCACCAATGGAGTCCTCTATTGGGACGAATGGGAGATGCTCTTTAAGACGATGGAGCAGATGCGACGCGAAGGCAACCAGACACCACAGTTCACCTTCTGGTCGTATAACGGAAATCCCGTCAGCGTCGTCACGCAGCTCTACGAACGCTATTACAAGCCCGGCCGCTACCGTGACCTGTGGTTTCAGTGGGAAAGCCGGCCCCTGTTGCTCTATAATGCCCGGCCGGAATACGACGCCAACGGGTCCTATGACACCAGCGCCGATGCCTACCCGAAAGAAATATTCAGCTTCTTCACCCTGCGCAACATGTGGTGGGGCTACTACGAATGGTACGGGCAGCGATACATAGGGACGGAGGACAATTGGAGCTTTGGTTACTCGATGGCCGACCCACACATTATTAATATGTCACCCCAGGAACTCGTCTCGCGACACAAAGGCCAACTCGAAGAGGCTGCCGTCACGCCGGCGCAGCATCCGGTGACGATGACCGACAAGCCGATGGGCGTCGGAAAGTCGTGGTCCCGGCAGTATGGTGAGCCGCCGCTCAACGACCGCGACATGCCCACCGAAGCCTATGTGCCCTGGCTTGATAAGACAGTCAGCGAAACAGACGGCGACCTTGCCAAAGCACCCTCTGCCTATGGCATTTACTTTCAGGAACGATGGAACGATGCCTTGCAGGCCGACCCGCCCTTCATCTATCTGAACGACTGGAACGAGTGGACCGCCGGTAAATACTTTCAGAAAGACAGCGTGGGATGGCTCGGGCGCAAGAACCCCTTTATGTTTGTCGACCAGTATAATGCCGAGTTCAACCGCACCATCCAGCCCATGAAAGGCGGCTATACCGACAACTACTACATGCAGATGGCGCAGAACATCCGCCGTTACAAGGGCGCACGGCCGATACCAAAGCATACGGGAAAGAAAAAAATCACTATCGACGGCCGTTTCGATGATTGGCAGGCGGTCGCCATCAGCTACCGCGACACCCGTGGCGACACTTTCCACCGACATGCCAAAGGCTATGCCGGACTCGTCTATACCGACACCACCGGACGCAACGACATCATCGAAACAAAGGTTGCCGTCAGCAGCAAGCGGCAGGTGTGCTTCTATGTCCGCACTGCCGAGGCCCTCACGCCCTCCAGCGACCCCAACTGGATGCTCCTGCTCATCGATGCCGACCACGAACCCACAACCGGATGGTATGGCTACGACCTGCTCGTCAAACCCAATCCTGCATCCACCCCAAAGAATGGTGGAAGTGTCCTGCGCTATTCCGAGGACCATTGGGAGCAGATTGGCAATGTCTCAAGTGCCCTTAACGGAAATGAGATGGAACTCCGACTGCCGGCAAAGATGCTGAATGACAACATCTATGCCTTCGACTTCAAGTGGGCTGACAACCCCTCCGACCTCGACAATCCCATCAGCCTCTGCATCCACGGTGACACCGCACCCAACCGACGCTTCAACTATCGCTTCCTTTGGACAGCGAAATAGCGGGTACTTTTCTTATTGCTGTCCCCCGCGAAACGGGGGAACCAAATGTCGACGGTGTCAAAGTTGACTCTTAATTTATGATAATTCATGAGCAATTCGTGATAATTCATGTCGAAATATACACGTTAACCGGTTCTTTTTTTAAACATGAATTATCACGAATTATCCATTAATTTTATGAGTGGTAAAAATTGAACTTAGGAAAAATATTATTGCTTCTATGTTGCTATCCAAATAATTGGAAGATATTTATTGTTTATTAACTATTTTGTATCAATCATTTAGCGTGAAGTCTATTAGTACGGTGTCTTTTGATGAGAGCGCAGTTGTCTGCCCAACGCGAGGA
>JAFSRY010000095.1 GCA_017445845.1 Prevotella sp.
CTTCTGCTCGGTCAACTCCTGACGCTCACGAACGAGAAGGTTGACGTTATCTCAAATTCTTATGACAATGAGGACTTGAAAAAGTCCATCCAGGCCATAGCAAATAGGATAGGAGTAAGCGCCGACCTCGTTCTGGGCGACCAAGGGGAAGATAAGGTGACGTACTGTCCCGTGTGGTAGAATGAGATACGACGATAAGCTGTATGTGACGGTTACGACCGAAGGGGGCTATGACGAGAATCTTGACCCCATCGAGCCAAGCGAAGAAGAAGTGCTTTTCGGCAAATGCTTCATCGGATTCAATGATAAGGCCGAGAGCGTGACGCTTCACGACGGCAAGGAATACATCTATCGCTATTCTATCATTGCCGCGCTCACGAAAGCCAATTATCCCCTCATTCCAAAAGAGGGCGCACAGATAAGATTCGTGAAAAAGGATGGCACCATTGATAAGACCATGACCGTGCAGGGATTCGTGACCCTCAAAGAGCGTTATTTGAAAATTTGGGTATAATGGCAAAGGCTGAGTTCAAGGCCAACGGATTGAAGGCCCTGCAGGAAAAGCTGATGAAAGCCCGCGAAAAACTCAATACGAAAATCGAAGCACGATTGGTGTATTTGGGTATGGATGCGCAAAAGCATGCCAAAGAGCATAAGGGTTATAAAGACAGAACGGCCAACCTAAAGAACTCTATATCCTACGTCCTGTATCACGATGGCAAGCCCATTCAGTCGGGCATCGGCCATGCGGAGAAGGAAACGGAATCCAAGTCCATTCCCCAACTCGATTCGGAGATCAAATCCAATGTCGAGGATTTCGCCCAAGAGCACGTCCAGCCGAAAGGCTATACCCTGGTAATCGTCGCCGGTATGAGCTATGCCAAGCACGTTGAGGATAAAGGCTATAACGTACTGTATCTGACGCGCAATTTCATGCAAGGCGAGTTAAAGAAGCTCATTCAGGAGATTCTTGATGATGTGAAGAATGGAAACATATGACAGGACTTGAAGCAGTAACGGCAGCAGCCGTGTATATCAATCAGAACAAAGCCGCCGTTTTCGGTGGAAAGGATGGCTCAGTCTTCAAGTATGAAAAGGAAGATGGATATAGCGGTGAGTATATCGCCGTCAATTCCCTGCCTTTCGTACATAGGGATGCCATTGAGATTTGCACGGTGAATGTCAATGTCCATGTGCCGAAGCTGAAAACAAATCAGCCTAACACATCGAGGCTTTCCGCTATTGTCAAAGAAGTCGTGAAACTCTTTCCGACGGATGATGATTACGGAGTGTTCCTGAACGGTGCATATTTCCGTTTCTTCGCGGATTCCAGGCCCGTAGCGGATAAAGACGATACATATTATGTCAACATCGAACTTGATTGTACGATTTGCAACAGGAAAGTAACTAATTAAATATTTGAATTATGGATACAACTTCAAGAACTGGCCTTTATGGCATCGCGTCCATGGTGTTTACACCCTCCAAGCAGGGGTCATCTGCTATTGATATCACCGAGATTACGGTAGATGCTGCATCATTCCAGGGTGCAGAAGGCAGCGCCATTGAGATTGAGGATTCCGACGCTCCTTACGCCATTCTCGGCGGAGAGACGGGTCTGAAAGTTTCGACCTATGCAGCCGGTGCAGTTGCAAACTTTGTCGGAAAATCTCTGAACGGTTCTCTCGTCATCACCACCAAGGCGATGGGAGATTTCGCTGCGGCCACCATTACCTATGCAAGCTGCACCGCCTCTGGTGCCCTGACTGGCAATATCGGTAAGAACGGATTCCCGCAGGTTCAGATTACCTTCCACAGCAAGGCCATTCCGACGATTGCTGCTGCCGTGGCATAAAACGAGAGATTTCTCAAATACTACAGAAAGGTGGTGAGGTAAGGGATAAGCCCAAACCACGCCACCTTTTATCAATCAATAGAAGAAAATAATACAAAAATCAGATGAAAAGCGAAGATAAGAAGAAAGTGGCCAATACCCTGACCGAAGCAAAGGTGCCGTTCAGGGTGGGAATAATGCGCTTCAATTTGCGCCAGCCAACCCTCGCGCAGATTTATGAAATGGGAGCAGAGGCCGTGAACATCGAAGAGGGCGACCTTCCCGATAAGGTTGATAAGAATCTCAAAGTGAACGTCATGGCCGAGATCATAGCCCACCACAAGGATGCAGCCGTCATGCAGAAAGTGTTCCTCATCCTGCTTTTCCGCTCGAAATGGAAGCGTCGTTTTTGGAAACGCTATATCCTGAGACGGCTCACCGTCGATATGTTCAACGAAATGGTAGGCATCGTGAGTGCCACGTTAAACATAAATTTTTTCTTGACCTCTATCATTTTCCTGAAACAGACGACGGCGGTGACGGAGCCGAAATCAACGACAGCCCCTGGGCAACCGTCGGAGGAGTAATGAAATATTTTCGTATGAGTTACGAGGAGGTCGTATTTAATCGCTCATACATCAATATCATGCTGCTCAATAGGAGCATACCATCGTTCAAGACGAGCGATAAGAAGCCAACGGGCGGCACGAAGGAAATAAAAGCAGAAAAACCGATGCATGCAAACCAATTCTTCGGAATGTTTGCAAGGCAGATAGAAAAATAGAATCGATTATGGCAGATAATGTATTAGGCATCGCCGGCCTTGTAGATATTGACGATATACAGAAAACATTCGATGCGCTCATTTCGCAGCTCGATAGGGTTGGTGTGACCACCGATAACCTGAGTGAACGCATGACCAAGGCCCTGTCCGATATTGCCAAAAGCACGGACAAGGATTTGGCCACCAAGGCGCGTGAGGCTATGGCCGTCCTGAAAGATACCATCCAGGAGGCCAACGAATCGCTGGGCGATACCCCTGCC
>JAFSRY010000096.1 GCA_017445845.1 Prevotella sp.
AATGAGTTAGAAGTTAAACATCAGCCCTCCAACCATGTATAGCAACAAGGAAAACATAAACATCTTGACAGCCCTGCTGAAGGCCTATGGCGTGACTCATGCCGTGGTGTGTCCGGGAAGCCGCAATGCACCCATCGTTCATAACCTCTACGAGACGTCAGGAATCGAATGTCACCCGGTGACCGACGAGCGTTCGGCTGGCTTCTATGCCCTCGGTATGTCGCTGGCCGTCGACGGTCCCGTGGCCGTCTGCGTCACCAGCGGAACGGCTCTGCTCAATCTTGCTCCGGCAGTGGCCGAGGCATTCTATCAGCATGTCCCGTTGGTCGTTATCTCTGCCGACCGTCCTGCCCAATGGATAGACCAACTCGATGGTCAGACTCTGCCACAACCCACGGCACTCGGACCTTTCGTCAAGAAGGCTGTCAGCCTGCCCGAACCCCACGATGACGAGGAGCGGTGGTATTGTCAGCGACTCATTCAGGAGGCTTTGCTGTGCTACGGCGGACCGGTCCATATTAATGTCCCCATCAGCGAACCGCTCTTCGAGTTTACGGTTGCAGAACTTCCAATCGTTAGGAAGATAACGTCGTTCAATGCCGGCGACAGTCCTGAACTCATCAACGACTCTGTGCTCGGGGCGTTTTTCAAAGCCCGCCGACCGATGGTGGTCATCGGTCAGGACAGCGGGATTGCCGCCTATATCGGACATCTGCGCTGCTATGCCGTGGTGCTTCATGAGTCACTCTATGCAGGAAACCAAGAACCGGTTCTCTTTGATGAGGTCCTTAGGAAGGTAGGGGATGACGCTGCCTACAAGCCCGATTGCGTGATGTATATAGGCGGAACCCTCGTGAGTAAGCGGTTGAAGAAGTTCCTGCGGGCTTCCGGCGATGCCACCTTCATTCGGGTTTCTGACGATGGTCATTTGGACGATACGTTCCAGCATCTGGACTATCTGGTGGAAACCATTCCTTATCTGTTGTTGAGGAAGATGAACGACTACTGCAAGCGCGGGGCATTCCGCAATGAAGACTTAGAGAAGGATGAACCGTTGGCTGATACAAAGGACTTTGTGGCGTTGTGGCACAAGGCACTTCGACGGGCCGACGAACATGCCAGGGCTTACACCCCCGACTATTCACAGATGCTGGCAGTGAAATGTTTCGAGAAGGTGTTGACCGATAAGATGCCCGATGCTATTGTCCATTATGCCAACTCAACCGCCATCCGACTGGCCAATATCTATGCCCACCATCCCGTATGGTGTTGTCGTGGCGTCAACGGTATCGAAGGCTCGCTGTCGACGGCGGCAGGCTTTGCTGCACAGGCCGACACTTCTCTTCGCGTCTTCTGTGTCATCGGCGACCTTAGTTTCTTCTATGATGCCAATGCCTTGTGGAACACGCGACTACATGGAAACCTGCGCATTCTTTTGCTGAATAACGGTGGGGGCGGTGTGTTCCGGATGTTACCGGGACTGGAAAAGAGTCCAGCCCGCGGTCAGTATGTGGCGGCAGAGCATCAGGCTTCGGCTGAAGGCATTTGCCTGCAGAACAATATTGTCTATCTGAAAGCAGAGAACCAGGAGCAATTAAAAGAAGGTGTTGAACGGTTGGTTTCCGAAGAATCCGACCGTCCGATGCTCTTAGAGGTGCTGACCGAAGCTGCCATCGATGCACGCGTCCTTAAAGACTATTATCAGTATTAAGTAACCGTAAAAAAATAACTTGGTACGATTTTGAACTCTATTTTATTTTTTAACGGTTACTAAATCCTTTCTAATACTTGAAGCTACTGCCGCCTACGAATTCACGCATGATACTCGTGGGCGGTATTTCTTTGTCACTCACGGGAAGGAAGAAATGGATGAATTTCAGAAGACGGTGGGCTTCGGCATATTCGGGACAGTTGCGGGGCACCTGAGCTAAAATCAGCTCTGCATGGGTACGAAGGACGGCAAACTCGATGTTCAATGCCGAGTTGAACATCACGTCGGCAGTCTCCTGGAAGGGGAATATCCATTGTTCCTCGGCTTCACAGACATTTTTCCATTGGCTGATGGTCTGCTGGGCGGTGAAGGCTCCTTTGTTATAGTCTCGGATGATGCGGCGCAACAGGCGGTTGTCGCGGGTCGGTATCCAGTTGTGGTCGTCGAGTGAAATACTGGTCAGTGCCGACACATAGATGCGGAACTTGGCTGTGTCGGGGATGCTTTCGGTGAGCAAGGGGTTGAGGGCGTGGATGCCTTCCACGATGAGGACGCTGTCGTTGGATAGTTTCAGCTTCTTGCCGTTGTATTCACGCTTTCCCGTTACGAAGTTATATTCCGGTACTTCCACACGCTCGCCCTTCATCAGTCGCGTGAGGTGTTCGTCGAGCAGTTCGCAGTCGACGGCCTTAATGTTGTCGAAGTCGTAGTCGCCATTGGGGAGCAGCGGTGTGTCGACACGATTGACGAAGTAATCATCGGTAGAGAACGACATCGGGCGCAGGCCGCAAGCCAGCAGCTGGACGCTGAGTCGCTTGCAGAACGTAGTCTTTCCCGACGACGACGGCCCCGTGATGAGGACGATGCGGATGGGGGTTTCCTCATCGTGGTAACGGCGGTCTATCTCTTCTGCTATCTGCACAATTTTCTTTTCCTGAAGAGCCTCGCTCACTTGGATCAGTTCCGAAGCCTTGCCTCGCAGGATGGCTTTGTTGACATCACCGGCGTTTGAGAGTCGCATGATGACGTCCCACCGCACTTTCTCAGTCAGCATGTCGAAGGTCTTCGGCATGTCGATGTAGGGGTCGAGGCGCGTGGGGTCGTTCTTGTCGGGCACACGCAGCAGCATTCCGTCGCCATAGTGTTCGAGCCCGAACACCTGCAGATAGCCTGCCGACGGTACGAGGGGACCGTAGTAATAGTCGACCGTATCGCCAAGGGTGTAATAGTCGCTGTAAATCTGTCCGCTTGTTTCAAGGAGTTTTACTTTGTCGGCAAAGCCACGTTCGGCAAACACGCGGATGGCCTCTTCGGTGGTGGCCTCATTGCGTCGGAAGGGCATGTCTAAGTCTATAATCTCTTGCATCCGCAACTTGATGGCTTCAACATCTTCTTCCGTCAGCGGATCGCCGGCTTTCTTCTTGAAGTTGCAATAGTAGCCTCGCGACAGCGGATGCTCAATGAAAAGCTTTGAACCTGGAAAGACATCGCAGGTGGCCTTGTAGAGCACGAAGCAGAGGGAGCGCACATAGACACGGTGGCCTGAGCCGTCGCGGGCATCAAGAAACTCTACATCGCGGTTCTGATAGAGTCGGAATTTAAGTCCTTGAGAGGTGTTGTTGACTTTGGCCGATACGACGGGGTAGGGGAACTGGAGTTCTTCGGCATACTCTTGGTAAACGTCGATAAGAGAGGTTCCTTCGGGGAAACTCTTCGTGATGTTGTTGTTTTTGCAGCGAATCTGGAGCATGAGTGATAAGAGGGGTATTATTTCCTGCTACAAAATTAAGAAATAAAAACGAAAAATGTGCAAAAATGATAAATAATTTCGCATTATCAGAATAAAAACCCGTCTATCATCTCTCATGATTCCAATATTTCGACACCGCAAAATAACATATAGTCGCCGGTTCTGTCAGATATTTGGGATAATCTGCCTGGATTTGCATGAACGGTCTCACATTCATATCGTGTTGATTGTCTTTTGCAGTTCTTTCAGGAAATGCACGGCATGTCCGCCGTCCATCTGTGCGTGATGGAACTGGAACGAGATAGGGAGCGTGGTCTTCAGCCAGCCCTTGCGATAGCGTCCCCATGCCAAGAAGGGGTTGGTGTAGATGCCGCTGTACTGGTTGACGATGCAGTCGAGTTCCGTCCCGGTCAGAGCCGACGTGCCTACGATGACGGCATCCTCGTCCAAGATGTCCTGACAGGTCTGGCGGATGGTCTCGGTCAGGTGCAGGTAGTTGGCGTTAAACTGCTCCAGGTCGTCGGTGACGGCAATGTCGCAGAAACTGAGCCCGCCCTTTACGTTATCCACAATCACATTGATGGCCATGTGGTCGTATTTGTATAGTTTCCCGTCATGTGGCAGCATGTAGAACTCCTCTATCCTTGAGGCCGTCTTACCGATGCACCAGCACAACAGCATGTTGAATTTAAGTCCGCGCTTACGGCTCACCTTACAGAGCCTCGTCACATCAAAGGTCTTTGTGAGCGTCACCATCGGCATGGGTGACTTCATCCACAGCTCGAAAGCGATGGCCCGCTTTGTGTCTTTGGGATTGATTTCCTGTTTCATTGCTCAATCACAAAACTGCGGGGATAGAAGTCGCTGTAGAAACGGCCGTCGGTGGCTGTGAACTTCAGTACGCAGTAGTTAGGGTCGGTTACACCGCCAGGGTAGTACTGCTCGTCGCCATCGCGCCAGATCATTTCTTTCGAGGCGGCATCCGTCAGCACCTCCATCAGGCCCCGCAGCATCATTCCCTTGAAACCTTCTGCATCACAGAAATAGATGCTTGCCTTGGGATTAGCCTTGTATTGAGCCACACGTATTGAGAACGTGTTGGTAGTAAAGTAGAACGTTTTGATACCCTCGCGTTTACGCGGTTTCAGCATGGCTTTGGTGCAGGGAAATCCCTCTTCGTCCACGGAAGAGATAAAGG
>JAFSRY010000097.1 GCA_017445845.1 Prevotella sp.
AGCCTCTGACATTTCCGACGCGGAAGCACGTCTCACCAGCTATGAAGTCCATGTGGAGTATAATGCTGGTTCAGGAGGCTATGTCATAGGCCTTCACGGTTTCCAGAGCAGTCATGGCTACGACGGCACCCTTATATGGAGCGACCCTGTCATCATCACCGATGAGTGGATGACGTTGAAGGTTGTCATGAAGGACGGCATGTTCTATGTTTTCTTAGGTGACATGGAAACACCGGTCTTCAGCGTTCACAGGACAGCCGTATGGACTGGTATTATGGGCATTCGCAACTATCATTCAGAAGGCACTTTCGACAACTTCACTATCCAGTCGGCAGAATATAAGAAGAAAGCAAAGGAAACATATGAGGTGGCAGGTGAGACAGTCGTCTACGACTTCTCTTCAGATCCTAAAGCCTTCGAAGTCTATCCGTCAGCGTCTGCAGCGTCAGTCACGGTGGCCGACGGTGTGCTTTCGGTTTCCGACGACCAACAGTATAAGGTGATTTTCCCCAGCACCACCCCGCTTAAAGATGAATTCATGGCAAGTGTCGACCTGAAAGGTGGGTCAACCGCCGTGGCAGGAGGACTCTATCTGTTCATTGACGATCCACGTGAGGGCGGTGACTTCCTGAATGCCTATAATGTGTTTGTCAGTCACGAGGATGGCACCAACAGCTACCAGCCCACCCTGTATGCGTTCCGCAGTGATGCCGGCTATAACGGAACATTGGCCACAGGTTCAGCCTATACCTCATCGGATGAATGGGTGACCTTGAAAGTCGTTGTGAAGAATGGAACACTCTATGCCTTCCTTGGTGACCAGACCGACCCGTGCATCACTTACACGTTATCCGAGGAGTTAAGCGGAAACATCGGCTTGCGCAGCTATTATAATCATTCGGTCTTCGACAATCTGACCATCCAGTCGCTTCAGTATAAGAATGCCATGAAGACATTCGACGTCACCATTGGCTCGACGGGCTATGCCACCTTCTACGACAGCAGCAGTGCTTACCGCCTGCCCGAAGGTGTGACCGCCTCCACCTATACCTACAGCACAGCCGACGGTCTGCACACGCCGACAGCCGATGCTGTCATTATTGCTGCCGATCAGGGTGTTGTCCTGAAGGCAGAGCCAGGCAGTTACCAGCTCGTTTCTACCTCTGCCATCATAGCCCGCGACGAGGCCAGCATGTTGTTCGGTTCCGACGAGGCCGTCACCACCACTGGCGATGCCAAGAAGTTCTACCGCCTCTCGCTCGACGCCGAGAATACCGAAGGCTCCATCGGTTTCTACTGGGGTGCTGAGAATGGTTCCGCCTTCACCAATGCTGCCCATAAGGCCTATCTGGCAATCCCCGAAGACCTCCTTGCTGCCGATGCCAAGGCATTCCTGCTGAACGGCACAACAGGAATCAATGAAGAAATCGTCGTGAAGGATAACGAACAGGCTCCAATCTTCAATCTGCAAGGCCAGCGAGTCGGCAACGGCTATAGCGGAATTGTTATCATCAATGGTAAAAAAGCCAGAAAGTAAAAAGATTGTCATGTAATAGTATTATTAATTTAAAAAGAATACAATTATGAATAAGAAAGAATATAAGCGGCCTTCCATCAAGAAGGTAGTGATGGAAGACCTGATGAGTGTCGGCCTCCACAACTCCGTCGGCAGTGACACACAAATGTCTAAGGAAATGTACGACGACTTTGTTCCCTATACAAGTGGTTCTGTGTGGGACGAATAGCTCTATAGAACATTCTATTCTTCGTTTTTAACAGGGAAATCCCCGTCTTGTAAAGTCAACAGAACATGCCGGGGATTTCCATTCATAAATCTTAGAAAAAGTAGTTATGAGAAAGTTTTTCCTTGCCAATTTGTTAATAGTCAGCCTATTCCTACCCCAAGAGGGCGTTGCCCATCAGACAAATGACAGGAAGGCTTTGGCTTCTGATTATGAAGTAAGCGGTCCTGTTACGGTTTACGACTTTTCCACTGAAACTGATGCCGAAGCCTTTGACGTCTACCCATTCCCCTCAAGAGCAGGAGTAAAGATAGCCGATGGTGTTTTGCGCATAGCCAACGACCAACAATATAAGGTTATCTTTCCCAGTGAAGCACCGCTGTCAGATGAATTCATGGTTAGCGTCGACATGAAGGGGCGTATGTCCGTCATTGATGGCGGTCTGTATCTCTTTGTGTCAAGTCCGAAAGATGCCGGTGACTTCCTTAATGCCTATGACATTCATGTTAAACATAATGCCGCTACTGAGACATATTCCGTTGTGCTCTACAAATTCAATAGCGAAGCCGGATGGAAAGGACAATTAGCTGATGGAGGTACCATCACGTCGACAAAACAATGGCTGACGTTGAAGGCTGTCGTTAAAGAGAAGATGCTTTATGTCTTCCTTGATGACTTGACAACCCCCGTCATTTCCTATCAGCTGACAGAACAACTCTGTGGTGATGTGGGTATTCGTAGCTATTTTAATAACTCAGTTTTTGACAACTTCACTATTCAGTCTTCAAATTATAAGATGAAGAAACGGCCAAGTGGTTATGAAGTTGAAGGAGAGCCTGTTGTCTATGACTTTTCTTCTGAAGATGAAGCCGATTATTATGCCATATACCCCCGTAGTTCCCAAAGAGGCGTAACGATAGCTGACGGGAAACTAAATTTTGACAATGCGCATGAATACAAGGTCATTTTTCCGAGTGAAACGCCGATAACGAATAATTACATGGTTAGCATCGACATGAAGGGAGGCTCCGACAAAATAGATGGTGGACTGTATTTACAGGCCTCTGACGTTTCTGACACCGATGCGCATATAACGAGTTATGAAGTTCATGTCACTCATGATGCAGGAACAGATTCGTATGTTGTCGGACTTCATGGGTTTAAGAATAAACAAGGTTATGATGGCACCTTGGCTTGGAGTAATCCCATTACTTTGAAGGACGAGTGGGTGACGCTTAAAGTTGTGATGAAGGATGGTACATTTTATGTGTTCTTAGGTGACATGGAAATACCAATCATCAGCGTAAACAGAACTGTTGCTTGGAAAGGCTACATGGGTATTCGCAGTTGGCACGCAAATAACTGCATGGATCATTTCGTCATTCAGTCGGCAGAGTATAAAAGAATACAAGTTGTCCCCACCTATCCCGACTTTGAGTTTTCCTCCGCAAAGTCCTTGCAGCTGATGGATTCAGAGAATGCTTCTCTTTCATGGGAAAACAAAGCATTGACTGCCACCGTTGAGAAAGAGGGTGCTGCCATTATTTCCCCCACTCTCGATGTAGCCCCAGGTGACCGTTATTCCATGAAGTTGCCTTTACGCAACACCTTCCTCTTCCGTATGGCTAACGAGACGGCTGCCGAACGAGTAAAACTCAGTTTCCGCACCTCTGACGGTGGTGAGAAGTGGTATGACAAATTTTTCGATGTAAAGCCAAATAGCGACTTCAACACCTATTTCTTTAATGTATCAGACACTGAGGCAACAGGGTATATGAAGCAATTCAAACTGACGTTCGAAGATGCTTCAGAAGGAACTGTTAAGATAGATGCCATTACTTTCGAACGTGAAGAGCCCATCTATGATTTTGCCGGTGAAATCACCTCTTGTATTGCAGACAAGACAAAAGAAACAGTAGAGGTCATCGGACGCGTCGATAGTAAATATGACGGTAAGACAATGACGCTCTGGCAGACTGACATGCGCAACTGGAACGAAAGCCTCAATGACAAGCGGATGGTAGAACTCTGCAAAACCACCATTGCCGATGCACAATTTAAGGCCACCTTCCCACTCTATATAAAGGGGAAGAAACAGACGCAACTCTCTAATCTCTTTCTGGCATCGGTTGACGGAATAAAGGTGTCGCCAGCTTTCAAGATAGAGAACTATCAGGACTTTAGTGAACAGCCAGAGCGCTTTGATATCAGCTATAACCTGACCGCCAACGTCTTAGATTATGGTGCCAAGGGCGACGGGTTCACTGACGATACCGAGGCCATCCAACGGGCCATCGATGCGGTGAAGACGGCCGGTGGTGGCCGCGTTGTTGTCCCCGGCAGCGATGAATGGCATGGCCGTCGCTATGTGGTGACGCATCTGAAGATGTGTAGCAATCTTGAATTCGTTTTAAGCGAAGGTGCAATGCTATGGCAGTCGCAGCGCGAAGAGGAACTTGACAAGACGGTGCCAGTCCATCAGCGAGGTTTCGACAGAGCGACCTATGGCTTTAGTGTCGATTTGGAAGGTCTGGTCTGGTGTACTGCCTATACATGTGTAAACCTTCCATTGATTTATGCCAATGGATGTGAAAACCTTAGGATTACAGGTGGTGGTACCATTAGAATGAATGACTTCGGTGGTGAAGAGGGAGACCCTTTGGTCTTTGTGGGAGACCCGGCACTGGCTGTGGGATCTGATAATCGCATCCAACAGATTCCTATTTGTGTCTATGAATGCAAACATGTTGATATAACAGATATTACCTTGTGCCGTAGCAACGGCTGGCATTGCCTGCTTGTGTATGACGATGATGTCTATATCGGCAATGTTACCGAAAAACATGCTGCAAATGTTACTGCGGACGGCTTTAGTCCTAACAGTTGTAAAGATGTGATTATAGACCGTTGTATGAATTACACCAGTGATGATGCTGTGTTATTTAATACAATATATAATGACGGACGCGGACAGTTCTTCTATCCGTCGAGACCTGAGGGTGACAATGCTACCGCAAATATCACCGTACGCCATAGCTTCCTCTTCGGCGGATTTGGTTCAGTGTTCATTCCTTGGGGTACGGAAGCAACGAATGCCTATCATCAGGAAATCAGAAATATTCACATCTATGACTGTTCGTTAGGTGGTCACAAGTCGTCCGGCTCATGGCCCGACGACCCGTTCTATGGTTGGAGTGCCCTTTATGACTATACACAGGGTGAGGACCACAACTATGTGGCCATAAAGGACATCCGCTACCACGACAACACCTATCTTGCTCCCTTTGAATGGACAATCCACAACATTCGCCCGTGGGCAACCAATATGTTGGTCACCGATGACGTGGAGGGTACCATACAGAGTTCCAGTGTCTTCCTCAACGGCGACTTCGACAAGCAGGCCCATAACGGAAAGGGCTATAAGGACGAGCGTACTTGGGTGACGGGCCTTTGCTACTGGAGCGACGAATGTGCTGACGGCGGCAGCGTGGGCGTGGAGAAGGTCGGCACGAAGCAGGCTGTCACAGTCGATACGAATGAGACCTTTACCCAGGATGACTATGCCGGCTATGCACAAGGCGACGCTTCGCTGTTCGAAGGTCTTTGGCTGCCAATGGGCGACTATCGCTTCTCTGCCAAGGTGAAGTCAACTGGCGGCACCACCAACCTCTATGTGAAGAATCTTGTCAATGGACAAATCCTTCTGAGGAAAAAGATTGAAAACGGAAATGACTTCCAGAGTGAAACTGTCGATTTCACAGTCCCTGCCAACGGAACCTTTGCGCTCGGCATTGAACACAAGGGGACAACGGCAGAACGTGCCTATATCGATGATGCTTCCGTGGAGGAAATCATCGACGAGCACAAGTATGATGTCGGTGGCGACGTGGTGGTCTATACCTTCGAGGAAGACGAGCAGGAGTTTCAAGCCTATGGAAAAGACCTGAATGGCGTGGTTCGTAACGAGGGAAAACTGAAGGTGGCAGCTGATGGCGAGTATAAAGTCATCTTTCCGAGTGAGACACCATTGAAAGAGATGAAGGTTAGCGTAGACATCATGGTTGGTGAGATGGCCAGCTGCAACAGTGGTATCTACCTCTTTGCCTGGAACCCCGGCAACAATCAGGACCAGATTGATGCGCTGAACGTGCACTTGGAGAAATCGGGCAACGCCTATGTACCTAAGCTTTTTAAATTCAGCGTCTCACGCGGCTATGAGGGTGCCCTTGCCTCTGGTGAGAATATCACGACCTCTAAAGGGAAGGTGACATTGAAGGTTGTCGTCAAGGAGAAGATGCTCTATGTGTTTATCGACGATGCCAAGAAACCTTGTATCAGCTATGCCCTTTCAAGTGTCATGACGGGCAATGTGGGTCTGCGCTCGCAGTATGCCCCGTCGGTATTCGACAACTTCACGATTCAGTCACCACAATACAAGAAGAAGGGAACGGTAGGACTCCGTAGCTTGTTTCATGAGGAGGACGGCCGCCCTTTTCCGATGTATAATCTGATGGGGCAGAAGGTTTCATCTGAAGAAAAAACACATGGAGTCTATGTCACTAAAGATAAAAAGATAATGATGGTAGGACGATAGAATAAAAATCTCTTTTCATGCATATGAAGAGTCCTTTCGCCGCTGATGGCGGAGGGACTCTTTTTTGTTGTTTTCAAAAGGCTTAGTTCTTTGTTATGCCCTCAGTTATTTAATAAAATTCTCACGTTCGGAAAAATATATTCATTTATTTTCCTCATTTCATCGAAATTTTCGTAACTTTGTGCTCTCAAAAAAAGAGGAAAGGTCATGTTAGAAGTTAGAAACCTACATGCCAGCATTGCCGGCAAAGAAATACTGAAAGGCATCAATCTCACGATTCCTGATGGCGAGACTCATGCTATCATGGGTCCGAATGGCAGTGGTAAGTCAACGCTCTCTGCCGTGCTGACGGGCAATCCGCTCTACGAGGTTACGGAGGGTGAGGCGTGGTTCAATGGCAAGAACCTGTTGGAGATGAAACCTGAGGACCGTGCCCACGAAGGTCTTTTTCTGTCGTTCCAATACCCGGTGGAGATACCGGGTGTGTCGATGACGAACTTCATGAAGGCTGCCGTCAACGAGAAACGCAAGTATCAGGGTCTTGAGCCTCTGAATGCGGCTGAATTTCTGAAGTTGATGCGCGAGAAGCGGAAGATCGTGGAGTTAGACTCGAAGCTGTCGGGCCGTTCTGTGAACGAAGGGTTCAGCGGCGGCGAGAAGAAGCGCAATGAGATTTTCCAGATGGCGATGCTCGAGCCCCGGCTGGCCATTCTCGATGAGACGGACTCTGGTCTTGACGTCGACGCCATGCGTATCGTTGCTGAGGGAGTGAACAAACTCCATACGCCCGACACCTCGATTATTGTCATTACGCACTATGAGCGGTTGCTCGACATGATACGTCCCGACGTGGTCCATGTGCTCTATCAGGGCCGGATTGTCATGACGGCGGGTCCGGAGCTGGCCAAGGAGATTGAGGCCAGGGGGTATGACTGGATTAAAAAGTGAAAAGGTGAAACAAGAGAGGGCGTGTCAAATCGAAGGTAGTGCGCTTTGCGCAGAAATCTCACAAATCTATCCAAAATCTTTCATCTTGTCTATCAGGACTTTTGATTTGTATAGATTTGTAGGATTTCTCGTCCGTAGGACGACTGAATTTCCATTTTGACACACTCTCTTGATAAGGCCATTACCAAGCAGAGGTAACACTTCGGCTACTCAGTTATTAGAATACAATTACTTAAAAGCCGAATAAAAAGCAGCCTTTAGGCTTCTCCGCTTCCTTTTCCGAAGGGTGCGATGGTGCGTGGCTGCTCCTGTGGTATCTGGATTTTTCCAAACTTCTGCTCGTATTTGTATATGTTCTCCTGTAAGGCCATGAGCAGGCGCTTGGCATGTTCGGGTGCCAAGACGATGCGGCTGCGCACCTGCGGCTTGGGCAGTCCGGGTAGCATACGGGCGAAGTCGAGAACGAAGTCGCTGCTGGAGTGAGTGATCAAGGCCAAGTTGGCGAATTCGCCTAAGGCCACTTCCGGGCGCAGCTCTAACTGGAGTCCGCCCTGCTGCTGATTGTTGTTGTTATCTTCCATGTTTTTGTTAACTTGTTTATATTCGCTTGCAAAGTTACTACATTCTTTCCAAACGGCAAAGAAATAATAAGAAATTCAACTTTCGAAAGTCATAGAGAACCACGAATTTAACGAGTTTTGTGAGATTCGAGTAATTCGTGGTTCTAACATCAAATTTGTCGTCGACACACGCTCCGTCAGTTATTTCGGTCAGTAGAAAAAGAAATGGCATCCGCGACCTGACGGCGATGGTCGTCCTGTTACTTCCCTTCAATGCGGTTTCGCTGAAGAAACGGGGCTTTTTGTTGATTGTTTTTGCCGGCTTTCGGCTTTTATCGCTACCTTTGCAATATCATTTAATAAAAGATATAGGTATCAAATAGAAAGGAATCTGTTATGAAGAATATTTTCAGGATAATGCTCATAGCCTTCATGGCTATTTGGGTCGCCGCTTGTTCGTCCGACGAGGAATACTTTAGCAATTGGAACGACTTCTATCAGGGCGGTGTGGGCTCGACAGGCAGCGACCAGGGTCTGTCGGGTTCACTCGGCGACCTCACCGCATTCACCATCGAAACCGACCAGAGTAGCATGTCGGAAGCAGAGACCGTCGACACCAACGACGAAGACTTCATCGAGAACAATTCGTTCGAAACGACCATCGCAATAGCCTTCAACGGCTCCTCTGCCACGGTCAGCGGCGAAGCCGACGGAGTCGTCGTCGAGCAAGACGGTGCCGATGTCGTGGTCACCTCCACCGTAAAAGGCATTAACTACATACTCTCGGGAACGACCTCCGACGGTATGTTCAAGCTCTACAGCGAGAAGAAATACCAGCTGACGCTCAACGGAGTCGACATTACCAATGGCGACGGACCAGCCTTGAACCTGCAGAGTGGCAAGCGAGCCTATGTCGTCGTCAGCGACGGCACGACCAACAATCTCACCGACGGCACTGCCTATGCCGACAGTGAGGAAGACCAGAAAGGAACGCTCTTCTGCGAAGGAAAGTTGCTTTTCAGCGGCAACGGACAGCTCACCGTCCGTTCAAATGCCAAGAACGGCATTGCTGCCGACGACTACATCAAGTTCCGTCCGGGCAACAACGTCTATGTCACCTCTGCCTCCGGCCACGGCATCAAGGCCAACGACTCTATCATCGTCAATGGAGGCGTCATCAACGTAGAGACGTCGGCTCTGGCGGGAAAAGGACTGAAGAGCGACGGACAAATCGTCATCAACGGTGGCCGGACGACCCTCATCACCACGGGCAAAGGCGAATATGACAGCGACGAGCGTGATGTGAAGGGTTCGGCGGGCATCGGCACCGACTCTATCTTCATCATGAACGGCGGTGAACTATACTGTAAAAGCACGGGCGCAGGCGGAAAAGGCATCAAGGCCGACCAGCAGGCATACATCAACGGCGGCACCCTCCGCATCATCACCACTGGCAACACCTATTCCTACACAGGCTCGACCTGTAAGGCAAAAGGCATCAAGGTTGACGGCGACCTCTCTATCAACGGAGGCGACATCATGGTCAGGACAACGGGCGACAGCGGTTCGGAAGGCATCGAGAGCAAAGCCGCCATCACCATCAACGGCGGACAGACGGCAGTCTATTCGGTCGACGACGCCATCAACTCCAAGAGCCATCTGTATCTGAAAGGCGGGAACGTCTTCGCATGGGCAACGAGCAACGACGGTATCGATGCCAACGGAAACCTCTATGTACAGGGCGGGACGACGGTTGCCTACGGCACCTCCTCGCCGGAATGTGGCATCGATGCCAATGAAGAAGGCGGCTATTCGGTCATCATCACCGGCGGCACACTCGTGGCCATCGGTGGCGGCACCAGCTATCCGTCGAGCCAGTCGACCCAGCCGAGCATCGTCTTCGGCGGTCAGGTGGCAAGCGGGACGACAGTAGGCTTGAACAGTTCATCGGCCAACCTGCTGACCCTCACCATGCAGCGGGCCTTCAATGGAACGGCATGTTTCCTCATCACTTCCCCCAGCCTGACAAAGGGCGCCGCCTATGCTGTCTACACCGACACCAGCGCCACAGGCACCGACTGGTATGGACTCTGCACCGCCGCCACCGTCTCGTCCATCGGCTCGCAGGCGGCAACAGTCAGTTCCCTGTCCTCTCCCTACTCCTCTTGCGGCAGTACAAGCGGCGGAATGGGCGGCGGAATGCCCGGTGGCGGCAGGAGATAGTGATGCAATAAAACCGGCTAAAAAACGTTATAAAAGAAATGAATAAGGAACATCTTAGAAGAGACCGCACCGAGAACATCATCTATCTGGTGCTATGGACAACACTGTTCATGGCACCCGTTTTGGGTGAGTATATACAGTCGACTCATGAGGAAACCTACAACTTCGATTGGCAAAAGATTATCGACGTAGGCAAAGTCTACCTGCTCTACTTCATTGTTTTCCTCATCCACAACTTCCTCGTTGCACCCATCCTCATCTACAAACACCGCCTCGCCCGTTATCTCACGATACTTGCGGTTCTGCTCATCGGCTCCGCCCTTGCCCTGACGGCCATGAAACCCACCATGCACCGGCATATACACGAGCCGCACAAGATGGAACAACGCCACAAGGAACCACGACATCAGAAGGAAAGCCCCCGTGACCATCGGTTCTCCGATGGGACCCACCGCCCCCATGGCCCTCACAAGCCCGAGCCGCCTCTGCCGATGTTCTTCGGAGTGTCGGAGGTTTTCAACACCTTCGTCATCTTTTTCATGCTCGGCATGAATCTCGGCATCAAGCTCTATTTCAAGAACGAACGCGACCGCAAGAAGATGCACCTGCTGAAAAGCCAGACGATGGAGCAGCAGCTCGAGCGCCTGCGCTATCAGCTGAACCCTCACTTCTTCATGAACACCCTGAATAACATCCATGCCCTCGTCGATATAGAGCCCGAACGCTCCAAGCAAACCATTGTCGACCTGTCGCGGCTGATGCGCTATGTGCTCTATGAAGGTTCAAAGGCCACCGTCCCCTTGCAACGCGATATCGAATTCATGCAGGACTATATCCGGCTGATGCAGATACGCTATACCGACAAAGTGCGCATCGCCACCGACTTCCCTTCCGACAGTCCCGATACGGAGGTACCACCGATGCTCTTTATCTCGTTCATCGAGAATGCCTTTAAGCACGGCATCAGCTATCAGGCTGCGTCATTCATCGAGATAAGCCTAAAAATCCTCGGCGACCGCCTGGCCTTCTCTTGCAACAACAGCATTCACAAGAATACATCCGAAGAAAAACAAGGAGGCATCGGTCTCACCAATATCCGACAGCGGCTCGACCTGCTCTACCCCGATGACTATTCGCTCGACATCAACGAGACAGAGAAAGAATACCGCGTCAGCCTCAGCATACCGATGAAAAGGTGAAGAAGCAGACAAGTAAACAAGTTATTTGCAAAACTGCCCAATAGCCAACTAAAAAAGTAATAACTCGTTAACTTGTCAACTAAAAGAACCATACCACCCAAAAAGTAAAACCCCAAACCGTATGATAAGAGTCCTTGCCATCGACGACGAGCCTTTCGCACTGCAGCAGCTCGCCACATACATCAAGAAAGTGCCTTTTTTCGAACTTGCCGGAGAATGCATCAGTGCCCATGAAGCGCGAAAGGTCATGGAAGAAGAAACCGTCGATGCCCTTTTCATCGACATCAACATGCCCGACTTGAACGGTCTCGACTTCGTGCGTTCCTTAGTCATGCCGCCTCTTGTCGTCTTTACCACTGCTTACAGTGAGTATGCCATAGAAGGCTATAAGGTCGATGCCGTCGACTACTTGCTCAAGCCTTTCAGCCTTGACGACTTCCAACGGGCTGCCCTGAAAGTGAAGAGTCAATACGAACTGAGACATACCACAGAAGCGCATGTCTCTCCTGTCGACGAAGACGACAGCCTGTTCGTCAAGACTGAGCACCGCATCGTCAGCGTTCACCTCACCGACATTCTCTACATCGAAGGCATGAGCGAATACCTCAAGATACATTTCACGACAGGGCAGAAGCCGCTCACCGTTCTCCTTTCCATGAAGAAACTCGAAGAACGGTTGCCAAAGAACTTCATGCGCATCCACCGCTCCTACATCATCAACCTGCGCCACATTCAGGAAGTCAACAAAAACCGTGTCATCCTCAACGACCCAAGCACCTCGGCCAACCACTCCTCCATCGAGCAAGCGACGTTCCTGCCCATCGGCGACCTCTACCGTGACGCCTTCAGCGACTACCTCAACAGCAAGTTCCTGATGAAATAAAACGACAAGGAAAAAAAGAAGACATCTCTCAAATAAAAGACATCTTCTACTTTGACTCCGTCAACCTTCGGTTCGGAAGTTAAGGAAGTTAAGGAAGTTGAGCAAACACGAAACTTAAGTTAGGAATTTAACTATCAGGGAAAACGGCCATTGGCTCACATGTAAGCGAGGTTAAGGTATTCAGTCGCCTGCGGCGAGAAATCGTTCAAATCTAAGCAAATCAAACAGATATTTTTCCTATGTTCAATTTTTCCCATTCATAAAATTAATGGATAATTCGTGATAATTCATGTCAAAGAAAGAACCATTTATCGAGTTTTTATTCGACATGAATTATCACGAATTGCCCATGAATTATCATAAATTAATTCATTCTACTTTGACTCCGTCGACCTTCGGTTCGG
>JAFSRY010000009.1 GCA_017445845.1 Prevotella sp.
AAAGTTACGAAAAAAACGATTAAGTGAGGAAGAATAAATACATTTATTTTTCCGAGCGTGAGTTTTTTTATCCAAATAAAATGGGAAATGAGGAATGAGATAAGAGAAATTATGAGAAAACATGTTTTTTTTTCACTTCCATCACTATTCGTTTTCCGTTTTTTCTCTTGGAGGGGAGCGTGAAATCAATATGAGACCAAAGGCTGGTCACAACGAGACCAAAGGCTGGTCACAATGAGACCAAAGGCTGGTCACAATGAGACCAAAGGCTGGTCTTGTTTCTGTTCACGCGGAACGGTTTGTTGAAAAGCTGTAATGTTCTGACAGGCAGAATGTTAATAGGGTGTTTAAATGACGCTCTTTTTCAGAAGCTGACGTTGATGTTTTCGTATTGCGACTGAGGAATGTTATAGCCGGCTTTGCGCGCTTCCTGGCGTATCTTCCTCATTTCGTTTTGGGCTTGCCGCATTTCTTGTTTCATTCCGTTGAAGTTGGCTTGTCCCCATGATCCGAGCGCACTGCCGCCTTCGTCGGTCTCCGTGCCGTTCTTCTTTTTCTTTACCTTTACGCCTGCTGCGGTCAGCGAGTTGTAGGCCGATTGGGCATTTCGCTCCCAACGGCTATACATGTCACGATAGTATTGTTCGCTCATGCCGCTGCCCTTGCTGACTGTGGGCGCACTGTCTGTTGTGGTTCCCGACATGTCGAGGGTGGGGAAGTCCGTCTCGGGCATATCAAGTTCACCGACGGTCTTCGTCGGTTCTTCACCATTGATGACGGCGATGGTCTCGTCGGTGCTTTTCATGATGCTGTGGGCGGCTTGCAGTCCTTCCGTCCCACCTGTTCCGATGGCATATCCGGCTCCGGCGATGCCTACTGCTGCCACGACGGCCGAGAGTGTCGTGTTCAGTCGGTTCCATCGGCGTTCCTTGCGGTCGTGCTTGGCCATTTCGAGGTTATCGGCGATGAGCTTGTTGTCGGGTGCCAGTTCGTGGGCTTTCTTCAGCTTGCTGATGCCTTCGTTGTAATCCTTGAAGTCGATGTCCGTCAGTGCCATGTTGTTCAGTGCCATCACATGGTCTGGGTCGATTGACAGGATGCGGCGGTATATATTCCGTGCCCCCAGTTTGTCGTTGTTCTGCTCTGCTTGGAGTCCGCTCTCACAGAGCTTATCGAGAAGTTCCGGTCCTATATACCCCTCTGTGTCAATCCATCCGTCGATGCCGTTGACAGTGACGGTGGCGCGTCCCTTCGAGAAGGAGCCTATGCTGTCGAAGATAGGGGTGAAGAGGAGTTTTCCTCTGTCGTTGAAGACTCCATATCGTATGTCGTTTTCGCGGAATTCCATCTTCGTGACGTAGACGTGGTTGGCGGCTTCGTAGCGTATGTCGTCGTAGTAGGGTGGGATGATGATGCGTCCGTAGTTGTCGTTGATGCCTTTTCGATTGTTGTCGTAGACAGTCTCGTAGGTGAGTTTCTGCACCCATGTGGAGTCGTTGATGCGCTTGTTCACTTCTCGGCTGACGGCCTCTAATGCGTCGGTCACCTGACTGTATCCGTCGTTGTTTTTCTTTGTCTTGGCTGCCTTTGCCGCCTCTCTGTATTCTTTGTTCGAGATGGGGACGGTGGTCATGGCTTCTTCAAGAGCGTATTTGCACTCTACGACCAGTTGCCCGGTGATGTCGATGGCACCGAACTTTCCTTCCTTCTTGACGGTTGCCAGCATGTTGTCGCGGAAGTTCTTTGCCAGTTCGAATTGAGGCTTGATGACCACCTGGCCTCGTTTGTCGATATAGCCATACTTGTCGCCAATCTTCACGGCGGCAAGCCCTTGCGAGAAGCCTTCAAGGTTTTTCATCGGTGCAAAGGTGGGTTCGATGATGAAGCGGTTGTGCAGGTCGATAAAGCCAACTTTCCCTCCCACTTCGACAGCTGCGAGGTTCTCCTCAAAATCAGTGGCGGCAGCATCGTATTGGGCAGGGATAGCCCAGTCTATTTCGTTCACATAACTCGACGAGAGAATGTTCTGTCCCGTCTTGCCGAGCATGTTGATGGCCGTCTTTCTCAAGCCTCGGATCGGGCTGTTTTTGCCCTGCTTCTTATTGGCATAGCCCCATTTGTTGGTGGTTGGGTTCTTCAGAAGCATTACATCTTCTGCGGTCTGGGCAGTAGCCGTAACTCCGATGATGAGCATAAGCCCCAATAAAA
>JAFSRY010000010.1 GCA_017445845.1 Prevotella sp.
CCTCTTTTTTTTATTGCTGTAGTCACTTATTAATAACTGAAGGGCCCGATACTAATGATCGGAGAGGTCGATTGCAAGTGTCGGAAAAGCAAAACAACTTGTTTTGCTGAGTAAAATAGCCTATTTTACAGGATAAAATAGTCTATTTTTATAAACAAAACAACTTGTTTTGCTCTTTCAAGGCTTACAATCGGACGGTCCATCCCTTGCTATCGGGCTTGACACATCTTATTAATGAGAAGTAGAATTGGTTGGCGTCGCCCCATCAAAAGTTATTGATGGAGAGTCCGGGCCATTCATCCGTGCGGAACGGGGTGGCCGGCAGTCCGGCAGCATTGACAAGGTTGCAGTCGGGATTGTTCGCCCACGCATAGCGCACGGCGACGGGGAGGCAGACCTCGGGTGCTGTCACGACGATGCTGTTTCCGTCGATTCGGGCCTTGGCCCAATAGAACTTGCGGTCGGGGCCGGCGATGACGAAGCCTTTCAGGTCGCCTTTCGCTGCCTGCAATCCGTCGGCATGGCTGAAGAAAAGACGTATGGCACGGCCTTCCTGCTGATAGCCGCAGTATTGTGGTCCGGCATATTCCACCTGCTCGCCGTAGGTCTTCGCACGGGCCACAAGTGCCAGTCGCCGGCCCACTTCCTGTTTGTTCTTCGGGTGGATGTCATTGGCTTCGCCGATGTCGATGGTTGTTGCCAACCCGCTGTTCTGCATCGTCTGCGACACCTTCAGCTGAGCTTCGCGCAACTCGGCCCATGTCGACTCCTCGGCAGGGTCGGTTTGTGCGGTCATGTGGTTGGCCAGCTGTACGATGTAGAACGGGAAGGCGCCGTCGGGTGTCGTGAACCGTGAGTGCCAGTCGTTGATGAGCACCGGCAGCAACTCACGGTACTGATAGGCGCGGCCTACGCTCGACTCGCCCTGATACCAGATGGCTCCGCGCAGGGCGAAGGGTGTCAGCGGATGAATCATTCCGTTGTAGAGGGCTGAGGCCACATTGGTGTCGCGGTTGAGGTTGGTGGGGTAGAAGGGCATCTTCTTCTCGTCGATAGATGCCATGAACTGCCACGTTCCCGTCAGCGGAACAAACTTCGTGCCCGCCTCTATGCGCATCTCGTTGCTGTAGAAGCCGCCCAGACCACCCGTGTCGTGCAGGCGGACGGCTATCTCAGCCTTTCCTGCCTTCACCAGCGAGGCGGGCACGCGGTATTCGCGGTTGAAGGCGACACCCAGATGGGTGCCCACCTCTGTGCCGTTGAAGAAGGTCACATCGTCGTCGTCGATGGCACCGAGCTTCAGCGTCAGCTCCTTTCCTGCCCACTCGGCAGGGATGTCGACGGTGCGCCGATACCACACCAGTCCGTCGAAAGCCCCATAACGGTCTTTCAGCTGGTCTTCGAAAAGGCCCGGCACCATGATGTCGGTCCAACGGGCGGCATCGGCGAAGTCCTTATTATATAATAATGTATGGTGGCCGTCATGGTAGTTGACGTTGCCGTCGGCCTCAGCCACTTGCCGGTTCCAGTCGTCAAGGTCGCGGTGGTATTGCTCCTCGCGCGCCAGGCTGTCGGAAGGCATTGCTGCCACCTTTTGGATGGCCTTGTCGAAGTAAGGCATCAGGTGCAGAGCCTCGGCACTGACCCAAGGCTCTGCAAAGGTAGACCCGAGGCATGACTCGATGAGTCCTATCGGTACGTTGAGCGCCTGCTGCAGTTCGCGTCCGAAGAAATAGGCGGTTGCCGAGAAGAGCCTGATAGACTGCGACGAACACACCTGCCAGCCTCCGTCGTGGACGTTGAGGGTGGTCTGCGGCGTGGCGGCAGCCGTTGTCTTCACATGGAGCAGGCGGATGTCGGGATGGTTGTCGGCCTGGCGCACTTCCTCTTCGTAGTTCTTCACACGTCCCCATTCAACTTCCATCTGCATGTTCGACTGACCGCCGCAAAGCCACACTTCGCCTATCATGACATTGCGGAGCGTGACGGCCTTGCCCTTCTGCTTCGGTTTCTTGGCTTCCCAAAGCGTGATGTCGTAAGGGCCGCCGGCCTTCGGGGTCTTCACTTTCAGCATGAAGCGTCCGTCGTTGCCGGCAACGGTGTCGTAAGTCTGGTTGTCCCATGAGGTCTGTATGCGTACGGTGTAACCCGCCTTGGCTTCGCCCCAGATGGGTGCTACTGTCTGTTGCTGCAGTACCATGTTGTCGGTAAAAAGAGGTTGCAGGCGCACTTGAGCCGTCATGCTGGTCGACAAGAGGCAGCCGATGAACAGGAAGAGATAATGGAAGGGTCGTTTGGTCATTTGGTCGTTTTGGGGGGAGTTGTTGGTTGTAGGATGAGAAAAAACGGGTGTCAGGTCACCCTAACACCCGTTGGAGTTTTTTATTAGTCGATGTCGAGACTGTGGTCGAGGGCATCGCTGAAGTCATGTGGCTCACGCTCCTGCATGGGGTCGCGGTCTTCGAAGCGACGGTCGTTGTTGCGAGGCTGACGCTCACGGCGCTCGTTGCGGTTGCCGCGTTCGCCACGCTCACGACGCTCTCCACGCTCTCCACGCTCGGGACGTGGACGACGCTCACGCTCTACATATCCCTCGGGTTTCGGGATGAGTACGCGGTGCGAAAGCTTATACTTGCCGGTCTTGGGATCAATCTCAAGGAGTTTCACGGTAATCTTGTCACCTTCCTTCAGACCTGCTTCCTCAACGGTCTCGAGGCGCTTCCAGTCAATCTCCGAGATGTGGAGCAGACCGTCCTTGCCGGGCAGGATTTCAACGAAGCATCCGTAAGGCATGATGCTGCGGACGACACCTTCGTAGACTTCGCCCACTTCGGGTACGGCCACGATGGCACGGATCTTGCGGATAGCAGCATCGATGCAGTCCTTGTTGGGTGCCGACACCTGCACCTTGCCCACACCGTCGATTTCGTCGATGGTGATGGTGGTCTGGGTGTCTTCCTGCATCTGCTGGATAATCTTTCCGCCAGGACCGATGACAGCACCGATGAACTCCTTCGGTATCTCGAACTCTACGATGCGGGGCACCTGAGGCTTCAGTTCGGGACGCGGCTCGGCAATCGTGTCGGTCAGACACTTCAGGATGTGCTCACGACCGGCCTTGGCCTGCATGAGGGCCTTCTCGAGGATGTCGAATGAGAGGCCGTCGCACTTGATATCCATCTGTGTGGCTGTCAGGCCGTCCTTCGTACCTGTGGTCTTGAAGTCCATGTCGCCCAAGTGGTCCTCGTCGCCAAGGATATCACTAAGCACAGCGTATTTGTCTTCACCGGGGTTCTTGATGAGTCCCATGGCGATACCGCTGACGGGTTTCTTCATGGGCACACCGGCATCCATCAGGGCCAGGGTTCCGGCGCATACGGTAGCCATGGATGAGGAACCGTTGGACTCGAGGATCTGTGACACCAGACGAACCGTGTAGGGGAAGTCGGCAGGAATCTGTCCCTTCAGTCCGCGCCAAGCCAGATGGCCGTGGCCAATCTCACGACGTCCTACGCCGCGCTGAGCCTTAGCCTCACCGGTGCAGAAGGGTGGGAAGTTGTAGTGGAGCAGGAACTTCATATAGCTCTTGTCGAGTACGTCATCGACAAGCTTCTCGTCGAGTTTCGTTCCGAGGGTGCAAGTAGAGAGGCTCTGCGTCTCGCCACGGGTGAAGATGGCACTTCCGTGAGGCATGGGCAGCGGCGATACTTCGCACCAGATGGGGCGGATGTCGGTGGTCTTACGACCGTCGAGACGGATGCCTTCGTCGAGGATGCAGCGGCGCATGGCGTCGCGCTCCACGTCGTGATAGTAGCGGTCCATCATGGCATCATATTCCTCCTTGGAGATTTCGGAGTCTTCGGGAACCTCAGCCAGGAACTTCTCTTTGAAGTCGGTGAGCAGTTTCTCGAAGGCATCGGCGCGGTCCTGCTTGGGCAGTGCCTGCTTGGTGATGTCATAGGCGGGCTGGTAGAGCTCCTTGTTCATGCGCTCGCGCAGCGCTTCGTCGTTGACCTCGTGGTTATACTCGCGCTTGACATCCTTGCCAAGTTCCTTGGAGAGTTCGGCCTGCAGTTCGCACATGGGCTTGATGGCGTCCATGGCAGCTTTGAGGGCACCGAGAAGGTCTTGTTCCGACACTTCGTTCATTTCGCCTTCCACCATCATGATGTTGTCGGCCGATGCACCGACCATGATGTCCATGTCGGCTTCCTTCATCTGCTGGAAGGTGGGGTTGATGACATACTCGCCGTTGATACGGGCTACGCGCACCTCAGAGATGGGGCACTCGAAGGGTATATCCGAGCACTGCAGGGCTGCCGAAGCGGCAAAACCGGCAAGAGCGTCGGGCTGGTCAACGCCATCGGCACTGAGCAGCATCACGTTAACGAATACTTCAGCATGATAGTTACTGGGGAAAAGCGGGCGAAGCACACGGTCGACCAGACGGCTGGTCAGGATTTCGTTGTCGCTGGCTTTGCCTTCGCGCTTGGTAAATCCGCCGGGGAAGCGTCCTGCGGCAGAGTACTGCTCGCGATAATCAACTTGCAAAGGCATGAAATCAGTGCCTGGAACGGCATCCTTTGCGGCACATACAGTGGCCAGAAGCACGGTGTTGTTCATACGGAGCACGACGCTGCCGTCAGCCTGCTTGGCCAGTTTTCCGGTTTCAATGGTGATGGTTCTTCCATCGGCCAATTGAATGGTTTTGGTAATTACGTTCATCTAAAAATCAAAAAACTTCTATTGTTTTATCTAACATCAAAAAAAAATTGTGCAAAATGCTTGTCTATCGTTCAGAATGCATCATCTATAACGAATGCTTTATACAAAAGCCGTGCAAAGGTAGCTAAAATAATGATAGAAAACGAATAAACATCGATTTATTTTCTTTTTTTATGAATTTATTTCGTAACTTTGCGCCAAAAGACGAATATTTAACGATTCAACCATTATGAAGAAACATTTAATGACAATGGCTCTTGCAGCCATGAGCCTTCTCTCTGTGCAGGCTCAGGAGATTACTATCAGTGAGGCACGTTTCAAGACGGGCGACAACATTGCCTGGAAAGACGTGAAGTTTGACGATGGCCAGTGGCAGAAGGTACCCGTAGGAGAACTCTGGACAAAATTCGGTGTTACCAACCCGAACAACTATGCCTGGTATCGTATGAAGGCCGTTATTCCTAAGTCGCTGCTCGACAAAGCCTTCAATAAAAATGCCATAAAGATTTCCGTTGCCAAGGTTGACGACTGCGACGAAACCTACCTCAATGGCAAGCTGATTGGAAAAATGGGCTCGATGCCTCACGATGCTGGCGGCTTCAAGATGGCATGGGACGACTGGCGCAACTATGTGGTTGATGCCAAGGACATCCACTGGGATCAGGAGAATGTGATTGCTGTCCGTGTCTACAACGGCGGTGACCCTGGCGGCATCTTCGGCGGAAAGGTGACGATAGCGCCTGTCCTGTTGAATGACATCATCGACATCAACTTCACTGAGGTGAATGCTCCCGAGGGCAGCGTCTGCAAGGTGGCTGTCAACTCGAAGATTGCCGTCAAAGGCTCGCTGGACGTAAAGGTCATCGACCTTGAGAATGGCAAAGAACTGTCATCGCAGACTGTCGCCATCGGCAAGAAGTCGAAGCCGCTCACCGTTCCTTACGACCTTCACAAGCAAGTGCGTCTGAAGGCCACCTACACCGATGCTAAGTCGGGAGCTCAGGCCAAAGAGAACTATTCACCCAAATATATCCTCACTCCTGCCGCTCCGCTAACGCCGCGCTATAACGGTCCGCTGGTGTATGGTGTGCGCACGGGCTCGCCTGTCATCCTCCGCATGGCCTTCTCGGGTGAGAAACCCATGAAGTATAGCATCAAGGGGATGCCCGAAGGTCTGAAGGTGAATGCTCAGACGGGTGTCATATCGGGAGCTGTGAAGAAGGCTGGAAACTACAAACTGACCTTCGTTGCCGAAAATGGTAAGGGAAAGACCGAGCAGGCCTTCACGCTGAAGGTGGGAGAGAAGATTGCCCTCACGCCGCCTATGGGTTGGAACTCATGGAACTGCTGGGGCCTGTCAGTGTCTCAGGAGAAAGTCATCTCATCGGCTCAGGCCATTATCGACAAAGGCTTGGCCGACTATGGCTACGCCTATATCAATGTCGATGACGCCTGGGAGTCGGCAGAACGCAATCCCGACGGTACCATCGGCACCAACGAGAAGTTCCCCGACATGAAAGGCCTTGGCGACTGGCTGCATGAGAACGGTCTGAAGTTCGGCATCTATTCCTCGCCCGGCGACTACACCTGCGGCCGCTACCTCGGCAGCATCGACCACGAGGAACAGGATGCCAAGACCTACAACGAGTGGGGCGTCGATTATCTGAAGTACGACTGGTGCGGCTATGGTCGCGAATACGATAAGCATAACGACCACTCCGTCGCCGCCTTCGCCCGACCATACATGAAGATGCAGCAGTATCTTCGTGAGCAGCCGCGCGACATCTTCTATTCACTCTGCCAATATGGTATGTCTGAAGTGTGGAAGTGGGGCCATGCCGTCGATGCCAACTCATGGCGTACCACCGGCGACATCACCGACACCTGGGAGTCGCTTTATGAAATAGGTTTCGGCCTTCAGGTAGGACTCGAGCCCTATGCAGGACCCGGCCATTGGAATGACCCCGACATGCTCATCGTGGGTAAGGTGGGTTGGAGCAATAACCTGCGTGACACCCGGCTGACGCCCGACGAACAGTATACCCACATCTCACTTTGGGCCCTGTTGGCATCGAACATGCTCATCGGTTGCGACGTTGCCCAGATGGATGACTTCACGGTGGCACTGCTCTGCAACAACGAAGTCAACGCAGTCAATCAGGACATTCTCGGCAAACAGGCCCGTCAGGCCGTCGTCGACGGTGACCTGCAGATATGGATACGTCCGCTGGCCGACGGCAGCCATGCCGTGGGGCTCTTCAATGTGGGCAATGGCGACCTCAACGTCAATCTCGCCAACTATCGCACGGCCCTCGGCTTCAGCAAACCCTTCGAGTCGGCCCGCGACCTCTGGCGACAGAAAGACCTCGACAACAGTCTCTTCTTCATACCTTCACATGGCGTGAAGCTACTGAAAATCAGGTAATAATGGTTTAGTCGTTTGGTAGACCAATCTACCAAACGACCAATAATAGATATGAAAAAGAAAATAGTATTCCTCACTGGAGCCGGTATGTCGGTAGAGAGCGGCTTCAAGACATTCCGCGGACAGGATGGTCTGTGGGAAGAGTACCCCGTGGAGCAAGTGGCCAGCCACGAAGGTTGGGAGGCCGACCCTGAACTGGTCAACCGCTTCTATAACGGGCTTCGTAAGAAACTCTTTGCCGCCCAGCCCAACGAAGGCCATCGGCTGGTGGCTGAACTGGAGAAAGACTACGATGTCGTCGTGGTGACCCAGAACGTTGACAACCTTCACGAAAAAGCGGGCTCGACGCGCGTCGTCCACCTTCATGGCGAATTGACAAAAGTCTGTTCGAGCCGCGACCAGTTCGACGAGCGTTATGTGCGCGAACTGACCGAGGACGACTGCGAGGTGCAACCCGGCGAGAAGGCCGGCGACGGCTCCCTGCTGCGACCCTTCATCGTATTCTTCGGCGAGTCAGTCCCAATGATTGGTGAAGCTGCCGAACAGGCATCCAAAGCCGACATCTTCGTCATCATCGGCACCAGTCTCAATGTCTATCCTGCCGCCGGCCTCGTCCACTACGTCCGTCCCGGCACCCCCATCTATCTCATCGACCCCGAAAACGTGTCTACGGCCGGCATCCCCAACCTCACCCACATTCAGAAGGGTGCAAGCAAGGGGATGAAAGAACTGATAGAACAATTGAAAAGGTGATAATCCCGAGCCGACAAGAGAAAAGTGGGAGCAGGCAAAATGGACAACGCGAAGAACAACTATACCCTTCGGCGGGCCAACGAGGACGACATTCCAGTCATTCGTGAGTTGGCATGGAAAATATTCCCTGCCACCTATCGCAGCATCATCACCGAAGAACAGATTGAATACATGATGGAATGGATGTACTCCGAGGACAGCCTGAAACGGCAGATGACCGAGGGGCATATCTTTCTGCTCTGTCTCAGCGAAGGCCACCCCATCGGCTATGCCTCGGTAGAACGGCAGGCCCCCGACCTATTCCATCTGCAGAAACTCTATGTGCTACCCGACCGGCAAGGCACCGGTGCGGGTCGCTTCCTCTTCCGGTCCGTCGTCGACCTCATTCAATCCCTTCATCCGACGCCGTGCAAGTTGGAGTTGAATGTCAACCGTTACAACTCCGCCCTCGGTTTCTATCGCCGCATGGGAATGCACATCGACCGGCAGGGTGACTTCGACATTGGCCACGGTTATTATATGAACGACTATATAATGAGAAATGAGGAATGAGGAATGAGAAATGACCTGCCGGTTTGCAGACAGTTCATTTCTCATTTCTCATTTTTCTTTCTTTACTCCGAACTCAGGGTCAACGTCGATAAAGGCGGTGACGAGAAAGGTGATGGCACAGGCTGCCATGACAATGAGGAAGAAAGTCTGATAGCCTACGGCCTGTTGCAATGCGCCGGCAAAGAGTCCGGGAATCATCATCGACAGTGCCATGAAAGCCGTACAGAGGGCATAGTGTGAGGTCTTGTATTCGCCCTGGCAGTAGTAGATGAGGTAGAGCATGTAGGCGGTGAAGCCGAAGCCATAGCCGAATTGTTCGACGAAGACGCACGCATTGATGATGAGAAGGCTTTCGGGCAGGGCATAGCTCAAGTATACATATACGATGTCGGGCAGGGTGATGGCACAGACCATTGGCCACAGCCAGCGGCGCAGTCCGTGACGTCCGGCAGCGATGCCGCCGAGGATGCCGCCGAGGGTGAGCCCGATGACACCGACGGTGCCCTGCACCATTCCTAATTCCTGCGGCGTGATGCCCAGTCCGCCGCTATTGCGGCCGTCGAGGAGGAAGAGGGTCGATATTTTCACCAGCAGTCCTTCCGGCATACGGTAGAGCAACATGAAGAGGATGGCGATGACGACGGTGCGGGCAGGGGCTTTGGTGAAGAAGGTGCGGATGGTATCGGCAAATCCCTTCATGATGTCACTGGCGCGTTCGTCTTCTTTCGGTTTGTCTTCGTTGGGCTTTGGCAGAATGTAGCCGTGCCAGAGCCACAGGGCAATCATCAGTCCTGCCGTGCCGTAGAAGACGAGGGCCCACGAGAAGGGGATTCCGTTGCGGGCCAGCACCTGCAGGTTGCCGGCAATCATGATGAGCACTCCCTGTCCGAAGAGCGTGGCTATACGGTAGAAAGTGGATCGTATGCCAACGAAGAAGGCCTGCTGATGTTGGTCGAGGCCGAGCATGTAGAAGCCATCGGCAGCAATGTCGTGGGTAGCACTGGCGAAGGCCATCAGCCAAAAGAAACACAAGGAGCTTTGCAGCCATGTCGATGTCGGTATGGAGAAGGCAACACCGCCGAGGGCAGCTCCGATGAGCAGTTGCATCGACACTATCCACCAACGCTTCGTCCGTATGAGGTCGACGAACGGACTCCATAGGGGTTTGATGACCCATGGCAGGTAGAGCCATGATGTGTAGAGGGTAATGTCGGCATTGTCGAGTCCCATCTGTTTGTAGAGCACCAGTGAGACGGTCATCACAATGACGTAGGGCAGGCCTTCGGCAAAATAGAGTGAAGGCACCCATGTCCAAGGATTTCTCTTATTCATATATTCTTTGTATTTCTGCTCCCTGATAGTATGTCAGGAGAATGTCGTTGTATTGATAGCCTCGCTCGCCCATGACGGCAGCACCAATCTGGCAGAGTCCCACACCGTGGCCCCATCCGTGGCCGTGCAGGTGGAAGGAGGAGGGGATGTTTGAATCTCTCCCGTCCTCCCCTGAGGGGAGGCGAGTGGGGGTTGAGGTTTGAGAGTATGCCTTCTGTACTTCGAAGTTGCTGCTCTTCAGGTGGCTGTCGGAGAGGGCGCGCCGTATCTCAAGTTCCTTACCGATGATGAATGACCCCTTCGTGCCCACAATCTGCAGTCGCCAGATGCGCCCGCTCTTGCCTCGTTCCAGTGGCACAAGGTCGACGATGGGTCCAAGGTCGAGGTTCAGTTTCTGTCGCAGCAGCTCCTGCAGGTGGTCGTTGGTGATTTCCTCGTGCCAGTCGATGAAGTCCTGCGTCTCCTGGTCGTAGTCGTTGAGCACTTGTCGGATGATGCGCTCGTCGCGCGTGTTGCAGAAGGGGTCTTTCACTGAAACGAGATAGGGCTTGCGGATGTTCTCCCAACAATACTGGAACTCTTCTGTCTGACCGCCGCAGCACTTAGAGAACCGTGCGTCACAGATTTCTCCCTGACTCATCAGAATTTGTCCGCGCGTAGCCTTTACAGCCTCTGCCACATGGGGGTTGGAGGCTCTTGTAATGCCCTGGTAGCGCTGGCAGTGGTCGTCGGCGCAGACATCGAAGATGGTGTGGTCGTCGCGGTCGTACCAGCGGATGAGTTCTCCGTCGTGCTTGATGAACGAGAAGAAGTTGTTCTCTTCCTGATGCTTATGTTGCTCGATTCGGAGCATTTGTGCCAGCAGCCAGCTGCGCGAGATGACGGCATGTGCCTTCAGTAGTTCGAGCGACGACGTGGCATTCATCTCGCTGGAGATGACGCTTTCAAGATACTGCTCTACGGGCAGAATGTTGATGGCGCATACCTTGTCTTCCTCGACAACCAGTCGCAGGATGCCCTGGAAGGTCTGAGTCTCGTGGCGTTCCCAATGGAAGTTGACACCGATGATGACATCGTTGAGGGAGAAACTGGGCTCAGGATGTCCGGTGAGGGGAGCTATGGGTCTGAAGGTCAGTTCGCGATAGGGCTGGCCGTGCCAGAGGATGCCGCCGTCGGCAAAGGTCACCTCCTGCGGGCCTTCCACGGTCTGACCTTTCGCCGCATAGGGCGCATTGAGTACGAACGACAGTGAGGTGCCGCTGACGATGCCGACCTTCACCTGTGGCTCCTCGCCGTCGAAGAGTGATGCCGGTACGTGCGCCGTGAGTTGTTCCGACTGATGGCGTATGCGGTTGGCAATGTCGTCGGCATTCGGCCGACTGATGCCACATTCGGCAATGATGGCTTCGGCCTGCTCGGCGGTGATGCGGCGGAAGTCTTCTTCGCGTGGCGTGACGATAAATCCTGCCATGTCGAGCGTTCCAGGACTGACCATCATCTGCCTCGGTCCTTCATGGAAGTAGCAGTCGGGGCGATGCTTGGCGCGAGGGATGACAAGACTGATGAAGTCGTCGCCCTGCCGCCATGCCAGGATGTTATGCGAAGGCTCGTCGCGCCCTTCACCGTTGATAGCCTTGCATTGCAGGAGGGCTTTGTAGAGAATGCCGTAGAGGGTTTCGTCGCCGGCCTGCGTACGGCTGATGATGGCGAAGACGGGACATACATAGTCGCGCACCAAAGCAATGTATTCCTCGTCGGAACTGTGATAGACAATGTCGAGGTTACGGCTCAGGCGAGGCCAGCTGTTCTGCAGGGGTAGTATGCCGCGGGTGCCCGCCTGCAGGTGCATGTGGTCGGGGGCACTGGCACCGCACTGCGGACCGTTGTAGAATACGGTCAGCTCCGGATAGCGGTTCAGCAGGCGGTGCATCTCACCGTAATGACCGAGGATGCGCTGAGGCGTATGCTTCCGGTTGGGAATGGTGAAGTGCATCGGCAGGATAGGGAAGGGGTTGACAAGCAGAAGATAGTCGTTGTCGACGGTCTTGCTGATCTGCACCTCCGGACGGTTGGCATCGCAAAGAAAGCAGGGTCGCTCGTTGATGGTGTCCTTGTCGATTTTTGCTCCAGTAGAGACGATGCGCGCCGGGTTCCACTGCACTTTCAGCGTGTCTTCGCCGCACTCCAACTCGCGGCTCTGGGCGTGGATGAGTTCCCGGTAGCGGCGACGCGCATCAGGCCACAACTCCAGCTGTCGGTCGAAGAAACGCGATGCCTCGCCCTGTTCGGTGTGGTTGGGTGTCTGGCCGTTGCGTCGTGCCTGCAGTTCCATCGTGCGCAGACGGTCTTTATAGAGGTTGTTGACGTTCTGCCGTTCAATGCTCAGGGCTGCATCGCTGTTGCCTCCCCATCGCCGGCAGAGGTATAATTCGTCGTAGATGCGGCCGATGCGGTACTGTCGCGACAGGCATAGCCCCATGGCATAGTCCTCGCCATAGCTGGTGTTCGGGAACTGCCACTGGCGTAGTATCGGGGTGAAGAAGGCACGCGGTGCACCGAGGCCGTTGATGCGGAGGGCGTTGTTGGGTCCGTTCTCGTCGGTCCACTCGCGGTGGTCGATGAGGCCGGGCGGCAGCGTGTTGAGGTTGAAGTCGCACATACGGTAGGAACCGACAATCATCACTGCCTGCTGCTCATAGAAGGCATCGACAATGCGCTGCAGCGTGTGGGGTGACGAATAGAGGTCGTCGGAGTCGAGTTGCACGGCAAAGCGTCCGCAACGGCTGTCGTTGATGGCTACATTCCAACAGCCACCGATGCCGAGGTCTGTGCGCTCAGGAATGATGTGGATGAGATGCCCACCCTCGGCAATCACTTCCGTCGTCCCGTCTGTAGAATGGTTGTCGACGACGATGACGTTGAAGGGGAAGGTTGTTTCCTGCTCAAGGGCCGAGCGGATGGCATCGGCAATGGTCTTCACGCGATTGTATACGGGGATGATGACCGATGCCTCCACCGGAAACTCCTGCTCGTCGAAGTCGGGGGCTACATAGCTCTTCGTGTCGACCAACGCATGAAGTTCGCCGAGGTGTTGCGTGACGGCTTTTTCCATTTCCACCTGCACCTCTCGGTTGCGGGGGTTCACATAGTCGAACTGTTTCTCGCCACTCGCCCTGTGGTCGGTCTCCTCCATCGCATAGAGATTTTCGTTCAGGTGATAGAGCGTCCCCTTCCGGCTCAGGTATAGACGCAGGGCATAGAGACCGGCATAACGGTAGTCGGGCAGCAGGGGCGCACTGAAGGGGTCTTCACCGCGGGAGGCAATCTCGGCCAACAGCGTCTTCAGCAGCTCCGTCCGCAACAGCCACAGACTGCCAAAGTCGAAGTCGTCGCGCAGCGAACCCTCCTGATAGTCAATCAGTGGATGCTGGGCATAGTCGCTGTAAACCATCGCCGCCCCCGTCTCTTCCGCTGTCCGCAAAAAACGTTCAATGGCGTTTTGTCCCAGGACGACGGTATCGGTCCGGGTGAAGAGCAAGGTATAGGGAGCCTGTGTCTGTTCGGCTATTGCCGTCACCGTTGCACTCGACAAAAGTCCGTCTACAATGAGCCAGCTGCAGTCGTCAGGACAATCGTGCCCCCCGGCATACTCGGCACCGACCATCAGGTAAATGAACCTTACACACTTGTCGTTCCGCAACGCATCAATCAGCCCTCCTGTCACCTCCGACCCGTCGTAGGGCAGGAAGCAGTCTATCGTATTTCGCATATCGTTTCCTTTGTTTTATCCTTTTATCCTGCAAAAGTAATAAAAAAAGAGGGCAGAACAAAAGAAAAGGTGATGGATTTATGATATTTTTTATGTATCTTTGCAGTCGGCTTTGTCCTGATGATGGTGCTGGATGTCGTGTTAGGGTAGGAGCATTCCTCATTTCTCATTCTCCAGCCATTTGGCTGCTTCCTCCATTTTTCTTCGTATTTCTTCGTTGCAGAGGTTTCCGATGCTGCCTTCGTGGGTGTGGTGAACGCTGCGGGTGGGGCGGTAGGTGCCGTCCTGCACTTGTCGGCCTATCTGTTGGTAGGCTTCGCGGAAGGGTGTGCCGCCGAGGGTCAGCCTGTTGACGTCTTCAACGGTGAAGAGGTAGTCGTAGATGGGGTTGTCGAGGATATGCCTGTTCACCTCAACATGTTGCAACATGTATTCGGCTACATGGAGGCAGTTCTGCATCTCGTCGAGGGCAGGGAAGGTGACATCTTTCAACAGCTGCAGGTCGCGGTGATAGCCTAAGGGTAGGTTGGTGGTGAGCAGGGATACTTCGCCCACGATGTTTTGCAGTCGGTTGCACTTGCCTCGGATGAGTTCGAAGGCATCGGGGTTTTTCTTGTGAGGCATGATGGAGGACCCCGTCGTCAGTTCTTTCGGGAAGGAGAGGAAGCCGTAGTTTTGGTTGTTGAACAGACAGATGTCCATAGCCAGGCGGCCGAGCGTTGAGGCTACGGCGTTGATGGCATAGCTGACGGCGCGTTCGGTCTTGCCACGGCTCATCTGGGCGGCGACGACATTCCAGTGGAGGTCCTTGAAGCCGAGCAACCGGGTGGTCATCGTGCGGTTCAGCGGGAAGCTGGACCCGTAGCCTGCCGCCGACCCTAACGGGTTTTGGTTGGCGATGTCGTAAGCCGTGCGGACGAGTCGCATGTCGTCGGCGAGAGTTTCGGCATAGGCTCCGAAGAACAGGCCGAAACTCGACGGCATAGCCACTTGCAGGTGGGTATAGCCGGGCATGAGCACGTCTTTGTATTGGTCGCTTAAGGTGAGCAGACGGTCGAAGAGTTGCCGTATGCCTTGTGCCAACAGGCGCATTTCGTCACGATAGAACAGTTTGAGGTCGACGAGCACTTGGTCGTTGCGCGAGCGCCCTGAATGGATTTTCTTTCCGATGGCTCCGAGCCGTCCGGTCAACAGGTGTTCCACTTCTGAGTGTACGTCCTCGATGCCCTCTTCGATGGTGAATTGGCCGCGTTCAATGTCGTCGGCAATGCGGTGCAGTTCTGTCGTGAGCACAGCCAGTTCGCCGGCTTCAAGAAGTCCGATGGTTTGCAGCATTTCGATGTGTGCGAGGGTGCCCTGTACGTCGTAGCGTGCCAGCCGCAGGTCGAGTTGGCGGTCGTTACCCACAGTGAATTGTTCTATCAGGCGGTCGATGCCGTAGCCTTTGTCCCAAAGTTTCGTGTTCATTGTCCTTTCTTCATTTCGACGGCAAAGTTACGGATAAGTGAGCGCAAAACAAAGAAAACAGAAACATGTTTATGTTTTTTTATGTTTTGCAGAACGGACGGAGCAGCGAGTGCAGACCATGCTTGCATGAAGTCTGCCGAGTCGTGACGGACGAAGACGAAGTCAACGGACGGAGCAGCGAGTGCAGACCATGCTTGCATGAAGTCTGCCGAGTCGTGACGGACGAAGACGA